>CALBDB010000136.1 GCA_937927755.1 uncultured Lysobacterales bacterium
CCACTTTTGGATCACCGGTATTGCTGGGATCATCCACGGGGATATCCAGCGTCATGTCTGTGGTAGTTGTGAAAGCCAGACTGGAAGGAAAGGGAATGACCGCTTCGGCACTGAAAGTGCCTTGCGGATCAAAGCTCGCAGTCAAAACGCCGGTTATGGTGCTGCCATCCTTGTTTGTCGGATAGTCCACTGGTACTGCGAAAACACTGAATGAAGTGAGTGCGCAAAACAGTGATAGAAATAGAAGGGTTAAACTCTTTTTCATTTTCAGATCCCCATATAGATGTACAGAACAATACGTCGCCATCTGAGCAATCAGGTAGGCCGACCACCAGTCATTGGGTTGGGCTGAAAACTTTACCCGGCATATCCGCCACGTACAAATTGAGAACAACCGCCAACCCCACTGGCACACGGTTGTCCGACTATCATACGGCAGGATGTGCAAAAAATGGAATGATAAATTATGCTAGATGATCTAGATCAATTCCCGCGATGATATGTATCACTCATTGCAGTGCCACAATAAACATATTTTTGTCATTCGTAGCAATACAGGACGCGGGATTGCTAAACTGCCGCAAGCCGAAAGGATAAAAACAACAAGTGTCGACAATAGATATCCACGCATTCCACAAGCTCAGCCACGAGGACGCACTGACGGCGGCGGACGAACTTTCCTGCGACCTGGCTGAGAAATTCGGTATCGATTACGGCTGGGAGGACGAGGTCATCCACTTCGAACGGCCCGGTGTGCATGGCCAGATTCTGGTCAACGATACCGAGCTGAGGATCCAGGCCACCCTGGGATTTATGCTGATAATGTTAAAAGCACCAATCGAGCAGGAGATCAAACGTTACCTCGAAGAGCATTTCGGCTGCAGCTTCTAGTCTATTAAAAACGGTTCTTTATCACCGGCCATCAGCCGGCGCATAACCGTCGTTTCCCTGCTCCAGATTGTCTCTATGAACTCGGTGCCGTCGCCCATCGTTCGAAATGCGGTTAAGCCCTGCTCGAGAAAAGACTGCAATAAACCAAACCCAGCCGCACGTGCCGGACCACGGACGGTTCTTATCAGCCACAAGACCATGCGGTGATGCACCAGCTGGTTCAGCTCAAGACCCAGGCTGCGGATAATTTCTACCTGTTTCTCACGATCAGCCCGGCGGTCGCAGGCACGGTAGATTTCACCGTAGCGGGCCGTGTCCAAAGTGTCCCGGCCGGACTCGTGCAGTATGGCCGCCAAATCGATGTCGAGATCCAGGCTCAAGGCCTGCAGCTCAAAGGCCTCGGCCATCGCCAACAGCATGTGATCGGGGAGCATGCGTGTCATAACCGGCAGCACACGTTCCATCTCCTGGTCCCTTTCGCGAAAATGGAGACCGCCGTACAGTTCTTCCAGGAAAAACTCGCCGGCAGCATGGTAGCGCTCCTGGCTAATCAGGTCGCTGAATGAACGGGCCAGGCGTTCACGCTGCCAACTCTGCAAGAGTTCCAGTTCCGCCAACGGGAAACCGGGTTCATCGAGTTGTTTGGCCAGTTCATGGTTTTGGGCCAGGGCCCGCCTGAGCCGGTCAGCGTGCTTTTTCAAAATTATGCCTCCACGTCAAGCCCCCTCATCACACCAAGCAGTTCTTCCGCTGTGCGTCTATATATTGTAAATGGTGCCAAGCTGGTCAATCGCAACGGTCACCGGTAAAATCGAAGTATACTCATGGCCCCATAAGAAGGTTGCCAAGCATGCTCACGATACACCAGGCTCTTGCGCCCAAGCAGAAAGACACTCCCGCCAAAACAGGCCTGGCGATTGCGGGTGGCGGACCGGTGGGCGCCATCTATGAATTGGGCTCATTGCGTGCCCTGGATGAAAGCATCCGTGGCTTGCATCTGCACGAACTGGATGTCTACGTCGGTGTTAGCTCCGGCGCCCTGATCGCAGCCGGTCTCGCCAACCGGATCACCACGGCGGAACTGTGCCGGATTTTCATGGGTCAGGAGTACGCCAGCCTGAGGTTCGACCCCGCTGATTTTCTGCATCCCGCCTACCGGGAATATCTCCAGAGGGCTGCCCGCCTACCGAAAATCCTGAGCGATACACTGCTGAACATGATCAGGAACCCCGGCCAGGCCAGTATTTCACAGCTGGTCAGTCAACTGGGCAAGGCCGTGCCCAGCGGAATTTTTGACAACGAAGCCATGCACGATTTCCTGGAGCAGGCTTTCCTGGCCTCGGGACACGGCGACAACTTCGATGACCTCGACTGCAAGTTATATATCGTGGCGGTGGACCTGGACAGCGGCGCGGCCATCCGGTTTGGCAGCGAAACACACCGCGACGTAACTATTTCACGCGCCGTGCAGGCCAGCGCCGCCCTGCCGGGCCTTTACCCGCCGGTTGAAATCAACGGGCATTACTACGTCGATGGCGCGTTGCGGCGAACGCTGCATGCCTCAGCCGCCCTGAATGAGGGTGTCGATTTGCTGATCGGGGTCAACCCACTGGTGCCTTTTGATTCCGGCGAAAAAGGCCAGAATGCCGAAGTCTCCGACCAGAGATTGACCCGCGGTGGTTTGCCCTTGATTTTGTCACAGACCTTCCGTGCCCTGATCCAATCCCGCATGGAAGCCGGTTTCAAAAAATACTACAGCAGCCACCCCGTGGCCGACCTGATCCTGGTAGAACCGGATCGCAATGACGAACAAATTTTCTTCACCAATATCTTCAGCTATGCCGACCGCCAGGCGCTGTGTGAGCACGCCTACCAAGTGACCCGCAGGGAACTGTATGCCCGGCGCGCCGAATTGGCTCCGGTTTTGGCCAAACGCGGTATGTCATTAAAAATTGACCTGCTCAGGGACAAGAAACGCAGCCTTGAAAAAAGTATTGGTGAAGGACATGCCAGCCATGCCCCGGTGATGCGTAACCTGTGCCACGTTCTGGATGAACTCGAAAACCTGGTGGATGACGCCCAGATTGGCTAAAACCCCGGGGCGATAACCTGTTCTTCTTTGACTTTACACATATTTACAGACCAACCGCAGCGGGTGTCATTGCGCCCACCAACCCTTTCCATTATCGTAGTCTGTCGCACCACTCCTGGCCGGGACAAGCCTTTCTATGAACAACAAAATCAAGTGGTCAATTGGCCTGTTAGCCATCATGGCGGTTGTCTACACGTTGATGCATAACGGCGGCCAGTCCGGGACCGCGGGAACATCACAGATCGAAACCACCCAACTGGATATGGGCGATATCACCCGGGCAGTGGCGACCTCGGGCGCGGTGCGCCCGTTGATTACCGTTGAAGTCGGATCACAATTGTCCGGCCAGGTTGCAGACATCTATGTTGACTTCAACTCCGAAGTCGAGGCGGGCCAGGTTATTGCCCTGATAGACGCCAAGACCTTTGAATCCCGGGTATTGCAAAATCGCGCGGACCTGGAAGTCGCCAGTTCAAACGTAATCGTGCAAAAAGCTAATATAGACCGCGCCAGAGCAAATCTGCGCAAGGCCAGGCTCGAACATGATCGGGCCAAGCCACTCGCCGAAAAGGGTACCCTGTCGGAGTCGGAGTTCGACACGGCGCTGGCCAATTTCGAATCCGCCAAGGCCGACCTGACCATGGCCGAGGCACAGCTGCAAAACGCATTGGCCACGCAAGAGCAGCGCCGCGCAATGCTGGAATCAGTAGAGATAGACCTGGAACGCACCAAGATTCGCTCGCCCATTGACGGGGTCGTTATTGAACGGGCCGTAGACAAAGGCCAGACGGTCGCAGCCAGCCTGTCCTCGCCGGTGTTATTCAAGATCGCCCAGGACCTCAGGGAAATCCAGATCGAAGCCAATGTCGACGAGGCGGATATCGGTAATGTCATGCAGGGCAACGAGGCCACGTTTACCGTGGATGCGTTCCCTGACATTGAGTTCAATGGCACCGTCGAGCAGGTACGGCTTGCACCCAATGAACAGAACAACGTGGTCACATATACTGTAATCATCACGGCCAAAAACCCCGACCTCAAGCTGCTGCCGGGTATGACCGCGATCGTGGAAATCGTTACAGGCAAAATCGAGAATGTCCTGCGGGTGACCAATGACGCAATCCGCTTCAAGCCACAGGCCGATTCCGAACTGGCGCAAAAGGCCGGCCAGGGCAACGGCAAGCACGGTAGTGGGCAGCACGGTGGCGGTTCCGGAAACCTCGACCGTATTGCTTCGCAACTGGGGCTCGACCCCGCCACCAAAAAGGCCATTGAAGACGACACGGGCAAGATATTTTCGGCCATGCGCAGCCAGTTCCAGAATGGTGGCGGCGAACAGGCCGGGCAATTGCGGGCACAGATGAAAGTGCAGATCGCAGCGGTGTTCAAACAGCACCTCGACGACGAGCAATACGCCAGGTACGAACAGATCCAGCAGCAAGCCGGACAGACCCGCAGGGCCCAGCTATGGCTGAAGAACGGTGACGACATCAGCCCGGTCTGGGTCCGGCTCGGTCTCAGTGATGACACGCACACGCAGGTGATCAGCAAGGGTTTGTCGCCGGGCGATGTTGCCGTGACCCGTATACGCAGCGCCAGGCGTTAGCCTGGGTTCCGGGGCGCAGGCACAGCCATGGAAAAGGTACTGATCGAATGCCGTTCTCTTTGCAAGGACTACGACATGGGCGCGGAGGTTATCCATGCGCTCAAAGATGTCAGCCTGAAAATCCACAAGGGTGAGTACGTTGCGATCATGGGGCCTTCCGGTTCGGGTAAATCCACCCTGATGAACCTTGTTGGTGCACTGGACGTACCCAGCCGTGGTGATCTGCTGGTCAACGGGCTGGATCTGTCACGGCAGGACAGCGACCAGTTGGCAGATTTCCGCAACCACACCATCGGCTTTGTATTTCAGCAGTTCAACCTGCTGGCGCGCACCACGGCACTGGAAAACGTCAGGCTGCCATTACTCTATTCCCGTGACAACAACGCCGGGGATTCGACCGAACGCGCCGTCGAAGCGCTGGAGCGTGTGGGCCTGGCCGATCGCATGGACCATGAGACCACCCAGCTGTCCGGCGGCCAGCAGCAGCGCGTGGCCATAGCCCGGGCGCTGGTCAACCGGCCCTCTGTAATCCTGGCTGACGAGCCGACCGGTGCGCTGGACACGAAGACATCCATCGAGATTCTTGACCTGTTCCAGGAATTGAATGACTCGGGTATCACGCTGATGGTCGTCACACACGACCCGGAAGTCGCCGGGGTTTCAAGGCGTAACCTGATGTTCAGGGACGGTGAGATTATCGACGACCTGTTGGTTGGTAACGGCGCCGCGGCCTGATGAATATCTTCAAAACAACCAATATTGCACTGGTGGCGCTGCGTCTGAACAAGATGCGCAGCTTCCTGACCATGCTGGGCATCATTATCGGTATCGCCTCGGTTATCGTCATGGTGTCGGTATCCAGTGGCTCAAAACAGGAAATTGAAGCACAGATCGACCGGCTCGGCAGCAATATGCTCAGCATCCGTCCAGGCACCAGGACCATGGGCGGCCGCCACGGCGGCGCCGGTACGGCCGGACCATTGACAGAAAAACACATAAAGTCACTGAAAGAGGAATTTAACTTTATCGAGGGGATATCCGGCAGCATTTCCAGCTCCGTGCCGATTGTCTACGGCAACAAAAACTGGACCACCGGCGTTATAGGCATCCACGCCGATTACATCGAGGTGCGCCAGTGGGTGATTGAAGATGGCCGGAATTTCACCGAGCGCGAAGTCCGCTCCGGCGGCAAGGTGGCCCTGGTCGGCCAGGATATCATCGAGAAACTATTTGACGGCAATTCTCCGATCGGCGCCCGTATCCGTATCAAAAACGTGCCATTCACGGTGATTGGCACGCTGGAAAAAAAGGGCGCATCAAACTGGGGGCGGAGTTATGACGACGTCATATTCATACCCATTTCAACGGCCAGGATGCGTGTCAGCGGCCGCTCTGCCCGCTCCGTGCCGGATATAGTCGGCAACATCTATTTGACGGTGAACCTCGATCGCGACATCAGCATCGCCGAAGAGGACCTGGCGGAGTTCCTGCGCGAAATTCGCAAGATCGCACCGGGTGCGCAGGATGATTTCTCGATTGCCAATTTCTCGGAATTCATACGTGCACGTAACGAGACATCCTCAACGCTTGGCCTTTTGCTGGCAGCCACCGCTGCCATCGCGCTGGTGGTGGGTGGTATCGGTATCATGAACATAATGCTGGTCTCGGTAACCGAACGGACCCGGGAAATCGGTCTGCGCCTGGCAGTGGGTGCTAGGCGCAAGGACATCTTGACACAATTCCTGGTTGAGGCCGTCACGCTGTGCCTGATCGGCAGCCTGGTGGGCGTCGCGCTTGGTGTGGGTACCGGGGAGCTGATCAAACGTACGATTGAAATTCCCGTACTGCTGAACATACCGATTATTTTTATCGCCATCAGTTCGGCCGCATTTGTTGGTATATTCTTCGGTTTTTATCCTGCGCGTAAGGCGTCGCGCATGAACCCCATTGATGCACTCAGGTACGAATAATGAATTTCCTAAGAACTTTAGTCATTCTCAGCACTTTCTTTGTTGCCCTGTTCTGGTCACCCATGCACGCGCTTGCGAGTGACCCAACCGTTGAGAACAATGCTTCGCCCATTCAGTTGATAGCATCCGGGAGCGGTGACATCCTGCTGAACCAGGGGTGGGACTATTATGAAACACCGCAACAAAACCCTTCATTACTGAACCGCACGGATGGCTCGATAAGGGTCGATCTGCCACACACCTGGAATGCCACTGATCCCACCGATACACAACCGGGTTACCGGCGTGATGCCAGCTGGTACCGCAAACAGCTGCAAATATCCCCGGGCGCAAAGGACGGGCGCTACCTTCTCTATTTCGAAAGCGCCAATATGACGGCCGATGTTTACGTCAATGGACAGCGCGCCGGTGGTCACGTGGGTGGTTACCTGGGCTTTGAGATAGATATTACCGGCCATCTCGATACAAAAGGCATCAACGAGATCCTGGTGCGTGTTGATAACGGCATTGACCGGCAGATCATCCCATCACAAAAGTCGGATTTTGTACTTTATGGCGGGTTGACTCGTGACGTATTCCTGCGTGTCCGGCCGCAAAACTATATTGCCTCATTACAAATCGATACACCCGCTGTTTCAGCGCAAAAAGCCACCGTTCTGGCAACCGTTTCGGTGCAGCAGCACGCCGTAGCCGGGGCTCCGATGCAGCTTGAACTCCAGGTTTACAGGCAGGGGGACGTCGTTGTCCGTGCTGAAGCCAACCTGGAGCCCGGCAACGGGCCGGGTAGCGTACAGGTCAAGTTGCCCGAAATTGAAAACCCTGCCCTATGGTCACCGGACACCCCGAACCTGTATGAATTGGCTGTGACGCTGAAAGGTGAAAATGGCGAAGTCCTGCACCAGGCTTCCGAGCGCTTTGGTCTCAGGTGGTTTGGGTTTGCCGACAACGGTAGTTTTGAGCTCAATGGCGAGAGGCTGCTGTTACGTGGCACACACCGCCATGAAGAGTTTGCGGGTTTTGGTGCAGCCATGCCAAATGAACTGCATGTTCGCGACATGCAGATGATTAAAGATGTCGGCGCCAATTTTGTCCGTCTCGGCCACTACC
The DNA here is from genome assembly GCA_937927755.1 of uncultured Lysobacterales bacterium. Lineage (GTDB taxonomy): Bacteria > Pseudomonadota > Gammaproteobacteria > Xanthomonadales > SZUA-36 > SZUA-36. Next base: position 7,667 of record CALBDB010000136.1, read on the forward strand.
CGCAAGACCCGATTGTTTACAAAGCCGCAGACGAACTAGGGCTGATCATCTGGGATGAGTTGCCCTGGTGCCGTGGCGGCTTGGGCGACGAGGTCTGGAAAAATAACACCGAATCGATGTTGCGTGAAATGATCAGCCAGAACCGCAACCATGCCAGTGTGTTTTTCTGGTCGCTCGGCAATGAGATTTATTGGGAACCTGACTTTGAAGGCGGCGGCGATGAACTGGCACTCAACGAATATCTGCGGCACCTGAATGATATTGCACACGAGATGGATCCATCCCGGCTGACCTCCATACGCAAGTACTATGCCGGATCAGACATCGTCGATGTGTTTTCACCCTCGATCTGGGCCGGATGGTATGGCGGCGGATATCACCAATACGAAGAGGCCTTACTCGATGCTCAGAAGAAGTACCCGGCCCTGCTGCATATGGAGTATGGCGGCTCGAGCCACGTGGGCCGCAGCAACAACAATCCACCGGGTGGTGACGGGCTCCAGGGTGGCCAGTTGAGCGTCACGGAGATGGTCAACCAATCAGGCGTCGTGAGTGTCGCCAAGTACGGTGACTGGAGTGAAAGTTATATCGTCGACCTGTTTGACTGGCATTTGAAAGTGTCGGAGTCGCTGCCCGATTTTGCTGGCAATGCACAGTGGGCTTTCAAGGATTTTGCCACGCCGTTACGGCCTGAAAACGCCCTGCCCTACATCAATCAAAAGGGCCTGGTCGACCGCCAGGGGCAACCCAAAGAGGCTTACTGGGTATTCAAAAGTTACTGGACCAAAGACCCGTCTTTTTGCCATATCTATGGCCATAGCTGGACCGAGCGTCATGGGGAGAAAGGAACTACACAGCGTGTTCGGGCCTACTGTAATACCGGGTCGGCACAACTGACACTTAATGGCATTGTTCTGGGCGAAAAAATCAAAGACCCTGACGTCTTCCCTGCCCAGGGCCTGTTCTGGGACGTAAAATTCAAACCGGGTTTGAACAGGCTTAAAGTGACCGGCAAGTCACCAACCGGGGTGCTTGTCAGCGATGAACTCGAGATCGAGTACAGCGAAGACGAATTCGGTAAGCTGGCCGATATCCAGCTAAGCTCAAAACAACTCGGTAACGGTTTGATACTGATCGAGGCACTGGCTGTTGATAAAAATGGTAAGCGTGTGCACTCCAGTAGCGAGCGGGTCTATTTCTCACATGTAAACCGGGGTACCGGTGGTATGTTACTAGAATCTTTTGGCACACCTGAAAGGAGTTCCGTTATCGAACTGGCGAACGGCCGCGCCGCGATCCTGTTTGAGCCTTCGAATGACGGCGGCAAGGCTGTCATCGAGGTCCGTTCTCAAACATTTAAAGGTAAGACGCTGATCGTGCCTTGATCAACGCAATTTTTACCGCTCTGAAACACACAAATGAAAACCGCCCCGACTTTTCTGCTGCTGCTTTTCCTTTGCCAAAAGGCTGTGCTGGCAACCGGCTATGAGGTTGATTTCGAGCATCATGGCACTTCCTGTATCAACTGACCTGCGATATAGGGGACTAGCAGGTGCAAGAGACGGCCAGTCGCGCAGAGAGCGCGACAAGCCGGTATTAGAATTATGAGTGCAGAATCCGAACTCAGCATTCAGGCATCGTTGGATTTACTTCTCCAGCTTCAGGAAGTAGTCCAGGATTTCCGGAACATTGCCGTTGCCCATGCCGGCATCGACGGCTGCCTGAAGGTTTGACGAGGTGCCTTCAGCAATTTGAGATTCTGTACCCAAATCCTTAACCATCTCCAGAAAATAACCCAGGTCCTTATTGGCGTTGTTGATTGAGAAGCCCAAATCGCTTACACCGTCAACTGCGTAGTTTTTACAAAATTGCATGAATGGCGAATTAGACGGGCCTGTCGACATAATTTCCCAAAGCTGCTGCCGGTCGACACCGGCAAGGTCGGCTACGGCGAAGGCCTGTGACATGGCTGCAACGGTAGTCATACCCATGAAGTTGTTGATCAGCTTGGTGGTGTGGCCGGCACCGAGTGCGCCAAGATAGAATACATTTTCGCCTTGCATATCAAGAACCGGCTTGACCTTGTCAAAGGTTGCCTTCTCACCTGCTGCCATGATGTTTAGCAATCCGTCCTTGGCATGTGCCGGTGTGCGGCCAAGTGGAGCGTCGATCATACCTGCCCCTTTGCTGGCAAGATCTGCACCGATCTTGCGCGTCGAAGCCGGGATCGAGGTTCCGAAATCAATCAAAACAGCGCCTTCCTTAATGCCGGCCAGAATGCCGTCATCGGCATAGACCAGCGATTCGACCACCTTCGACGTGGTAAGGCAAAGCATCACGATGTCGCTTGCCGCAGCCAATTCCCTGGCTGAAGCAGCCTCGGTGGCGCCGCGGGCGACAACAGCCGCAACGGCTTCCTTGTTGAGGTCCATTACAATCGGCTCAAAGCCTTTCTTTTGCAAGTTTTCGACCATGTTGCTGCCCATGAGGCCAAGGCCGATGAAACCAATGACAGGTTTTGTCATGTCTGACTCCTAAATGTAGTTCGTTTGTGTGACTGAAATAAATACATCTGCTTGTAGCTATGTAATGTGCTTGGGCTTGACTCGCTCTACTATCGGAATCAGGATCCAGACAGACGCCATGGCAATAATGGCCAGGGAGGCTCCGATAGCAAAAGCAGGCGCATAGTTGCCGTCATCGGTCAACCAGGGCACAAGTGAGGTCAGGCCTACTGCACCGAGCTTGGCGGCCATACCTGATAAACCCGCGAGCGTGCCGACCGTTTTACCACTGAACAAATCGGCCGGTAGAGTCTGCACATTACCAATGGCGGTTTGAAAACCAAATAAAATCACAGCCATTATCAGCACGGCTACCACCGGTGCGCCCGGGTTCGCCATGGCCAACAGGGCAGGCAACATGATCAGGCAACCCAATGAAATGGTGAACTTGCGGGTTTTATTGACATTCCAGCCCGCCTTCATACGATTTTGCGCCAGGATGCCGCCAAACCACGCACCGAACATTGCGCCAACGTAAGGTACCCAGCCGTACAGCCCAATGGATTTCACATCCATTCCATATACTTCGTTCAGGTAAATAGGTATCCAGAAAACGAATAACCACCAGATTGGGTCGATTGCCGCAGAGGCGATGATGACCCCCCAGCTTTGTTTATGCGAAAGCACCCCGGCTGTCGAAGGGACGTACTCATCTTCTTCAACGCCCTCTTCGGCTTCATCAGACTTCTGACCAGTCAAAATATACTCACGTTCTTCGTCCGTGAGCCAGGGGTGAGACTTGGGCGGCGCTTTGACCAGGACCAACCAGGGGATGAGCCACAACAGGCCGATCAAGCCGACAAGAATAAAGACGATTTTCCAACTGAAATAAATGGTCATGAATGCGATAAGGGGTATTGAAATAATACCGCCGATGGCCGCACCTGAATTGAAGATGCCCTGGGCCAGGGCTCTCTCCTTGGTTGGGAACCACTCAGCGTTACTCTTGGCGGCACCCGGCCAGTTACCGGCCTCGGCCACACCCAAAACAGAACGAACAATACTCAAGCTGATTGCGCCCTGCGCAAATGCGTGAAGAGCTGTCGCAATGGACCAGACACCGATGGACAGAACAAAACCCAAACGCGTACCTACCCAGTCGAATATCTTGCCAAATATGGCCTGGCCAAATGCATAGGAAAATACAAAGATAATGGAGATGTTTGCGTAGATTTGCTTACGCTCAAAAGCCGACTCATCCGGGAACAAATCCTTCACGATTTCCGGCCACAGCACGCTAAGCGATTGACGATCTATATAGTTGATTACCGTGGCAAGCGCGATCAATGTTATCACCCACCAACGTAAGTTTTTAAGTTTCATTATGTTTATTTCCTCGCGCAATCAACAGATCACTAATCAATTTTGTTAAGTACACTTTGTAAGCACAAAGCAGGGTGTTAGAAACCTGTCAAAGCGTCTAACGCTGGACCCGTCCGGAAGCGTCTCCGCCCATCAGTTTTTCTGCTTCTGCCACGGTGACGCGGTTGAAGTCACCCGAGATTGAGTGTTTCAGGCAACTCGCAGCGACTGCGAAATTCAGCGAGTCATTGCGATCTTCATAGGCATTCAAACCATAGATCAACGCAGAGGCAAAACTGTCCCCACCGCCAACCCGGTCAATAATATCGGTTATTTCGTATTTTCTAGAATGATAGAAACCAGACTCGTCACGCATACAGGCTGACCAGCCATTGGTATCTGCGCTTCTTGATTCACGCAGGGTGATTGCGATCGTGGACATGTTTGGAAAAACTTCCAAAACCTTGCTGCTCAAAGATTCGTACTTGGCGAGTTCGAGTTCACCGCTTTCGACATGTACACCGGCTGAAATGCCGAGTGACTTCTGACAATCCTCTTCATTGGCAATGCCAACGTCGACGTACTTTACCAGTTCATTCATGACCTCGGGGGCTGTCTTGCCGTATTTCCAAAGCTTGCCGCGGAAATTGAAATCACAGGAGACAGTAACACCATGCTCCTTGGCTGCCCTGACCGACTCGAGACTGAGATCGGCAGCCGACTGGCTCAATGCAGGGGTGATACCGGTTATGTGAAACCACTTGGCATCCTTGAAAATCTCAGCCCAGTCAAAATCACCCGGTGCACATTCACAAATCGACGATGCGGCACGGTCATAGACTACCTTTGACGCGCGCTGGTTGGCACCGGTCTCGAGATAGTAAATACCGACACGGTCACCGGCGCGTCGGATCCTGGTTGTATCTACTCCAAAACCACGCACCTCGCGGATGGCCGACTCACCTATATCGTTATCCGGAAGCGCTGTGACAAAAACAGCTTCAAGACCGTAATTGGCCAGGGCGACTGCAACATTGGCTTCACCGCCACCGAAGGTCGCTTCAAATGTGGGCGATTGGAAAAACCGCTCATGGCCCGGTGTCTTGAGCCGCAACATGATTTCCCCGAATGTAACAAACTTAGCCATGATTAACCTCTGGATTGCTTAGCAATGGCGACAGCCTCTGCCGCTAGTTTGGTAATAACGTTATAGTTGCCTTCAGCGATTGCGGACTTTGGCGTCAACCAGCTACCGCCACAGGCGAGCACATTGGGCAAGGCAAGATAGTCTCCCAGGTTTGCAGCCGAAACCCCACCGGTAGGCATGAACTTCACATCGCCAAAAACCGATCCGATGGCCTTTAGCATCGCCGGCCCTCCAGCCAGTGAAGCGGGGAAGAACTTCAGGGTGCGCAACCCCATGTTCCAGGCATTCTGCGCCTCAGATGCCGTTGCAACACCCGGGAAAACCGGCACTTTTGCCGCCTGGGCCACCTGGACCACCGGTGCATACAAGCCGGGCGAGACTATGAACTGCGCCCCGGCCTGCAGAACATCCCTGGCCTGCTGATCAGACAGCACCGTACCTGCACCAATGGTGGCTTCAGGAACAGCGCTTACAATCTGTTCAAGGGCCTCCATAGCTGCAGTGGTGCGCAACACGACCTCTATCACCGTCAGGCCACCTGCAACCAGTGCCCGCGCGGTTTCGATTGACGATTGCGGGTCGGCCGGAACCACCAGTGGCACCACCGGCGCCTTTTCCAGTCGCTGATCAAGCTTAGCAGCAATACTCAATTCCATAATTTCCACCAATCAGGAGAAGAACAAACCGCCATTGATATCCAGGTTGACACCGGTCAGGAAACTGGCCTCGTCGGACGCAAGGTAGGCAACAGCGTCGGCCACTTCCTCTGACACACCTTCACGACGCAGGGGGGTCATGCCCGCAACATTGGCCCTGACCTGGTCCTTGGTGAAAGTGTCGTGGAAGGTCGTATTAATCATGCCGGGGCACAGCGCATTGACACGGATACCATTTGGCCCCAGTTCCTTCGCCAAGCCGCGTGTCATGGTCATAATGGCGCCCTTGGAAGACGCATACACCCATGCTCCCGGACCACCACCGTCACGGCCGGCCTGGGACGCGAAGTTGACGATAGCACCACCGTCTCCCATGCAGGGCACTACAGCCTTGGTCACCATGAAGGTGCTGGTGCAGTTCAGCTTCATTACAAATTCGAAAAACTCCAGGTCCGCCTCTTCCAGGTTCTTGCGGGCCACCAGGCCACCGACCACGTTGACCAGGATATCGATTCGGTCACCGTATGCCTTAATGGCTTCGGCTACCAACAGGTCCACATCTTCCTGCCTGGTCATGTCGCCACCAACTGCGATGGCCTCACCGCCGGCAGCATGAATGGCATTAAGGGTATCCTTGGCCTGTTCATCACTGTGATAGTAATTGAAAACAACCTTGGCGCCTTCCGCAGCCAACCTGACTGAAATGGCCCTGCCAATATCCCGGGCACCGCCTGTAACGACGGCTACTTTACCTTCCAAGTTCAAAATCTTTCCTGTTTCCTGTAAATTTTCAATTTTCAGAGACCGGCCCTAAACAGCATCCGAAAGAAAGTCTTCCCGCAAGGGGCTGAAAATGTCGAGCAGGGCACCGGCCTCCAGGCAAGTCGCACCGTGCTCCACATCCGGTGGCACGTAGGCGCAGTCTCCCGCTTTCAGCTTCGTTGTTTTTTCACCGACCGTAAACTCGAACACACCGCTTTCGACATACGCAATCTGGGCGTGCGGATGGCTGTGCGTGTAACCGATAGAGCCCTCTTCAAAAGACGCTCTGACCAGCATCAGGGAATCGTTATAACCCATGATCTGGCGCACGACACCCCCACCCTGGTCTTCTTTTTCGACCCGGTCTGAAAAGATAAACCTGTCACTTTCGTATTTCATTTAATGCGTTCCCTTTTGTTTCATTTCTCTAACGAAGTGCTAAGCACCACTACAAACCCAGGTAGGAATAAGGCCCCGACCAGCTGTATTCCTTGAAATCTATTTTCAGCTCATGCTGTTTTGATGTTGTTGCATCCTTATTAGACATGATGAACATACCGGTATGCCCTTCCAGGTCTTCTATGGAAACCGCCGTGTAATGTTCGTCGTCGTACACGAGCTTCAACCCGGCGATATTGCTGTTCGAGTCAAGAGCAATCTCCGAAACCGGGCTGTAGCTGCCGTGCGGCTCAACCACCGTTACAAAAACCGTAGTCCCGGAGCCCTTCCTTCGGACCATGAACGCCGCATCCCGGCGCAAATTGAATTCAGGATCATTGGCGCCGAGACGTGTGAACAATAATTCATCAGCGGCCTCGGTAACTGATGTCAACGTGTAAAACTTGTCGTTGGCCATCCACGAGAACCGGGTATTGCCAGAGGCGGGTCTGCCTTTCCCTTCCAGGTACAGGTGCTGATAGCCGTTCTGCTCCCCCAGGACACTTAACGTTACCGGTATGGTGTACTCGAAGTTGACCTTCATTACCTGCCCCATGTAATAGAACGGCAGGTCGTATTGATTTTCCTTGTCTGAAACAACCTTGAGAATATCCAGCAGGAACGGTTTGCTGAATTTTTCATTCTTGATTATCGCCATGGTCCGTTTCAGTGCCGTTCCCGGGTACGCATTGGTTTCTGTCGCGCTCACTACCTGCACATCAGGATTGCTGTCGTCGTAGAAGTAGAGCTCTGAATGGTGCTTGCTCCCGATCTCATATTTGCCCTGGAAATGCGATGTCTCATTCTGGGTCAGCGTGTTGTGAGCGATGGTCTGCTTTGCCCACGTGGTATTTTCCTTTAAATAATTACCGCCACCTTTTTGCTCAATATTGACGAAACGTGCGAGTCCGTAATCCTGGAGGACTTCCTCACCCTTTTCGTAAAGAGAAAACGACAGTTTGTCGTAATGACCGTGGCTCAAACCCTGGGCGGCATACTTGTATACAAGGGTCAGATCCTCATCGCCGTAGCGCAGCACTGCCACGCCACCCTGCTTGCCGTCCGGGCCGTCGGAAAGATTGATGGATTTTTTCTCAAATGGCTGCGTCTTACCGTCGCGAACGGCCAGTGCGACGGAAATGCCTGTATCATCCAACAGCACCTGGCCCTGCTTTTCAGCGATGCCCAGCAAGCGCGGATCCTGCCCGCCAACATGGAAAGTGATATCAACGGCCGTGACCAGTGAACGGGCGTGATAGGACATGCCTTTTTGCCCGTCATTTATAGGGAAAAACTCACCATCCGCGTCCGACAAATTCAACAATGCATCGACTGCTTTCAGCAGCACGCCATCCTTATACTCGAAAATCCCCATCTCGGGTTTCACGTTGTGCAGAGCCTGCGCGAAGACCAGGAACGGGTACATGGCGTAGCGCTGGTAATAGGGGCCTTCGGTGTAATAGCCATCCGGCGAAAAAGGCTCTTCGAGGTTCGACAGGAAGCCGGGTTGTTGTCCTTCCTCCCTGATAAAGCCGCCGTCATCGTCCTTGTCGCCCATCCCGTTGCGGTCGTCTTCAACGCCGTACAGCGCCCGCTGTACAAGTTCATCGTCTCCCATTACAAGGCCGATCATGCCGACCGCCGCGTTACCCCAGGTGGCGTGATTATGCACCCGGTTGAAAAACTGCGGACTGTCTATGGAAATGTGATCTGCAAATGGCCGAAACAAATTCTGTTCCAGCGTTTCCCGTTCTGCGGCAGACAACCAGTCGTAAATGGCGTCATAAGCCTGGCTGACGTACACGAGCCAATTACTGTCATTCAGGTTTTGCCAAAACAGTTTTCCTCTCGCATAGGATCTTTCCTTTGGATGAAGGGGAAGGTCTTTGTACATCGCTTCGTATTGAAAGAGCATGTCGCGGACATAGTTAGCGTATTTTTCATCCTCCAGGATCTGGAACAGCACACCGGCTTTCTGCATGGTCGCGAAATTCAGCTTGTGCCGTTCATGGGTGTAACCACCCGAGTAGTCCTTCGGGACCGGAGTGTCGATGCCCTTTTCGATTTCGGCGTCCACCTGCGCCCTGACTTTCTTCAAAGTGGCATCAAAAAGGGGAACCCTGCCGAGTTCTGCTTTTATTTTTTCGACACCGGCCCTGGTCATGATCAGTTTGGGATGTTCACCTGCGTGCAAGATTACCGGGGCAAGCAGGGCAGCCGGCAACAGCATCGCAAAAATGAGGCGGGCAAACCTCATTCAGTCACCTTGTTGTTCTCGACCACTGCTTCACCGTTGCTGACTTCGGGGACGGGCGTGGACTTGAAATGATTGTTGCTGATGGTTGTAACGGGGTCACCGACGGTCAACATTGCACGTATGGGTTTGCTGTCGATGAATTCGTTGTTGAAAATCCCCGTGAGCTGCACACCGTGCAGGGAAACCGTGCTGGCGGACTTGTTCCGCTTGTTGTGACCTACGTTCTTCAACACAGTGTCACGCAACTCGAAGTGCGGGCCAAAGGTGCTTTCGTCGGTACCGCCGCGATATAAAACCGCCAGCGCCTCGCCGATGTCCACGAAACCTGAATCAACGATGGAAACATATTCCACGTTGTACAGGCCGAGGTCATCGGCCTCCTTGTCCAGTTCCAGTATCGCGCCGGTAATGTTCGAGAACTTCGAGTTGCGGATGTCAATCCGGCCGGCGAAGGTGCTCTTGGCAACCGTCAGGAAATTGAATGAATGATTGACATCAAGGTCCCTGACCTCGCAATCATCAAGCAGCAGATCATATGAACCGAGCATCGAATAACGGCTCGTGCGGATCACCGAGTTGCCGGCGGAATCCGGTGCGCTGCTGCCATCAATAATCAGTCCCTCCAGCTTAAGAGCACCGCCAGCTTCGATCTCGAACAGCGCCGTGCGTTCAAACTCGATGGTGGGCCGTTCTTCACCGGCTGCCCGGATGGTTAACGGCTTGTCTATGCTGATAAATTTTTCGACCTGGAAGTGCCCGGGCGACAATTCGATCACATCACCGGCTTTTGCAGCTGCAACTGCTTTGACCAACCCATCACCACTGGCCTTGATCGTGTGTGTCTCACCGCTGTCAAAGCGGGCCTTGCCTGCGGGTTTCGGATACCAGGAAACACCGGCTTCATTCCTGTCCAGCACCTTCAGGCCGGGGCTTGCACCAATACCTTCCAGGTCCTCGTTGGTAGCAATCATCAAGCCGTTCGGCAGTTGCTTTAACTCGATTTTCCGGCTGGTGAAACCACGATCGATCTTTAAATCTTCAACCTCATTCAGAATGTTGTTTTCAAATTCAATACCGGAAATATCATCATGCACGGTGAAAATATCCTCACCGTGCCTGTTGTATATCAGGTTGTTTGCAAAACGGGTGGTCTTAGGCACCGCGCTGCGTTCCTCGTCACTACCTGCCGCAAGCTCGATATGCGCAACGTCGATGAGCGTGTTGTTTTCAATGACCGAGTCTTCCACCTGGTGATAGCGGTTAATCGGTGAATCCGGCACACCATTCATGACCGTCAGGGGGCTGCCAAAACGTGTACCGGTCAGACCTTGCAAGTAATTGTTGCGGATGGTCTGGCGCTTGTTGATCAAGCGGATACCGCCCGTGTGGTCCGCACCATTACCAAAGAATATGTTGCTCTCAACCAGGTTGCCGTTACCGTGACGCAATGTCAGTGTGCCACGGGATTCGAAAAATACGTTGCCGCGGAACACGTTACCACCCGACTTGCTGGAAATAATTTCCACTTCACCGTTGCAACGGTCGAAATAGTTGTCCTCCACCACGGTGAACGAATCAGTTAAAGAGTAATGACTGGTACCGATCCTCATTGTTTCACCACCATTGGAGCCCAGGATCGGCCGGTGGCCGAAATAGTTGTGATCGATACGGTGGTGATTTTCCTGGCTGGCCTCGGTATTGAGCCGTACCGCCAGTGTCACGCCGTTATTGCTTTTACCCGCCAGGTGATTGTGGTCAAAACGGTTGTTTTTGCCATAGATGAGCACCCAGGAATCCCTCTCGGTCCTCTCGGGGTTATTAAAACCATCGATGACGACCTCGGTGACACGGGAGTTGTTTGCAAGTTTTTCCTTGTTGATCTGAAATGAGATCACTGCATTTGTAGGGGTGTAACCGTCCTTGAAGACGAGGCCGGATACGACCAGGTGTTCACCCGCCAGGCGCAGGTTGGATTGGCCGCTGATGATGACCTTCCCCTTCTCCTCTGCGGTCAGGGTGATGGGAGCTTCTTTTGTTCCTTTACCTGTGAAGACGATCTCGAAGTCATTCCAGACACCATTCGCCAGCCTGATTACATCACCGGGAAGCGTATTGGCCACGGCATCTTCATATTCCGCCTGGTCGTTAACGACAACGCCTGCCATTGCGGCAGGCGCTGTCAACATCATAATGATCAGGATATGGAATATGCGATGGATCGTGGTTTGTATCGGATTCCAGCGCAATTTATCCATGTTATCTCAATACCATTAGTCCCAGGTCGCCGTTACACCAAGCTCATACCTGGTACCACTGCTGTTCCACAGGGTCGGCGCATCGTGGCGCAGGCCACGCTGGCCCCACTGGGCTTCGTCGGTGAGGTTCTGCGCGGTGAAACGCATCTTCCATACACTGTTGAAGCGGTAGCTGGCTGAGAAGTCCAGGTAGCTGGCATCGTCAAACCAGCGGTGGACACGCGCGCCGCCATCGTTCGGCTGGAAATACTCGGAACGGTGCTTCCAGAACACACTCAGGTTCAGGCTGCCGATATCCCAGAATAGCTGCACGCTGGCGGTGTCGTCGGACTGGCCGTAAATCGAGGCCGGCACCAGTTCGTACAGACCGGGAAGAACCGTGCCGTCCGATAGGATCTGGTCGCCATAGATCGGATCCTGCGTCTCGAAATCGGTGTCGGTGTGGTTCCAGCTAACCTTGAAGCCCAGGCCGTCGAACGGCTGTGGCAGGGTCGAGAACACGTGGGATGCCGTTAACTCGAAACCCCAAAGACCCGAGGTATCACCCGTTAACACGGGCTTCCTGACATCAACCAGAACATCCACACCATCGATTGTGAGCTTTTCCTCCTCGACCTGGGACATCACCTCGGCTTCGAAGTACTTGTAGTAAAGCGCTGCGCTGATCGCGGTGTCGTCCGACAGGTACCACTCAAACGAGACATCCCCGTTCCACGACAGGAAAGGCTTGATATACGGATTGCCGCCGGAGGCCGAACTCAGCTCTCCCTGCAGTGCCGCTTCGCGCGTTTCGTAATCGAAGTCGTCGTCGATGTTGCCAAAGTCCCGGCCGGCACCCATGAACTCGGGGTTGAAGCGCGACATGGCCCGGTAGGCCGCGGCACGGATCATGAAGGTTTCGCTCATCTCGAAGTTGATGTTGGCGCTGGGCAGCCATACGTCTTCCGTGTGCTTGTGACGGATATCTTCCAGCGCACCGGTCTCGTCGACACGCCACAGGCCGGAATCCGGATCCTGTTCGGTGGTATAGCCTGCACGCAGCCCCCTCGAATCCACCTCGGTGCTCACAAAACGCAGACCGAAGTTACCCCAGACCGGCACGGGGAAGTTCTCGGTCATGAAGTTGGCCATGATGTAGGCGGCCGTGGTGTTTTCTGTGACGTTAATGTCAGACTCGTTCAGGGTTCTGTCCGGGGCTTCAAGGGAATTCTGACCATTGGTGATGATCCTCGTCGCGCACAGCGTGTCGAAGGCCGCAAAGGAGCCGCCGATGTTCGTACCCGGGGCATTGTTGAAGAACTTGCTGTTCGGGAATGGGTCATAGGTGCACTGGTCAACAATCTGCGCAAATATCTCGTCATCCGTCACCGAGCCTTCAGGGTAGTAGTCATCGAGGATATCGTCGACATCCTTGCGGTTGTCGTCCTCGTTGTTGGTGATGCGCTGGTATTTACCGCCGCGCACACCGAACTTGACGCTCTCGAGGAAGCCGGCATCATCCGGCGTCCAGATCGCATCCAGGGTCAGGCCGTCGGACTTGGTTTGACGGTCGGTGTCGCGTCTACGGATTTCGAAATCACTACTTAACCTGCTGTTACCACAGCCGTCGCCATTGGTATCTCTACCCCCAAATGAGCACAGGTCGTTCGGGTCGAAGCCTAACTGAAGTGTCCGGCCGCCGGTTGACTCTTCAACATCAGTATAGAAACTGATGGACGGCAAGCCGCCTGTCAGGTTCATGTCATACTGCACATAATCGGACTGCGTGCGCACGTAACGACGCACGCGTGATCGTTCGTGGTCGTTGGACGAGATATCGGTGCGAAGTTCCCAGTTGTCGTTGACCTGGAAGCCAAAGTTGAAACCCACGCCTTCCAGCGTCTCGTCGCGGCGATACAGCTCACCGTCGCTTTTCATGCGGCTGACACCGGTGAAGCTCAGCAAGGCGTAGTCCGGCGTATGCACCACGTTGCGGGGCTCGCGGCGCGAATCGGCGATGATGAAATCGTGCCGGTCGTCCTCGTAGTACTTGTCCGACCAGAACCAGTCAATGGTCATGTCCGCCCTGTCCGAGCGCCATTCGAATGAGCCCATCAGCGCGTCGCGCACCTCGACCTCGGCATTGTTCATGCGCCAGTAATAGGAGTGCGGGATGAAGTACAGGTCATCCGCTACGATGCCGTTTGCTGCATCTGCGGCCTGGTCCGCAGGGGTGTATTCGCCCCCACGATCCGTACAGCGATCGTCTTGCGGATCAATGCTGGTTTGACAGACTTTCCAGCTGGAACTGGTCGAAAAGGTCTCTTCCGGGTTGCCTGAATCCCAGCGCGAGTAACCGATGGAAAAGCCGATCTCGTTGCCGCTGCCCAGCTCCCACTGGTCAACGTAGCTGATCGAGCCACGGTAGCCCCATGGGTCGGCATTTTTCGCCCGGTCGCCATATTCATTGTACTTGGCGCGCAGGTCGACGTTGACGGAGCGCTTGCCATACTCCAGCGCGCGCATCGTGCCGATGTCGATGGTACCGGCAATGCCGCCCTCGATCAGGTCGGCCTGCTGGGTCTTGTAGATCGTGATTGACTTGGTCAATTCAGACGGGAACACCTGGTAGTTCATGTCACGACTGGCCGCAGCCGTCGTACCCACGCGCCCGTTGAAAGTCTGCAGCGACAGGAACGGACCGAGGCCACGGATCGAGATACCCGATACACTACCCTTGAAGCGGTGTCCGGTGGCGCCGGTGATCTGCTCGATGGCTTCACCCACCGACAGGCTGGGAATGTCGCCGATGTCACCGATACTCAGCGCGTCGACGATACCAGTCGCCTGGCGCTTGATATCGATGGAATTTTGCAGAGCTCGGCGGGTGCCGCTGACGATCACTTCTTCAAGGACCGCTTCCTGGCTGTCTCCCTGGTTAGAGGTGTCCTGTTCCTGCGCCAGAACTGGCATGCTGGTCAGCATGAAACCCAGCATAAGCGCCGCAGAAACAAAAGACATTTGCAAGCCATTGTGTGGCCTTTCTAGTTTTTCAGTGAATTTCATTTGTCTCACCCTCGATAGGCTATTTATCAGCGAAGCGAGTATAACCAAAATTTAACATTTTGGTCAATAATTTTACAACCAATGACTGTATATATGGTTAATAAATTGGTCAACCAATGGGCTGATCGGGGCTTGAGATTGAGAAATTCTGGCTCATATATTATTCAAAGCATAAAAATCAATTTATATTTATTGCATAAATTCAGCACGTTAGCAGATGTTGAATATTGGTAATAATCTTATGTAGCCAATTGACCAGCTTGTGGTAATATAGAATTGACAAAGCAGATGGAAAAAAGGGCGGGTTTTTAACCAATGGTCGAAGTACAGCGGCTTTACAGAAACGTGTTGGACAAGATGCTGGATCTGATTGATTCCGGCCAGTTTCCAGCCGGCGGCCGTCTGCCCCCCGAGCGCGAACTGGCGGAGCGGTTCAATGTCAGCAGGCCCACCATACGCGAGGCCATAATAGCGCTGGAGACGCTCGAGCGTGTCCAGGTCAAAACCGGGTCCGGTGTTTACGTTCTTGAACACCACACACTGATTGATCACGTTTACAAATCGGTCTCTGCGTTCGAACTGACCGAGGCCCGCGCGTTGATCGAAGGCGAAGCCGTCGCGTTGGCAGCAAAGATGATCACGCCAGAGGAGCTAGAGAGGCTGGAGCAGTCACTCGTGGACATGGCCCGGGAAAATGAGGCAGGTGACCTGGCTGCCGGTGACGCCGACCGGGACTTTCACCATCAGATCGCCGAGGCCACGCAAAACAAGATGTTCATTTTGATGACCGACCAGATGTGGCAAGTCAGGAACAGCGCCCCACAGGTTTTCCAGGCTTACAAGTCAATCTGCGAACAGGATGGTGAAAAGCGCGTAGAAGAACACCGTGCAATTTATGAAGCCCTGGTCAGGCGAGACGCCAAGGCGGCTCGCGCCGCGATGCACGAACACTTCGCGCGGATACTCGACAAGATGATTAAAACCGCTGAAGCAAAGAAATTCAAAGAGGTTCGAGAGCAATCAGATGAAGTGCGCAGACGTTTTTCGCTCGATCATCTCATTTCGTCCAGCCAGTAACTCATATAGACATTATGGTTGATCCATAGCTGGCAAATCACTGCACTGGAATTCTTGATCCCGGCTGAACCCGCCCGCTTACCTTATTTTCCCCGCTGCGTGAATTGAAACCGACGGGACGGTGTCCGAGAAAAGTTACCTCTGCTTGCTCCGCTGAATGGCCTTCGACGTAAAAGTCACTGCGCTCGGACAATTCCAGCCTTTGATCCCCGGTCTCGAACCACGTGGCTGCCAACAGGAGGGCGCCACTTGAATGATCGAGAACCAGGCGGGCGTCCGTCGAAATGCTTTTCGTAACGACTCCGTTGCCTTCAGCAGTATGAATTTCCCACCCTTTTGCTGACAGCCTGCCTTCGTGGAAGAATGAATCAGGAATCCTGGTTTCAAAACTTTCAAATGGGTATAAAAACGTCGTGTATTCGCCTGCTTCGCCGGACATCGTGTAAACCAGGTTGCCCTTGCCGCGCCTCACCGATGTCGAGGCCGATTCGGCCTGACCGCCGAGCTGCAAAACCTCCAGCCCGGAACCATCGGCAAAGGTAGACCTGTGATGGTTTCCCGTGCCCTCGTCGGAATAATGTCCCTGCCACACCTGCTGAAATTCGTGATTATCACCAGCGGATTCAAATATATCCCTGACAATCCAGCCCAGGCCCTTGAGAAAAAAGACTTTACGATAGTACTGTACGCCCATTTCGTCGTAACCGTCGTGGCTGCCGGCAAAGAAGTCCCAGTTTTCACGCTTTATCCACGTGATAACACGTGGCCTGGGCAGTTTTTCCCACT
This sequence comes from uncultured Lysobacterales bacterium, assembly GCA_937927755.1. Classification (GTDB taxonomy): domain Bacteria; phylum Pseudomonadota; class Gammaproteobacteria; order Xanthomonadales; family SZUA-36; genus SZUA-36. The sequence continues at coordinate 23,956 of CALBDB010000136.1, forward strand.
TGCCGAAACCCGATCCGCCCTTGTTCGATTTCCAGCCCTGCCCTTGGGCGATGCCGTCAATGATGGCCACATTCTTCACATAGGAATTCTTGAAATAGTCGTAGTCTTCGAGGAAATAACGCACCTGGTAATTGGGCAGAATCTCCTGGCCATTAGCTCTCGCCACCAGCCCCAGCATGTCGCCATGTTGGTGATCGGGCTTGTACTCGGACAAGCCGGCCGTGATCGCCATGTATAAACCACCCTTTTTCCAGCCGTCACGCATGACGTAATAACCGGTATCCGGCAGCTCAGCCGACAGTATTTCCGGCTGCCTGCGATCCAGCCGCATAAGCCGCTCGACCTGTTGCTGGCGCAGCAGCCAGTAAATGCCGGAATCTACCGACTTGCCGGCAAAGTAATTAATAAACGGGTCATCAAACAGGATCGCGCCCAGCAGCATGGAATCGTCCATCCCGTTGTTCTCTGCCCAGGGGTCATTGGTATCATCCTGGAAAACCGGTAACCGCCTGTCGGGGCGCGCCAGGATTACCATGGCGTCGAACATTGCTTTTAGCTTCAGACGCCACGCCTCGGGCACCTCAATATCATTGAGCTGCGCCAGTTGCAGCACGCGGAAGTAGTTGTAGATGTCGCCGACGTGGTAATGCACGGAGCGCTCGAACTGGAAACCGTCGGGATTAACCTCTTTCTGCAGGTGTTCACCAAGGATCGTCATGGCATCCCGGTACCAGGTGTCTGTACCGGCATAGTCCCTGAACAGGATCGCTATCATGGCAAGCGCCACCATGCCACGGGTCTGGTGGTTACCATAACGGAACGACGGGTTACCGGCATGCAGTGATGCGCCAAGGTGAAGCATGGTTCGTATCAGCTCAAGTTGGTCCGAATCGTCATAGTGTTCCGAACCCAGGTAGAAAGCATGAACCTGTAGCCAGTTCATAGCCCGGTAACCGGCCCTGAACGACTCGTAAACACCATTGCCACCCTCATCATTCTCATACTCACCGGTCGCAAAAGCCTCGTTAAGTGAGCGCATTTGCCCGGTGAAATAATCCACGTATACAGGATTGCGTTCTTCATAGTGGTGCACAAAAGCCATGTCGAGCACCTTGTGTTGACGCGCGAGGTGCCGTAACTCATACGCCGTGACAGAATTGCCCTTCAGGTTTTCATACGGAAGCTTCCAGCGGGCACGGGAAGGGTATAGCCCCATGTGAATGTCCTTCATCCGTATGTGGCCCCCGCGCTTGCCGGAAAACCTCTGCTGGTAATCCGTGAAGCGCTGATCCATCATCCGCCAGTCGAAGTAATACCGCTTGGCAAAAGCTTCGCGAAAATAGCTGGCCAGTGCCTGCAAGCCCTCATCGGATTTCTCCACGTGAAGCTGTTTAATGCTCTCAACCGCAGGGTTTCCCCGGCTCTCGAGCAACGCAATCAACTCGTCATCCGTTAACAGCCTGTCATGCGGAATTGGACCGCTGTTCGCAGTTGTAACCGACGACATCAGCAGTAAGATGATCACCGATAACGTTTTTCTCAGGTTCATCTGGAAACCTTCCAATTCGAATTGTGGCAACAGACCCTAGCATATCCGTTTTTGCCCTTTTTCGTTAGCCAGCCCTTTGTCTTCCGGAGAATAATCTGTTTAGATAACCGCCATCCCATATCAGGCACTGAAAATGGCCATGAATCAATTCCGTCACCGTGGGTTGAAGCCCGCTGAGCCTTGCGGGCATCAAACACCAGTCCTCTCATGAATTATCCGCTGAAACGCAGGAAACCAATCCATAAAACCATTGCAATAATGACTTTTGTGCTGTTCATAACAGCAAACATTGCCGCAGATGAAACGGATAGGCCGCGTGCGTTTCCCGGCGCCGAAGGGTTTGGCGCATTCAGTATCGGTGGTCGTGGCGGTCGCGTTATCAAGGTGACTAACCTAAATGACGATGGCCTGGGCAGCCTGCGCGCTGCGCTGCGTGCGCAGGGCCCACGCACCGTGGTGTTTGACACAAGCGGCATCATACAACTGGAGCGGGATATCGTATTGAAAGCCGGTTTTGTCACAATTGCCGGACAAACAGCACCAGGTGGGGGCATAACCCTGAAAAACCATGGATTGGTAATCAAGGCAGATGAAGTGATCGTCCGTTACATTCGCTCCAGGCCAGGCAGCGAAAAAGGTGCTGAAACAGATGCCATTTCCATCCAGGCTGGGCAAAACATCATCATCGATCACTGTTCGACCAGCTGGGCTACCGATGAGACCTTAACGGTATCGCCCGACACAAAAACCGGCTTGAAAACCATTGACAATGTCACGGTGCAGTGGAGCATGATCACCGAATCGTTAAATGACTCGGTCCATTCCAAGGGTCAGCACGGTTATGGCAGCCTGGTGCGCGGGAGCGCCGGGGCACGCTACAGCATGCATCACAATGTATGGGCCCATCACAAGGCGCGTATGCCACGTCCCGGTAACTATGTCGGCCCAAAGGAAGACCCGCTCGGGCCCCTGTTTGATTTTCGTAACAACGTGTTCTACAACTGGGGCGGCGCAGCCAGCGGCTACAATGCGGATGCCGAATCTGTCAGCCGCTATAACTTTGTCAACAACTACTATCTGCGTGGACCAGACTCTACGAAGTCACTCGCCTTCAACGAGCGCAGTGCAAACTCAATGGCACATTTCTCGGGCAACCATATGAACGGTGATTTGCCTGCAGACCCGTGGAGCCTCGTGCGATTTGCAGATGAGCGGCAATCGGGGGCCGATGAGCCTTTTCCGGTTGCTGCCGTTGAAACACAGCCGGCGGACAACGCTTTTAAAGACGTACTGCGGTGGGCCGGTGCTTCTCTGGCCCGTGACCCGGTGGACAAGCGCATCACAGACGAGATAACAAATCGTTCCGGCAGCCTGATCGATAGCGCTTCCGAGGTCGGCGGATGGCCGGAACACCTCACGGAAATGCCCCGCCCGGACAGCGATGGCGATGGCATGCCGGATGACTGGGAAACTCCACGTGGACTGGACGCAATGCACGCCGGGGACGGTGCGAGCGACCCCGATGGTGATGGCTACACAAACCTGGAAGACTACCTCAACAGCCTGGTGTCCCAGCGGCAATGAAACAGGTCGGCCGGCAGTTCCAGTTCATCCGCTGACACCATAGCCTTCCAAATCTGTTGGCTTCAGGCTACCAGTGTATACCCCGCATCAGGCTGGCAAAGGCAATCTGCTCCTGCGAAGCCTGCTGCTGATCTTCCGAAACACCCAGGGCTGCCGATGAGTCAGGGAACATCCGGAATGCACTGTTCATGATGATCTCCGCGATCTTCGGTGCAACTGCGTGCAGGGTTTGTGCAAATATACCCAGGCGTGTCGCTATTCTCTGCGGCTTGTAAATCACCGCCTGCTTTACGAATTCAGCCGCTTCATCCGGCGTGATGGTCGGGACGTTTTCATACATCTTGGTCGGCGCGATCATAGGCGTCCGCACCAGCGGCATATTGATGGTGGTGAATGAAATACCGGTATCGCTGTATTCAGCGGACGCGCAACGCGAGAACGCGTCAAGCGCAGCCTTGGATGCCACGTATGCTGAAAAACGCGGGGAGTTACTCAACACACCGATCGAAGAGATATTGATCACCTGCCCTTTTTTGCGTTTCATCATTTCCGGCAGGGCCCGCAAAATAAGTCGCAGGCTGCCAAAGTAGTTTAACTGCATGGTGCGCTCAAAATCGTGGAAACGGTCACAGGAAAGTGAGATAGACCGGCGAATGGAGCGACCGGCATTATTGACCAATATGTCGATGGCGCCGTGATCCTCGACAATTTGGTCAATTAGCTTGTCACAGGCATCCAGGTCGGAGATATCACAGGGGCAACTCCAGGCTTTGCCGTGCGCCGTCTTGATTTCATCCAGCGTCTCCGCCAGTTTATCCTCACCACGCGCGACCAGAACCACTTTCGCACCAGCCCTTGCCATCATAACGGCTGTTGCGTGGCCGATACCTGACGAAGCGCCGGTAACAACGACAACTTTTCTACGCACATGGCCTCGCAGGCTGCGGTCGATGAACAGCTCCGGATCAAGGTTTCTTTCCCAGTAATCCCACAAGCGCCAGGCATAGTCATCAATTCTCGGGACGGTAATACCGCTGCCCCTGAGTGCGCGCTCGGTCTCGCGGTTATCAAACTTGGTTGGATAATTGACAAATTTCATCATGTCCGGCGGCAAGCCCAGGTCTTTCATGATCTGGTTGGAAATCCGCCGGATCGGCGGCAGCATTCGCAGGCCCTGCTTGATCGCTGCGGGGATATAATTAAACAAACGGGCGTCAATACGCATGGTCATTTGCGGCGCATGGGCGGCAGAGGCAAACAGGTTCAGTACCTCGCCAATACGTTTGGGCTTGGGGTCGGTCAGGTGGAAACACATGCCATCCAGCTTGGGCTTGTGCGCAATGTGTATCATTGCACTCACCACGTAATCCACCGGCACAATATTTATCCGGCCGCCTTCTATGCCCAGTGTCGGCATCCAAGCCGGCATCAATTTGCGCATCTTCTGTATCAGTTTGAAGAAATAGTAAGGGCCGTCAATCTTGTCGATCACACCCGTTTCCGAATGCCCTACAACTATGCCGGGGCGGTAAATACGCCACGGCACGTGGCACTCACGTCTGACCATGGCTTCGGATTCGTGCTTGGTACGGAAATACGGATTATCCAGGCCATGGGCCTCTTCGAACATGTCTTCGCGGAAGATACCGGGATATAAGCCGGCGGCCGCAATTGAACTCATGTGGTGGAAGCGTTTCGCCTCGATGTTCTCGGCAAACTTGACCGCATTGTGTGTCCCGTCCACGTTCACCCGCATCTGGCTCTCTGCATCTGCGAGCAGGTCATACACGGCTGCGAGGTGGAACATATTACCCACTTCGCCTTCCAGTTCCCTTCTTTTCTTTGCGGGTATACCCAGCATCGGCCGGGTCAGGTCTCCGGTAATCGGAATGACCCGTTTGGCACTGGTACCCCAGTCGCGCTTCTGGGCCTCAAATTTTTTCTTTGAGTCTCTTCGAACCAGTACATAGATGATGGCTTTCTTTTTTTTCTGTAATAGCTCACCGATAAGGTGGTGCCCGATAAAACCCGTTCCACCGGTAATAAAGTAGTTCATAGCTGCCCTCCGATCCCATAGTGTTTTGCTTCTGGCATAGTGTTCTGCATGGCGTAGCCGTACAATCTTATCAGAACAGTAAGCAATTCCCATGCTGTTACAATTTACAGGTACCAATCAGTGTGAACCAACGGGGGGTTTTCCCAGATGACAGAGATCAATTTACGCTTCGAACAGGCGGCAACAGCAGCTAAATCGCTGCCGGAAAAACCTGATAACAACACTCTTCTTCAACTTTATGCGCTCTTTAAACAGGGCTCTGCCGGTGATGTATCCGGCGAGAAACCGGGCTTTTTTGACTTCGTAGCGGTGGCCAAGTATGAAGCCTGGGAAAAACTGAAAGGGCTTTCTGCGGAAGATGCAATGAACCAATACATCGACCTTGTGCGCAAACTTGGCGGCAGGTTCGAAGACTGACAACCGGAAAGAAAGCAGATGACACGGCGTGACACACGTGAACTGGTGCTGACAACCAGCCTGTCGTTGTTTAACGAGTTCGGCGAACCCAACGTCACCACAAATCATATCGCGGACGAGGCGGATATCAGCCCCGGCAACCTCTATTACCATTTCCGCAGCAAGGACGAAATCGCACTGGAGTTGTTCAAGCGCTACCTGATGCACATGCTGCCGATGCTTGAAATCGACGAGGAAACACCACTGGAGGCTGAAGACCTCTGGCTACGCCTGCACCTGGTTTTTGAAGCGATGGGACGTTTTCGTTTCCTGTTTCGCGACCTCAGTGACCTTTACGGCCGTATAAAAAACCTGCGCCGTGCGCTCAATGGCCTGCTGGAGAGACAACGCGGCACACTGTTGGGCTTGATTGCGGGTCTGCAACAAAACGGCGTGATGCAAATTGGTAAGCATGACAGCGAGGTGCTGGCAGATAACATGCTGCTGGTGATGACTTACTGGATCCCCTTCGCTGAGGTGCGTGGTGATCCCGGCCTTGCGGATGGCAAGGTTCTTTCCGAATCGGTTGCCCGGGTTCTGCACCTGGTCCTCCCCTATTTGCGTGAACCAGAGGCCAGCCAGGTCGAAGAGCTGGCACACACTTACCGTCAGGTCTGATGTACCAACTTAATTTTTACGACCATTTCAACCAACAAACCGGACGCTTACTTTTAGAAACCCTCATGGCAGTATTTATTTTTCTGCCTGGCGCTGCCTATGCCGGGTCTGTCGAAAACAACGATGGGCAAAATGACAGTGGGCAGACCAGTGAAGTAACAGCCAGTAGCAAAGCTGCTGAGATGCTCATCTGGCAAAAGGAACAGGTCGAGTCCCAGGTGCAGAACGCAGCACGCTGGCTGGATTCTTTTTTTGGAGACCCGGATTACGATGCTGAGGTTGCGAGCAGCCAATTCCGCTTCAGACCCGAAATCTATTACAACAAAGAACAGGGTGCCGATCCTGGCGCCAAGGTTTCCCTGAAATTACACCTCCCCAATCTCAACCGAAAAGTCAGCCTGGTCATCGGCAATAACCCGGATAACACCAGTTTCAATGATTCAATCGATGACAATGCTGATGAATCGGTTATTGGCCTGCAATTTTTTGGCAAAGCGCGCAAGCACTGGCACACAAGCCTGTCCACCGGCATAAAGTTCAATGAGTTTGCCGCGTACATTGGCCCAAGGGCGCGCTACTTCAAGCACGTTAACGAACGTACCGCATACCGCTTTTCGCAGGCGGTACGCTGGCAGACGAATAACTATTGGCAGATTATTTCCCGTCTCGATTTCAACTACGTTGTGAATAACAGGTATGTTTTTCGCCAAACTTTCGACGGGCGCTGGCGGGGAGAAAAAAGCGCAGACGAAGGTTACCGGACCAGGCTCAGCAGTATAGTGACAAAGCGTCTGCGGCACTCGGCCGGTTTGCAATATGAATTCACCACGATATTCAACACGCGACCTGACACCCACGTGAACAGCTACACGGTGGCCGTGCGCTATCGCAGACGCACGTCACACGACTGGCTGTACTACGAAATCGTCCCACAGGTTACATTTGAAGACGAATTTGACTACGCGTTCAACCCGGGTATCAGGCTTCGCCTGGAATTCTTCTACGGCACCGATTTCGAGAAACGCTTCTGGAAACATGAACCGGAAGATACCGAGGAGTTCTACTGGTAACAAAAGGCCGGCGATTACGCCGGCCTGAAATATCCCAGATAGGGAGGGGCTTGTTTACTTGGCAGCCTTGGCAGTTTTTGCTGCTGGCTTCTTAGCTGCCGGCTTCTTGGAAGCGGCCTTGCGGGGCGCCGGGGCTTTCTTGGGCTTGGACAACTCGGTCACTTTGCGTGACAGTGTCTGTACACGCTCTGACAGCTTGTTTACATCAGCAGCGGTCGGAACACCCAGTTGACCCAGGACACGCGCTACGCGATCTTCAAAAATGTTTTCCAGCTTGTCCCAGTTGTCAACGGCCTGTTGACGCACGGCGCCTACCTTTGATTCAACTTCACCCTTGATGTCGTCAACTGCAGTCTCTGCAACATCGCGGGTTTTCTTCTCCAGCTTGACGCCTTCGGAGACCAGTTTTTCAAACAGCTTGTTACCCTGTTCAATCATCTTGCCGCTTTCAGACTGTGCAACTGAAAATGCACCAAGTCCGGCCAGCCAAATTTCACGGGCCGACTCAACAACAGGTGCAGCAAACGTGCTTGCCGCAGGTTTTGCCTGTGCTTTCTTTTTCATAACTTTCTTTTTCAATGTCTTCTTGACCATTTCAATCTCCCGGCTCATATGAGCACCGTAATGTGTGATGTTTGTATGTTAGTTCCAATAATTAGAGCAAACACACTAAAAGCGCTAAGTTTTTAGTCCAGGGCCGGCAATCTCCGGCCCTGGTGGTTCTTCGGCGTCAACTTAAGAAGTGGTTTCCAGCTTGGTTGCCGACGCTTTGTCTGTGGTCAATTCCTTTTTGGCAACCATCTTGGGCGTGGCAGCTTTTTTTACTGCCGTTTTGCGTGGCGCTGCTTTTTTGCCAGCGTCCAGTTTCTTTTCCATGGCGGTAACCTGCCTGGAGAGTTTCTTCAGTTCAGCGGCCAGTTTGCGGGTATCTTCAACCTTTGCGACCTTGATCCCGCGAAGAATCTGGTTTACCTGTTTCTGGATAACTTTTTCAAGCTGCGCCTGGTTCTTTGCGACCTGGGTCGTAACTTTCTTTACACCGGCATTCAGTTTCCTGACATCTTCGGCGGTAGTTGTTTCAAGCTTTCCAAACACACCTGTTACCCGTGCTACAAGTTCATTTTCCACTTTGGCCAGGTTCTCAGATGCCTCGTTGGCTACTTTTTGCACGTCTTCAGACATCTTACTGAGGTCTGAAGCACTCGGGACATGGAGCGTTTCCAGTGCACCGGATACACGTTTTTCAAATGCGTTTTCAAATGCCTTCCAGTTATCCGTGGCCTGTTGGGCCATTTTCTGCACGCTGTCAGAGAGTTTGTTCAACTCCGTGGTCATGGGAATACCCAGGCGCTCCAACGTACCTGAAAGCCTTTCATCAATCACATTTCCAAGTTCGTCCCAGTTTTCGTTTACCTGCTTACGCACGGAATCAAGCCTGGACTCTACGTCACCCTTGATTTCGTCTACTGTGGTTTCCGCAACTTTGAAAGTATCTTTCTCGAGCTTGGCGCCCCTGGAGACCAGGCTATTGAAAATCTTGCTGCTCTCTTCAATAAGTTTGTCACTTTCCTGTGTTACAACTGAAAATGTACCCAGACCCGCATACATCAACTTGCGCGCGGAATCAAAAACAGGCGTTGCAATCTTGCTTACTGCGGGTTTCGCCTGTACCTTCTTTTTAAGTGT
>CALBDB010000137.1 GCA_937927755.1 uncultured Lysobacterales bacterium
AAGGGTGAAACAGCCGAACTTGAGACACAGTTGGCGTAAGTTTTTGCGCCGCCGGAAGAGCATGGTAATGATCAGGGTAGCCGCCGGTTTCCTGCTATTTTTCGCAACCGTGATGATATACAAGGATGCTTTGGCCGGGCCTTCAGAGGACAGACAGGCATTTGTCGCTTATTTCGAGTCGCGTTTTCCTGGTATTCCCTTCGAAGAGTATGCCAACGGAATCTATGCAATAGATCACGATGCCCGCGAGCAATGGCAGGAAATTGAAACTTTTCCGCCATACGAATTTACCATCGATCAGGGTCGGGAATTATGGGATACCAAGTTCCCCGACGGCAAAACATATTCGGATTGTTTCAATGATGGAGAAACCGGTGTCCGGCAATTTTTTCCGCAATTTGATCCCCAAAGCGGCAGGGTGGCAACACTGGCAATGGCCATCAACGGATGCCGCGAGGCACACGGACTAGCAAGTCTAAAATATGGCGGTGAAGAGATAGTTGCGCTGTCGGCGTACATGTCATTTGTGTCCAGGGGCCAGCCAATCAACATCAGTGTTCCCGGTAATGATCCTCGCGCCCTGGCGGCGTTTGAAGAAGGTAAGCGTTTCTACTACACAAAAAGAGGTCAGTTAAACCTGTCCTGTGCTGATTGCCACGTAACTTCGGCCGGACAGCACATACGAGCAGACAGGCTGAGCGCAAGCCTTGGGCACCCGACGCATTTTCCTGTTTACCGCTCCAAGACCGGTGGCATGGTCAGCCTTCATCAAAGGTTCTACGGTTGTGTGCGTGATGTCCGGGCAAGACCGTTTGCACTGCAAAGCAGGGAGTTCAGGAACCTCGAATATTTTCTTACCTATATGAGTAACGGGCTTGGGGTAAATGGGCCCGGCTCACGCAAGTAATCATCATGTCATGAGCCCAGGAAAAACCCCACTTGTGATTCTAACCTGCTTGCTAGCCACACCCCATTTGACGCGGGCGGTGGAAGTGGGCGAAACAGATTGTTCGTTGGCCGGTGTAAATACGCAGACTGAAAAAATGAAGGGCAGGGCGTTGACACAGCAAGAGTTGTTCAAACAGTCATATGGTGAAGCGGAATGTCTGAGACAGGCAGCAGCATCCCTGGCGGTTGAATGGCTTGAAACGGAAAACCTGCTGTTTCATTCATTGAAAGAAGCTGATGAGGGCCGATGGGAGAGCGCCTTGGAGTTGGTAGAAAAAGCACGCCTCCAGGCGGAGCAGGCCCTGCGCCAGGCGGAACACGAGGCAGAGGCCTGGAAAAAACGGGTTATTGACTGAAAGGGAGCGGGTATGGAAAGACGAGAATTCCTGCATATGCTGGCAATGGCCGGCGCAGCTATCGGGGTGAAGGGGTGCGCGACAAGCGGAACCCCTGTAAGCCAGGATATTTATGCCGCAAGTACATTCGGACAGGCTCGGCTGATGCATTTTACAGACTGTCATGCACAGTTACTGCCGATTTATTACAGGGAGCCCAACGTCAACCTCGGCTTCGGAAGCGCCTATGCAAAACCACCCCACCTGGTGGGTGATGCATTGCTGCAGTATGCAGATATTCCGCCCAACAGCCCGTACGCGCATGCCTTTAGTCACCTCGATTTTGTGGAGGCCGCCCGGCGTTATGGCAAGGTCGGGGGATTCTCACACCTGCAGACACTGATCAAGCGATTACGCTCGGAAGCTGGCCCGGGCAATTCACTTTTACTTGATGGCGGGGACACCTGGCAGGGCTCCGGTACCGCTAACTGGACACAGGGACGGGATATGGTAGACGCCTGTAACCTGCTTGGTGTGGACGCAATGACCGGGCACTGGGAGTTTACTTACAAGGACACCGGGGTGGCAGCCAATATCGAGGCCTTTGGAGGTGTTTTTGTCGCGCAGAACATCCTGCTCAAAGAAGAGGCCTTGTTTATGGGTGTGCCGGCATTTGACGAGGATAGCGGTCATGCATTTCAACCATACGTGCTGAGGGAAACTGGCGGACGGCTTATTGCAGTCATCGGCCAGGCCTTCCCGTATACACCGATAGCCAACCCATCTCGTTTTATTCCAGACTGGACGTTCGGTATACGCAGCGGTGAGCTTCAACAATTGATCAACCAGATAAGACAGCAACACCGTGTAGATGCCATTGTATTGCTTTCGCACAATGGTCTGGATGTGGATTTGAAGTTGGCCAGTGTGGTTTCCGGCCTCGATGTAATACTGGGCGGACACACACATGACGGTGTGCCCTTGCCTGTCATGGTCAACAACCAGGGAGGTAAAACACTGGTGACCAATGCCGGTTCCAATGGAAAGTTTTTGGCTGTTCTGGATCTTGATTTTGGTGACAATGGAATCAGGGATTACAGGTACCGGTTGTTGCCGGTTTTTTCAAATCTGCTTGATCCTGATCCGGAAATGGAGGCGTATATAGCCAAGGTTCGTGAACCATGGCTGGACAAACTACAGGAACCACTTGCGGTCGCGGAAGACCTGCTTTATCGGAGGGGAAACTTCAATGGCACCTTTGACCAGGTAATTTGTGATGCCCAACGGGCAGTGGGTGATGCCCAGATCGCGCTATCTCCCGGGTTTCGCTGGGGCACAACCGTATTGCCCGGGGAAACGGTGACGATGGAGCGTGTACTGGATCAGACCTGTATTACTTACCCGGAAACTTACGTGCGGGACATGTCCGGTGAACAGATCAAGCTGATTCTCGAAGATGTATGTGACAATTTGTTTAACCCGGACCCGTTTTATCAACAGGGTGGCGACATGGTTCGGGTCGGCGGTCTGAACTACGTATGCGAGCCACAGGCAGGGGCTGGAAAGCGGATATCGGAGATGACGCTGGATGACGGAACAAAGATCGATGCCAGCAAAAATTACAAGGTTGCAGGCTGGGGAACAGTAAACAGCAAAGCGCCGGGGCCGCCAATCTGGGATATCGTGGCTGAATACCTGAAAGACAGGAAATCGACCCGTATTGACCGTCTCAATACACCGGTCCTGAAGGGAGTTGGATTAAATCCGGGTCTGGCGGACTATGAAAGTACAAGCTGAGGAGACAACGGAATGAAAGGCTTGGTCCTAAGTATGTCATTGGTGCTTGGCTTGTGTTTACTGACCACGGCGCCGGCTCAGGAAGCGATGGAGGGTGACGACAAGCCATTTGCTGAAGCAAACATCGTGCTTCAATTGGGTGACAGTGATGCCGAAACCCAGGCCCGTGTCATCAACGTGGCCAACAACCTCATTAAGCACTATGGTGGCCCGGATTTCGTCAACATAGAAATCGTTGCCTATGGCCCGGGAATTTCGTTGCTTTATCCCGACAACCCAAACGCCGAGCGTGTTTCCAGTCTGCTGGCCAGTGAAGTCAAATTTATTGGTTGCATGAATACCGTTGACACGATCGCCAGGACAACAGGCAAGCGGCCGGAACTGATCCCGGCAACTGTGCCGGTTAAAACCGGAGTTGCGCACCTGGTTGAACGGGCAGGTCAGGGGTATGTAATTATCCGGCCCTGAAACTGGTCTGGTTTATTAAAATGTCCTGACCTTCAGTTCTTCGGGACTGGCCCTCAAGAACCCATACTTTTCATAAATGGATTGCGCGTCGTCAGTTGCAAGATAAGCCAGGTAGCGGGCAGCGCTTTCAGGGTTACGGCCATTGGTCATTATGCCGATCGCGTAGTTAACCTTGTCCTGTTTGTTCAATGGTGCCGGTATCGACACACCCCCGATCGGACGGCCTTCCGCCTTCGCATGCACAACCTCGGTTGTCCAGACGATCCCCACGTCGGCCTCGCCTTTTTCAATCCGGTCCGGAGTTTCGCGGTGATGACGGGAAGTAAACCAGGTTTTGCCTTCGACGGCCCAGCAACTCTTGCACTCTGCACCACCTGTGACTTTTTCATGCAAACCGAGGTCCTTAAGCATTTCGCTGCCATAAAACTTGAAAATACCCTCGGTTAACGGGTTGGGGTGTGATTGCACCAGGTCATCCCTGCCCAGGTCTTCCGGGCCTTTGATGCCCTTCGGGTTGCCACTTGCCACCATCAACTCCAGTTTGTTGTGGATATAGATAATGTGCTCGTTCATCAGTGCTTTCTCGTGCATTTTTTTGAGGTGACCGATATTGACGCTGGCAAAAATATCCGGGTTCATGGCTGTGGGTTTGCCCTCTATTTCACCCTGCTTGAGTAACTGGCCTTTGAGTATCTGGCCCGGAGGAATGGTCTCGACGTAAACGGTTTTTATGTCGGGGTTTTTCGCCTGGAAGTCGCCTATCAATTCCTGCATGACCATGAACTGGTTACCCGCCAGGTACATGACCAGGTCGGACGTATATGAGTTTTCTATTGCACCATATTCAACCGTGCCATCTGTATGGAATGTCCGGTAGTCCTTTCCGTGTCCGGCGTCATCGGTTTCAGCGGAAGCATGGGTTGTTGTTCCTGCGATAAAAAGGGTACACAACAATTGGGCTAGGATTTTCATAGGGTGTTCTTCCTTTATCTTTTTTTTCGGCGGATAAGCTGTTTGATCAGATCTTGATGTACTGCCAACCGTCTTTCATACGGATAACAACACGGTCCAGCGCGGTATATCCCGGAATAGCCTCGGGCACTAACTGTACGTCAACACCTTTTTCCTCAAGACGCTGGATGGCCTTTGAGCAGGCATAAAATATGACTTTATCACTCGCCAGCGCACTGATTTCATTGGAGAAAGGTGTAACATCACTTCGCAATAAGTTAAGGCCCTGTTCATTTGCCACGACCTCTACCTGGCGCGGATTACCGGTCCCGGCAGCAGAGAGCAGCTCTTCTGCCTTCTGCAGGGCGAGTCTCATTTGTTCCGGCTCACCACTGACGACGTGAAGAATATAGTTCTCCATGGCAGCCACTGCATGGGGGTTGTTTGCACTTATATTTCCGCCGGTGCCTTGTGCCGGCTCAAGATAGCCACGTATAAACATACCCGCGCTTACACCAATGACCAACAATAGAGATGCGGCCATAGCCAGGCCCACCAAACCGGTACGCGTTCGCCTTCCGGTTAAATGGCGTTTTGGGTCAGGAACATCCCTGTACGCATGCTGGACAAGCTCTTTCAGCTTGCGTTGCTGGCAAAGGCGCTGGTCCAGGTCATCGGATAGCTCCGCCTCGTTAAACAGGCAACTTCTTTCTTCGGATTCCAACTCACCATCCAGGAAGGCGTTGAGCTGCTCCTCTGATATTTTGTCGTCTTTTCTCATTTGATTCTCTGGATGTGTGTAGCGGGCCGCGAAGATTCCTGCGGCCTCATTTCTAATAAAAATTCACGGAGGGCGCGCCGGCCGCGGCATAAGCGGCTCATAACGGTACCCACAGGGATATCCAATATTTGTGCAACGCTTGCGTATGAAAACTCTTCCAAATCGACCAGCGTAATAACCTGGCGATGATTGATTGGCAGTTTTTGTACAGCCCGGCGAACTCTTCGCACCAACTGCTCATCATTAAACTGGTGTTCGGGTGTGACTTTGTCGATGATCTCGAGATCATCCGCTGACTGGAATTCCCGCTTGGCCCGCCGGTAGTCAGTCAGGCAATTGGCCAGGATTCTGAATAACCAACCCTCTGCCGCAGCGAAATCCCTTAATTGTTTCTGGCTTCTGAGCGCTTTCAATAAAGTTTGCTGTACCAGGTCGTCGGCGAGGTGAGGGTTGCCTGTCCAGGCATAAGCCATGCGATACAACCGCTCACGGTTGTTTGTCAGCAATCGTTTAAACGCCCTGCGCTGGCTAATTCCGAATAGTTTTTTTGTAGCCATTTAACACAACCCTGTTGTTATTTGTTACGTGGATATAAGACGCAGGCAAGCCGGGGTTTATTCCATATTTTCAGTCGAACTTGAAATATAAGGGATTATTTTCAGTAGCACCAACGTCTTTACTTTCTGAAACCGCCAACAATTGTTGTATAGCGGATAAAAAAAACCAGCATTACAAAGCTGGTCTTACCCCAGGAGGTCATCATGAAAATTCGTAGATTTGTTGGTCTGGCCAGCAGGCTGGTACTGATATGTGCACTGTGCATATCGGGGCCGTTGCTGGCCCAGGAAGAGAAACCGTTTGCGGAGAACAAGTTCGTTCTCCAGATCAGTGACATGGATCCCTCCAAGCAGACACTGGTTCTGAATGTCGCTGGCAATATTTTGAAGGCCTACGGACAAGACCAGGCGGATGTTGAGATCGTGGCTTTCGGACCAGGGTTGCGGTTGCTGTTTGAGGACAATAGCAATAGCGGGCGTATCGACGGGCTGGTCAGCAGCGGCGTGCGCTTTTTTGCCTGTGAAAACACAATCAACAACATGTCACGAATATTGGGTGAACCCCTCAAGGTTAGCGCCCATGCCTCATCTGGTAAGGGCGGGATTGTGCGGATCAAGGAATTGACCGACCAGGGCTACTTGCTGGTCAAGCCCTAGTAAAAGCAAACCACTTATAAATACATAAATATTGGTTGGGAGAGTGAAACAATGAAAATGCAAAGTACTAGAAAACAAATAACCGTGGGGGTCATGTATATTGGCTTGTTGCTGTCATCGGCAACTGCCTTTGGAGCCAACTGGCTCACCTTGCAGGGTACCGAGCCTGAAGGTGCGGAACAATTGGCCAAGGTCTGGGGTTTCGTCCAGGTCCAGTACCAGGACGATAAGAGCGACCCTAATCCGGCCGGTGGTTACATACCACCGAAACTGATTGCCCCGGACTGGGATTCGCAGTCGGCTTTTAATGTCAATCGAGCCAGGATCGGTGTACGTGGTGTGGCCATGCCACTGGACCAGAAAATCAACTATTTCCTGCTGCTGGAAATGGGCAATAACGGAATTACAGAGCCGGGTGATTCGTTCGTCAAGGCAACGGATGCGAGCGTTACTTTCAATCACTTCAAGGGCGCACGTATAAGGGCCGGCCTGTTTAAATACCCGGGCGCCGAGGAAGGATTGCAGGCAATACACGTGTTCGACTACATCAATTTCACCTGGGTGACGGGACAGATGATGCTGGAAAGATTCCCGAACAGGAATTACACATCCAATATTCCCCCGCAATCACTACCACCCGGAACCCCGCTCAACGGTTATGAAAGAGGTGTGGGTGCATTCAGGGATGTGGGTGTGCAGATTTTTGACTGGTTTAACGTGGGTGAAGACTGGGAGATTTCATACGCGGCGATGATTGGTAACGGTAATGGTCTGAATTTTTCAGATAATGATGACAACAAGGATGTCTACCTGTATGCATCGACTGAAAAGGTTTTCGGCGGCAGGGGTCCACGCCGCCAGGGTCTGAAGGTCTTTGCCTGGGCGCAAAGCGGTAAACGTACTGCGGACTTGACCAATGACGGTGTTTACAACACCGAAGAGTATGACCGTGACCGCTATGGGTTTGGCGCCAAGTTCCTGCGCAAGGGTGTTCGCGTGACAGCAGAGTATATGGTTGGTGATGGCATGATCTGGCAGGCACCGCACAACCCCAGCTTCGGAATTGGTCCGGGCCAGGGTAACCCCAATGCTCCTGGAAACGGCGCACATGCTGAAGGCAAAGGTTGGTATGTGGAGGGCGGTTATCGATTCCCTGGTACCAAGTGGGAACTTGACCTGCGTTACGATCAATACAACCGTCTGGATGGTGACCGCTTCCAGATCGATTTTGACCGCACTACCTTTGGTGTACAGTACTTTTTCAATCCGAGGGTAAGGGCGGCCTTCAATTATGAAATGCGTAATGCCGAGGCAGCTAACTTTCCATCCGGTGCCGGGCCCAATGCCAATGTAGATGGCATTGATGACCGTATTGGTGTTCAGATAACGGCCATCTGGTCGCAGTAAGACCCTGACGGGAAGAGAACGGAGTTGTTCTATGGCACCCGGGTTGTACGGCCCGGGTGCTAATCATTTCACATTTGGATATTGAGTCTCGGGAATGGACAAGGTTGATCATATATATAGCCGGCGCCAATTGATTACCTGGTTTGCGATGATGTTGGTGTCGTTAATATCGGTTTGCGCCTATGCGGCTAATGAAGAGAGCCGTGATCCACATGAGTTTTTTTTCACCCAATCATTTGGGGATTTGCCCGAAGAATTGCAGACAGCCCGGGGGCAGGGCAAGAAAGGGATGCTATTGTTCTTTGAGGCAGAGGGCTGCCCTTACTGCCTGGGCATGCTCAAGCAGGTGTTTAGTAACCGACGGGTCCAGGACTGGTACCGAGATAAATTTTTGAGCATTGCCGTTGATATTCATGGGGATGTTGAACTAAAGGACTTCGATGGCATCACCCTGCCCTCAAAAGTATTTTCTGACCACCGCAAGGTTTTCATGACGCCCACGGTCGCATTCATCGATCTGCAAGGTTCCGAAATTTACCGCCACGTGGGAATGGTGAAGACCCCCGAAGAGTTTCTTGTCATGGGTGAATATATCGCCGACGGGCATTATTTCGACACTGAGTTCAGTGTTTATGCACAAAAAAGAGGTCTGCGCGAGCATGAAACCCTCGTAACACCGAAGGATGAAACTTCAACCAACGGAGAACAAAAATGATGGAATGGGAACCCGTTTACCGGGTTGCAATGTTGATATTTCTGATTGGAATAGTATTTGGCGCGGTGGTCAACAAGACAAACTTCTGCACCATGGGCGCGGTCAGTGACTGGGTTAACATGGGCAACAAGGAACGCTTGCGGGCCTGGTTCCTGGCGATTGGCGTTGCAATTCTGGTTACACAGGCCATGCAGTTCAAAGGTTTAATCGACGTCAAAGAGGCCATCTACCTTACACCCAACTTCGGTTGGCTGGGTTACCTGCTTGGCGGTTTTGTTTTCGGCGTCGGCATGACGCTTGCCTCCGGCTGCGGACAGCGCACTTTGGTCAGGGTGGGTGGCGGAAACCTAAAATCACTGGTTGTGATGATACTTCTTGGGCTGACTGCCTATATGACCATGCGCGGTCTGCTCGCCCTGGTCAGGGTAAATGCCATTGAAGTGACAAATATCAACCTGGCTGCAAAAGATATCGCAGACCAGGGGATTGGCACCCTCATAAGCAGCATTCTGGGTATGGACAACAGTACGCTGGTTAGCCGGGTGGCAGCCATATTGCTAGGAGGCGGCCTGGTAGTCTATGCATTCCTTGGGAAAGGTTTCAGACACAGTTTTAATAACATCCTGGCAGGCGTTGTCATCGGCCTGATCATCCCGGCAGGGTGGTACGTGACCGGTGTTGTGGGTTTTGATGACTTTGACCCGGTGCGTCTCGAGTCTTTCACATTTATTGCACCAACCGGACAAAGCCTGATGTACCTGATGACTTTCACCGGTTCGACCATAGGTTTTGGTGTTGCAGCGGTATCTGGTGTGATACTGGGCTCCTTCCTCTATGTAGTACTGACCGGTAAGTTCAGGTTGGAGACATTCACCGACCGG
>CALBDB010000138.1 GCA_937927755.1 uncultured Lysobacterales bacterium
TCGCGACATACCGTTCATTCTGAACATAATCGCGACGAGCACGTCGCTCCTACATGGTCCTTTTCAGACCCTAGATAACACTAAGTTGATCTAGGTCAACACCCGATTTTCAAACGTCTGTATTTTTACCCCGTGGCCGGAAACTAACCAAAGCCGGTTGCTACGTGTGCCGGAGAAACACTAAGATGGCACTTGCGTTAACAATGGCCCAGATCAGAATTGATTCGTCACAGTAAATTAACTCTGGCCCGGATTACCAATGATTAAAGAGGATATTCCATGATTTCTATAAAAAGAGTTCTCACGCCCATAACGATCGCGTTTTTCGTATCCATGCTGGCTTTTGGCTTCGCATCGCCGGTTATCGCTGGAGATATGGACATGAGCGATAACTCCATCTGTATGGACTGCCATGAAGACGCTGACCGTGATCCACCAAGCGATCCGAACCGTCCACAGGTACACAATCCTGATGGTGGTTTCTTCGTTGAAAGTCATGCGGATTTTTCATGTATCGACTGTCATACCTATATTACGAATGACGAGCACGAAGATACAGCCCCTGGGCAGGAAGTTGATTGCCTGGAATGCCATGATGAGGTTCCTACAAAAGAATAGAATTATTTAGTGTTTTGAAAAAAAGCCCGGCATTCGCCGGGCTTTTTTTTGTGGGTAAAAACCTTAAACCAATCGCCCTTAGGAGCCGCGCCTCGCGGCGATTTTTAAGCCCGCCAATCGCGACCGGCTGCGCCGATCGCTCCTACGGGGTTTGCCGGGTTCTGCAGGAGCCGCGCCCCGCGGCGATGTTTTCAACCCAGTGCAATTCCGAAACAATCGCACCGCACATCCATGTGCTCTCTCGCGGTATACCATTCATCCTGAATATAATCGCGACCGGCTATGCCGATCGCTCCTACAGGTTTAACCAGACCATGTAAGAGCGACGTGCTCGTCGCGATGCTCTTAAGCCCAGCCAATCGCGATCAGCTTCGCCGTTCGCTCCTACAGGTTATTGTGTGGCGTAATAACTTGCTATTGCTTCGATCATCTCGTCGCTGTAGCGCGAGCTCATTTTGTGCATCATCGAGTTTTCGCGGTCTTCCTGGCGGTATTCCTTCATGGCCTTGACCAGGTATTCGTAGCTCTGGCCGCGCAAAGAGGGGATGTTCATTTTTCTATTGCCATCCAGGGGGTTGTGGCAGCGGTCGCACTTGGCGGCCATGTCCTGTCCTGATAACTCGCCTTCTATTGAAGCCTCGGCTTGCTGGATCGAATAGTACGCGGCGATGTTTTCAATTTCCTCGTCGGTCCTGTCCGGCATATCGGCTTCATCGACGCGTTCGTGGTCTCGGTAAGCCTTGATGGCATTGACCAGGTATACGGGCTCCTGTCCGGCCAGGCTGGGTGTCAGGGGGTCACGACTGATGCCGCGGGCGCCATGGCATTTGCCGCAACCGGCGGACGCTGCTTTGCCGGCCACCGGGTCACCAAACGGCGCGGCTTCACGTACCGGGGATGACTGTGCTGCGAAGTACATGGCCATTTTTTCTATATCGACCTGGCCCAGGTCCGTGAGCATTGCTGCCTTGTCCTTATGGCCGCGATTGCCGCTCTTGTAATCCTGGGTTGATACTATCAGGTATGCCGGTTGTTGCCCGGCCAGGCTCGGCACGCCCTCAGTTGTGCTGACACCCTTTGCGCCGTGACACTCCTCGCACAGGGCAGCGACACTTGCGCCTTCCATGTAGGCGGCAGCCTGTGACTTGCTATTTTCAGTTTGCTGCAAGGGTGGCTGGCTGGAGTAGTAACCCGCGATATTTAGGATATCCGCCTCGCTCATACCGGCAGTCATATCCTGCAATGCCGCATGCAGCCGCCTGCCATCGCGGTAGGCGTGCATGGCGTCTACCAGATATTGAATCGGCTGTGCCGTCAAGTTGGGAATTTCAGCCGTTTCACCGCGTCCGTCCATGCCATGGCAATCGGCGCAATCGGCCCTGGCAATCGCTTCACCGGCAGCGAGATCGACTGCGGGCTCCGCAGACTCAGGTTCTTTGGAGCAGGCTGCCAGCAAGGTGAGTATTGCAATACCGAGCAGGATGTTTTTCATATAAACCTCAACCGTTTAAGTCACATTATGAGTATACAGCCAATAACCTAACTGTAGGAGCCGCGCCCCCGCGGCGATTTCTTAAACCCTACCAATCGCGACCAGCTACGCCGATCGCTCCTACATCCATTTTATACCTGGCTGATCAAATTCCCAGGAAACCTAGTATCACCAGCGTCAACAGGGACAAGCCTATCACGATCAATGTGAAGCCGAGGATTCTTGACCCGCGTGCCATTGGTTCTGATGGTTCGGATACCAGGTACTTCTCAAGCTCGCCGCTGGCAACCAGGCGGTCGTATTCACGCCGGTGCTCGTGGCGGTAGTGTTCCAGTGGTACCGTGCCGGTGAACATGGTGGTATCCAGCGGGAATTTGTCCGGCCGGAAGTGGTTATTGAAGAAGTGCACCGTGAACAGGAATACCACGGCCAGGATGGCTTCTTCACCATGAACGATGGCGGCCACGTTGAATACCCAGCCGGGCAGGGTCGAGGCGGTCACTTCGGGGAACCACATCATCATGCCGCTGACACCGATGATCGTCATACCCCAGAAGGGGGCCCAGTAATCGAATTTCTCCCAGTAGCTGAAATGATCCAGCACCGGGCGTGGGCCAAGGCCAAAGAACCAGCGGAACATGGCGATCGCATCACTCAGGTCATCCCAGTTCGGGACCAGCGAATTAGGGCCGAAGAACTCGAATGTGCGCCAGTTTTTGCTTATATGGTAGGCAAAGTAAATAAGGTGAATAAAGAACACACCCATAAACCCAATTGCGCCGATTCTATGCAGTACACCGGCTGAAGCCGGGCCACCCAGCATTTGCATTACAAACGGCGCCCAGCCGCTGCCCGAGAACAGCACAGTCAGGCCGGTCAGGGCCAACAGCATGATGGAGAGTGCGCCGACGAGGTGTGCCACCCGCCACCAGATTGTGAAGCGCCTGAAGTGGGTCTGGCCTTTCGGCAGGTCCTCGGTGCGCAAGTGCGGCCGGTCTTTGCCTGTCTTACGATCCTGGTACTCGCGGTAGAACCACAGCGCGGAGTGTAACCAGAAGAAAGAGAAGGTACCCAGAAGCAGGGCGATCATACCCTTGGAGGCAATCCACATGATTGGGTATTCGCCGAAATTGTTCGTCGTGCCGTGCGGCTGGAATGTTACGTAGCCCTCGGTGGCTTCTGCGTGGCATGACTGGCAGGTTCCCAGGCGGTTGCCGTTGTGTACTTTTGAGGCAGGCTCGTCAACCCGTTTGATCCCGTGAGAACCATGACAGTCATAACACTTGGCGGTTTCCCCGTAGCCCAAGCGGGTGATTTTGCCGTGGTAGGTCTCGGCGTACGACTCCAGGGCATCCTCGTGACAGTTCCCGCATTGTTCCGTGATTGCGAGCCGGCCGGATACCTCGTGCGGCTCAGATATATTATGTGTCGTATGGCAATCGCTGCAGACTGCGGCATCCGTGTTGCCACTGCCGATTTCTTTGCCGTGTACCGAGGTCATATAGGTTTGAAGGATTCCAGAGTGGCAATTGCCGCAGATCATCGGAATCTTGAGCCGGCTTTCAGGGTGAGCAAGGTTGTCGATCGGCATGACATAGTGTGCATCGTGACAGTCATAGCAGGTTGCGTTGGTGCGTGACTGGTCATCGATATTGGGCCTGGCGTGTATCGAGGTCATATAGCTTTCAATTTGTTCGACCACCACACCCAGGCGCTCGTGTTCACCATTGCCGCCTTCGAGTTGGGCTTCCTCCCACAGATTCGTATGGCAGCTGACGCAACCGACTTTGCGGTCAACGCCCTTCGTATGGGGGATCTTGACGATATCCTTGTGGCAGTTAACGCAATCTCGTCCACCATGCACACTCTGTTGAAACCCCTCAGCGTTTACGTGCAACTGGCGTTCCCGGCCGTCGGCCCCCTCCCTGGAGTAGCCTTCCCTGCCGTGACACCGGAGACATCTGTCATTTGCCAGTTTTGGGTTATCCGGCTCGGCGTATGCGGTGCTGACGATTGGCATTTGCATGGCGGTAACCAGCAACAGGGCAAACAGGATCATCACGGGTGAAACCAGGTTGAAAATTGACTTTATAAAGGGGGGTAACTCATGCAAACACGCCATTGGAAACTGATCCTTATTATCTGTTGAATTTGAATCTTCATTTGTACGTGGACCGGCACTGTGCGGCCTGTTCAGCACTTGGAGGATACTATCATTATCGGAAACCAATTAGGACAGCTTTTTTGGGCATCAAAATGACATGGGTCATCATTGCTGTATATAGGTTTCAGGGCATTTTCGGCTGGACCGTATAGAAAAAATATACATATTTTCCATCATAATAAGTTACTGAATAATAACAAAAAAGTATCTTTTCCATTGTCCGGAAGTATAAAAAAAATATACTTCAAGGCGATATTTCAAGTGCTAATAGAACTCCATCGTACAAACATACCGGCTCTAACTATTTGTAAATAAGCAACTTTTAAAATAAGTGTTTGGTAAATCCTAATATGGCACGTTAGTTGCATCTAATCATAGTGAAACAACAATGCGAGGTGGTCACATGAATCAAAAAGCCAACATCCTCATCGTAGATGAT
>CALBDB010000139.1 GCA_937927755.1 uncultured Lysobacterales bacterium
TCACCCGGGGTCGCCGCCATCGTGGGCGACTTCCGCCTCCTCTGGTGTGTACGATCACCACGCAAGGTGCCGTCCTTCATATTCCACAGCTGCCGGCCACGGCCGTCAGCGAGCAAGGACGAACCGATAAAGGTGTTGAAGTCGTTGTTACCAGTCGCGTTGTCCTGATCAAAGTTGCCGGTGTAGTCGCTCCAGGTGTAAGAACCCTGCAGGTAGAACCTGTCCAACTGCCACTCGGCTTCAAAGCTCAGCTCGTAGTAGTCGGTCTTGGCCCTGTCGAGCTGCGCGATCACGTAGGATGAACCGCCAATCTCGTCACGATAGTCATTCAGCTCGGGAATATAGGCTTCTTCAGGCGCCCAGCCTGCCGGCATACAGCCAAAACGATCGGGTTCGGCCGTACATGAATAGCTCTCACGGGACCAGTTCCATGTGTCTTCCCACATATCCCGCGCTTTACGGTAGCGGGCGTGTGCACGTGTAACCAGGTTGTTACTGACTTCCCAGTTCACACCAACGAGGAATTCATCAACATGACGAGGGTCGATGCCCTTCTGGAACAGCTTGCCTGATGACGAATCTTCGCCTTCAAGTGCGATCATATTACCGTTGATATCGAAATCTGCCTCGATCTCGGTGTGCAGGTTACGATCCCAGGAAGCGGCGCGCGCCAGTGAACTGGCTGATGGATAGTAACGTGCGTAATTGGCAAATACGGAAGCGCTGTCAGAGAAATCCCAGGTTACGCCAAGACGTGGCTGGATCATCTCGCTGAAGTCGATCTTCTTCATCAGGTACCTGTTACCGGGGGCATTCTCAAAGCCGCTCAGGTTGGAAGAGTTCTTCTTCAGACCCTGGCCGTACAATTTGTCTTCGGAGAACAGTACGCCCACATTGAAGGTCCAGTCTCCCAAGTAAATTGCGTCGTTGATTTCGATATTGCGGGATTTGGCGCCCGAATCAATCGGTGGGATTCCATACTCGCCTAGGCTGGTCTGGAAAAAGTTGGCACGGTAATAAACCGGCATATCATCTACTGATTCTTCACCGCCAATGGACTCGATATAACCCCAGCCATTGGATGAGCGCACCAGGTGCTCATCGATTTCTTCCTGGTGGTAACCAAAATGCAAGTCGTGACTGGTTGAACCAAATTCCAGGGTAATGTCGTAGCCAAACTCGATTGATTCACGGCCAAAGTCCTGCACGTTGATCTGGGTTGCGGCGCCGACAAGGCCACCACCCTGGAGTACGCCATTTTCATCAACATAGCCGTACTGGTTGATCAAAGGCTGCGCCCAGGCATTCCAGGCAGCGTCGTCGTCTTTCAATTTAGGAACATCGAAATGCCCCATTCGATGCAGGTTACTCACGTCGAGCGTTCCGTCGACCGTAGGCACAACGTCAAGCATCAAATCCGGCCTGCCGGATGTGTCGTTCTGGAAATCGGTGTACTTGAAGTAAGCACTGCTTCTGTCGTTGATAATCCATGAGCCTTCAATGATCGCAATTTTCAGCGTGGCTTCAGAACCACTTGAGCCGTCAGGGTGCTCAAATGCACCAACACCTTCGCCTGTCCCCTCGCTTTCCGAGCTACGGTAGCTGGCGTCAAAAAGCAGTGCATCGGTCGGTGCCCAGGTCAGTTTGCCGAAGTATTCGTCCCGGTCAAACTTATAATTTGGAACTTCGCCGTAAGCATTGGTGCCGTTGTCGCGCCTGGTGGTCGGATTGTAGTAGGAACCGTAAAAGTACAATTTATCCTTGATGATCGGGCCGCTGGCGCTGGCAACGATCCAGTCTTTGGTCTCATCGTAATCCTCTACACCCTTTCGGTCTGAAGCCCAGGCGCTGTCTTCACGCTGGTAGCTGGCCTCACCATGGAATTCATCCGTACCACGCTTGGAGGTTGTATTGACCTTGAAACCACCGGAACGGTTAAAGCCGATCGCCGTGGCGCCGCCACGTACGATCGAGACCTGGTCGATATCGTGTGTTGAAGGCTCAGCTGACAAGGTGCCAAACAAAGGCAGGGAAACATCCACGCCGTCGAACTGGTAGGTGTTATCCTGGCCATTACCGCCGGCGCTTGGGCCACGGATCGTGTCCTGCGTGTACTGCACGCCGGGGATCAATTTGATCAGGTCACGGTATTCCTGTCCCACGGGCACCGCGCTGAATACTTCACTGCTGACCGCGTCATTGATAGAAGAACCACTGCTTTCCCAGATGGTCGCCGTACCTACAACGATTACCTCTTCGAGCGCACCTTCATCCGCCGGGTCAACGACCACGTCAACGGTTACCCTCTGTTGCAGAATCGCCTCGGTTTCGCGTACACGCTGGGTGCCGTCAGCCAGCGTGAATGTCAATGTGTACGTGCCGGGTGGCAACAGTGACAATTTGTAATCACCATTTTCACTCGTGGTTGAGGTACGTGAGCCAGGCAAAACATTACTCGTAGCCCTGACTGACACATCCGCTATCGCAGACCCGTCTACAGAACTGGTTACCTGGCCGACAATTTCACCCGTTTGCTGTGCATACAAAGGAGCACTGAAAAAGGCAGCTGCGACAGCCGCCAGTAATAACATCCATGCGGATCTCCACTGGTTCGTCAGTGGTCTGTTCGAAGTTCGTTGACTTGTCATTGTTTAATCCCCGGTCGGGTTGTGGAAGTTAAAAAATTGTTATTGTTATCCCTGTAAAATATCATTACTCACGAAAATGTAAAGAATTATTTATTCCTATGTGCTATTTTTTCCGCATCCCTGGCGCTCTCCCAATGCAGTCAGCGCCAAAGTTCCATCAACCGTGTACCGGCATCTCGAGCGGAATTGAAAATCATGAATGAAAGGTATAGCCATTTCTCCCACCATTCACGGCGTTTGTCACCTGCCTTGTTGGCAAAGACAAGGACCGCAGTGATGGCTACCGTGCTGACAGTGACGGCCACCGCCTGCAGCACCACCGACAATATTGTCATCGAATCCGAGAACCAGGACACTCGTGTGCGCATGGTCGTGATTCACCATACTTCTTCCGACTTTCAGGATTCGTTGAACGTTTTGACCAAGGACTCCAGCAGGCCGGTCAGCTCACACTACCTGGTTCCCGAACCGGGAGACCCCAGTTACACGGGTAAGGACCTGAAGATATATAAACTGGTCAATGAGGAAGGTCGCGCCTGGCATGCGGGCTCCAGTTACTGGGATGGGAAAACCTCCCTGAATGACATGTCGGTGGGAATCGAGCTGGTCAACCGGACCTATTGTCACACGCAACAGGCATCCAACAACCCCGAAAAAGCAGGGGAAAATCCAGCAAGGATCTGTTTTTACCCGGATTTTGCCGAAACACAGCTGGCCCTGTTGATTGATCTGCTGGATGGAATACTGCAACGCCATACCGAGGTCAAACCCACACATATAGTCGGTCACTCTGATATCGCACCACAGAGAAAAATAGACCCGGGCCCGCGTTTCCCGTGGCAAAGACTTTACCAGTTGGGCTATGGCGCCTGGTACGACGATGAAACGGTAATCCGCTACTGGGAACAGTTCCAGAACGAAATGCCATCGGTTCTCACGTTGCAGACTGCGCTGAACACCTACGGCTACGGTATAGAGCTCAGCGGCGAACATGATCAGCAATCCCGCAACGTGGTGCGCGCGTTCCAACTGCATTTCCTGCCCTGGCAGGTGACCAGCGAATTCAACCCGGAAACGGTCGCGGCACTTTACGCGCTGATTGAAAAGTACCACGAGCCGGAACTCGAAGCATTGCTTGGCAACGACATGTCCGGCGCCGGCATCGCTCAATAAGGAAACTTTAATTCCAGAGAATGCCCCTGAACACCCGATTTACGCTAAGATACAGAAGTGTAGAGAATAAATTATTCCAGCCCGCTGGTGCCAGGAATGACCAGGCGGCGAATACCGCGTGAGATAACACCGGGAAACAATCCATATAACAGTTGATATGCAATGAAAATTAAAAGTATCCGTTTTGGCATGTTGCGCGTGCCGCTGAAAACACCCTTCAAAACCGCGATGAGGACCGTCAAAGAAATCGAAGACGTTGTGGTCATCATGGAAACGGACACCGGTCACATCGGTTACGGCAGCGCACCGGCGACCGCCGTAATTACGGGCGAAACCCACGGCTCGATCATCGAAGCCATCAACAAGATTATTTTCCCGGCACTGATCGGAAGGGATATCGAAGACCTGAACAACCTGACCAATACAATCCAGGGCGCCATTGTCAGGAACTTCAGCGCCAAGGCGGCTACCGAGATCGCCGTCTACGACCTTTATGGCCAGCTTTACAATGCGCCATTGTATAAATTACTCGGTGGCGGCGATAACGTCATCACCACCGATATCACCATCAGCGTCGATTACATCGACAAGATGGTGGAAGACGCCCTGGATGCGATCGATCTCGGTTTTGAAACACTGAAAATCAAAGTCGGCAAGGATCCGGCTTTGGACATCGAACGTATCAAGGCCGTCTACAACGCGGTCAACGACCGCGCCCTGATCAGGCTGGACGCCAACCAGGGTTGGACACCCAAGCAGACTGTATCGGTTTTACGCACGCTTGAAGACAGTGGTGTACGGCTCGAGCTGGTGGAACAGCCGGTCCGGGGTGACGATATAGAAGGTATGAAATATGTCACCGAGCGGGTTCACTCCCCCATCATGGCGGACGAGAGCTCCTTCGGCCCCAAGGAAGCCAACGAGCTGATCAGGAACCGCGCAGCCGACATCATCAATATCAAGCTGATGAAGACCGGCGGCATTTCCAATGCCATCAAGATAGCTGATATTGCCGCTGTCTACGGTGTCGACTGCATGATCGGCTGCATGCTGGAATCCAGTATCGGCGTTGCTGCGGCAGCCCATATTGCGGTGGCCAAGGCCTCGATCATCACCAAGGTTGACCTCGATACGCCTTCGCTGGGCCAGTACGACCCGGTCAAGAGTGGTGTCAGGTTCAATAATGCGGAGATCACCATCACCGACCTGCCCGGGCTCGGGATCAGCGAGATCGGCAACCTCACCATGCTCGATTTGTAAGCCGGTCAGTGAAAACGCCACCTCGCACTCGCCAGGGTTGCATCGGATCAAGGTGATGCGAATTACCCGGTTCATTTTTCTCGGCCTGTTTGTCGGCGCGTGCAACATCTCCGGCGCCGGCGACCTCGAAAAGACGCAAACCACAGCAATTGCCGGAGCATGGTCGAGCGATGTCATCGGAGTGACTGAAATGCATTTGTCAGCAGACTACTGGGTAGAACAGATCGACAACGCAGACCAGCTGCTGCTGGATCAGGCCGCTATCGCAGAATTCAACAGGAAGCTGTTCGCCACCGATCCGCACATGGTCGAGCTGGGCGATTTTCCGGAACAATTGCCGGGCGCTGAGGTAAAGGAAAGAATCAGGGCGATCAGTAAGCCCTACAAGACCGACCTGTACGGTGAAAACGGAAAAGTCCTGTCCGGGGATGTATATCGGACATACGAGGACAACCTGGGGCTGGAGAACATACCCGGGAAAGCCGGCGTGCGCTTCGGACTGGTTGTCAACCGTTCGGATATGCGCAGATTCCCGACAGATGACCGTTATATCAGTTCACAGGACACCCGCTTTCTCGACCGTTTCCAGGAAAACGGACTGTTCCCGGGCGAAGCCGTGGCCGTATTGCACGACAGCGCAGATGGGCAGTGGTCGTTTGCGCAGTCATACAATTACGCGGCATGGGTTCGCAGCGAGAATATCGCCATCGGCGAGCGCCAGGTCATCGAACGATACAGAAACAGTGGTCAGTTCCTCGTTATCACCGGGGACAAGGTATGGACTTCGTTCAACCCGGACGTCCCCGCCCTGTCTGAACTGCAACTCGACATGGGTATACGTGTTCCACTTGCAAACACCAGCAGCAACGACCTTTATGGCCAAAACCCATACGCCAGCCACACGGTTTTGCTACCTGTACGCAACCAGCAGGGCGGGCTCGAGATCAAGCCGGCGCTGATAGCCCGCAAGGAAGATGTGAGCCCCGGATTTCTCCCGTTCACCAGGGAAAATGTCACCCGCCAGGCTTTTAAGTTCCTGGGCGAACGTTATGGCTGGGGCCATTCCTACAACGCGCGCGACTGCACCGGTTTTGTAATGGAAATCTACAAGACCTTCGGTATCTACATGCCCCGCAACAGCGGCCAACAGGGTTCGGGCACATTTGGAGAAAATATCCGTTTTAGGCCGGAAAGCACGCGCGAGGAAAGGCTGCTGGCGCTGGCCGGACTCGATGTCGGCGACCTGATCTATGCGCCCGGCCACGTATTGATGTTTCTCGGCAACGCCGACGGTAAACCCTACGTGATCCACGACGTATCCGAGTTCGGTTATACCGATGAAAACGGTGAGTACTACGAAGGTGTTCTGAATGGCGTATCGGTCACACCCTTTATTCCGCTGCACGACACGCCGGAAAAAACCTACACCGAAACGATGTACAGCATCAAGAGAATTCGCTAGTCCTGGATGAAATCCAGCGGAACACGCCCGGTAAGACCCGCGAGCAGCTGGTAACCGATCGTACCTGCCGCGGATGCTACCTCGTTGACACTGAGTTGTTGTCCCCAAAGCTCCACCGGGTCACCGGCCTCCGCCTTTTCAAGATCTGTCAGGTCCACTGAAAGCGCATCCATCGAAACCCTGCCGACCAGTGGTACACGCTCACCGTTGACCAGCACCGGCGTGCCATTCGGCGCATGGCGGGGATAGCCATCGCCGTAGCCAATGGCAATGGTGCCGATTTTCGATGGTCTTTGTGCAACCCAGCGGCTGTTGTATCCGACACCCTCGCCCACCGCGATGCACCGGGTGGCGACGATTACGGATTTCAATGTCATGGCCGGGGACAGGCCGAATGAACCAGTATCAAGAGAGCTGCCTGGACTGTTTCCATAAAGCATGTAACCCGGCCTGTTCCAGTCGGCGTGGGATTCCGGCCAGCCCAGGATAGCGGCGGAGTTGGCGATGCTGGTGGCAAGCCCGTGCCTGGCTGCGCAGCTACGGACCAGGCTGATTTGCTGCGCGGTCAATGGATCGTCCATATCGTCCGCACTGGCAAGGTGGGTGCACAACACCAGGTCGCGGTGGACCTTCTCAGATGCAATTAAATCCGCGCAGACACCATCCAGCTCAGCCGGGGCGAGCCCCAGCCGGTGCATGCCGGTATCCAGTTTTAGCCAGACCGTGACCGGCCCCGGGGTATTTAAAGATAACACCCACTCGAGCTGTCTCTTGTGATGCAGCATCAGCCAGATGTCAGCGGCTTCGGCTTCGGCGATCTCATCCTGGTGATGGATACCCTGTAGCACAAGGATCGGCGTGTCGATACCCGCTTCCCTCAGTTGTATTGCCTCATCGATAAAGGCAACCGCCAGTGCCGGGGCATGGCCCTGCAGCGCCCGCGCCACCTGCACCAGGCCGTGGCCATAGGCGTTCGCCTTGATCACCGCGATATTTTTTGAGCCGGGCGCCATGCGGCTTGCAAGCTGGTAGTTGCTGACGATGGCGTCAAGCCGGACCGTTGCTGTTGTCGGGCGCATCGGTCGGTGCTACCGGTTTTGTCCGTGGACTGCTGCAGCGGAAATATTCATTGCTCCACCTTCATGAATGCCAAATCTTTGAAGTCCCAGTCCCCATCTTCAGACACCTCCAGCATGGACATGGAAACGGTGGAACCATCAGCATCCTGTTCGAAAGTCACCCAGGCGTCCGCATCCAGCGAGCGGTCCGTCCAACGCAGCAGGAAACGGTTACCGTCGTGGTGGTGCAAGCTGCCGGTAAACCTCGGTGACTTGGCGGCGGAGAACACCAGCTTGTCTTCAACCATCCCGATGGTCGCTTCCCCAAACCATGGATCACGGTAAAGACCCGTAAACAGGGCCGGATCGGGAATACAGCAGCTCGCCTGGGCCTCCTTTACGGCCTCAACCGTTTCAGCATGTGTATCGGTGTCTTTTTGAGCGGCCGCGTATTTGTCGCGTCTCAGTTGGAACCAGTCCACCTGTTTGACCGGCATAAAGGAGCGGACAATGGATTTCGTCACATCATTACGTGCTGCAGAACTAGATCCATTTGTCAGGACGACCACACCCAGTTCCAGCTCCGGAACCAGCACGACTTGGGCGCGATACCCGGTAAGCCCGCCGGTATGAGAAACTTCCATGAAGCCGTGCACGTCGGCCAGGCGCCAGCCGAGCCCGTAGGCTTTGAAATGTGTACCGGACCCTTTGACATCGCTATCGGTGACACCCATGTTGATATGCGGTTTCCACATTTCCTTGCTTTGGGTGAGACTGAATAACTGGACTCCGGCAGGTGTAGTACCACGGTTCAGTTGGGTCCTGACCCAGGTCAGCATGTCCTCCAGGCTGCACACGATGCCCCCGGCAGCAGCGGAAACCGGCGGCTGGCGGCTGATACGTGAGCGCTCGACGATGGCCAACTCACCTTCGACCATAGCATGGGGTGAAGCAAGGTTACGCATCTGCTTTTTAGGAATCTCACCGGCAAAGCAGCGTTGCATTCCAGCCGGGCGCATGATGCGGCCGTCGACAAAATCGCCCCATGCCACACCGGTGACATGGGGGATGATTTCGCCTGCAACGATATAGGTCAGGTTGTCGTAGTGATACCCGGTACGAAAACCGTGTACCGGTTCGAAGTAGCGCAAGGCATGAATGACATCCTCAGCCGTGAACAAATTGGGTTCCGGCCACAATAACAGGTCGCCGACGTGGCTTTTCAGCCCACCGCGGTGGGTCAGCAGGTCGGTGACGGTGAAATTGGCGGTCAGCCACGGATCGCTCATGCGGAACCCGGGAATATAATCGACCACTGCGCCATCCCAGGACAGCTGGGCTTCATCGACCAGTACGGCCAGGGCCGCAGTGGTGAAAGCCTTGCTGACCGATGCAATCTTGAACATCGTTTTCGCATCGACGGTCTCCGGTTTGCCGATTTCCCTGACACCAAAACCCTCGCTGATCAGTATGTTGTCGGACCTGACCACGCCAATCGCCATACCCGGGACATTGAACTCGGACATCGCGTGCCCGGCCAGTTCCGCCAGGGCCGTCTCACTGATGCCTTCGCGTTGCTGCGCCGAGCCTGCCGAAACCCACAGTGTCAGCAACAGGCACAGGAGGCCATTTAGCCAGCGTCGATACCTGTTAATTCCTAAATACTTCATGTTAAAAAACCATCCTCAAAACTTTCAGGTCAAGCGGTCTACAGGTAAACCAGGCTCACCAGCAAGTACATAAACAGCGTGATTCCACCGGCAACCAGGGCATATGGTAACTGTGTTCTGACGTGTTCAAGCAGGTCACAGCCCGATGCGATCGAAGACACGGCGGTGGTGTCTGATATCGGCGAACAATGGTCCCCAAAAATGCCTCCGCCCAGGATCGCCGCGAGAACCAGTGACGGCGGCAGGCCCAGGGTCTGGACCAACGGAATACCAATGGGTATCAAGATCGCAAAGGTTCCCCACGAGGTGCCTGTGGAGAAGGAAATCAGCGCACCCGCCAAAAACAGCATCGGCACCACGAGGTATATGGACAGGTAATCACCCACCAGGCCGGCGATAAAAACGCCGGTTCCCAGGTCTTTCAAGCTGGAACCCAGCGCCAGGGAAAACAGCACGATTGTTACCAGCGGCAGCAACTCGCTCATACCTTCAAAACCAATTTTGACCAGCTTGATATGGGTGAACTTACCACTCGCCAACATCATCACGTAAGCAACCAAGCAGGCCAGCGCGGATGAGTAAAGCACGGAACGGGAACCACTGCCATTTGCCATGACGCCGTCGCCGGTCCAGAACATGAAGCCAACCATACCACCAACCATTACCAGCAGCGGCACCAGCATGAATGTCGGGTGCGCTTCCTTGATCTGTACTTCTTCCAGGCTGTCCTCGTGCCCGAGTGATTCGCTACGTGCCATCGGGCCGAAATACTTGCCCGTCCATGCTGTGAACAGCACGATGATCAGCGTCACAAGCGCATAAAAATTCAGTGGCACCGTGCCCCACAGGATCTGTGGCGCCGAAGCTTCCAGTTCGTAGGTGCCGAGCAGTGCCAGGATATATGCACCCCAGGCGTTCAACATGATCAGAATGCAGATCGGTGCGGATGTGCTGTCGATGATATAAGCCAGCTTGGCGCGGCTCAGCCCGAAACGATCGAATATGCCTCGTGACAGTATGCCGGCGGTCAATACGCTGAGGTTGGATTCGACAAATACCGCGGCCCCTACACCGGTGGTCAGCATTGCAGCCTGCCTCTGGTTGCGCGCGATACCGCGATTGATGATGGCATTGACCAGGCCGGTGATACCGCCTGATTGACGCATATAGGCCAGCAAGGCGCCGATCAACAGACTGAAAATGAGGATGCGGGTATTGTCCGCGCTCTCGAACACGGAGGCAATGCGCTCCAGCGTGAACAGGCCCGCCATCGGTACGCTGCTCAACAGGGACGTTTGCTGCAGCAACTCTGCGGTAAATATCGAAAGGAACAGGGCCAGTATGACTTCACGCCGCCACAAAACGACGGCAATGGCAACGATTGGAGGTAGAACGGACAGCCATTCAGAAGACATGATTTACAGTGATCCCTGGGTATACCCGGTGGTGTTAGTTTTGGTAATTATATAGTTCTGCGAAACACGGTACCTAAAGGCATTCAACCAACTTGCGGCTGAGCGCCAGCAACTCCCTTGCTTTTCTGTCCCTGTTTACCAAGGCAGCGAACAGGATATCCAGGACGTGCTGCTGCGAAGCGTTGGAAACAATCTGGGGACAGACAAACTCACCCTCCCTGCCGACGGAAAACAACTGGACATCAGCAAGCGACCTGATCGGGTTTGCGCTGTAGTTTGTCAGCGAAATTATTGCCGCGCCCGACTTTTTTGCCTGCCGGGTAATATTTATCATTTGTGGAGATTGTCCCGAATAAGAGATGACAAAAACGGTATCTCCTTTACCCAGCGTCGTGACGCTGGACAACTGTATGTAAGTGTCCACCTCCGCGATCACCGACTTGCCGATCTGGATCAGCATACTGGCAAAGTTCCGCGCAACCAGTGACCCCGAACCAAGCGCCACGACCTGGATACGCTGACTGTTCTCGAGGGTTTTCACTGCAGCCAGGATACGTTCCTCATCATTCAGTTCCATCGTGGTCGCGAGGGCTTCATGCTTGATGTTGTAGAGCTGTTCCGGGACGGAATCGACCCGCGCTGCCGCACCAGCGGCGTCATTATCGGACTCTTCGCTGTGCCCGCTCTTTACAACGGCCTCGTGAATGGCAAGTTTAAGATCGGTAAACCCGCGGTAGTTCAGCTTCTGGCTGAACTTGATGATGCTGGACTGGCTGACGCCGACAGAAGCCGCCAGGTTTTGCGAGGAATAGTCCCTTATCAGTGCTGAATTGCTCAGGATGAAGTCTGCAATCTTCTTTTCATTGGCCGACAACTCTTCCCGGACCGCCCGCATTTTTACAAGACAGGACATGGCATATTTTCCAGTCATTTTTCTGAAGAGTGATAAATTAACACAGCAGACCGGAATTTTGCTCAAAAAACGTAATAAATTATTCCTGGTAATTTACGGGCAGCGGAATAATCCAGTGATGCCCGCTGCGAAACTGGCTTAGCTGCCCTGCTCCAGAGGCGCGGGTTCCGCCAGGTAACCGTCCAGCCGTTTTAGCCAGCCTTCCAGCCAGCGCACCTCATTACGTTCCGGCGGGGCGAGTTCGACACGCAGGCTGAGACGGACCGCGGCCGAGTCCCTGAACAGCAGCACCGGATCATGCCCTTCCGGAACCGGATAAGGCATAGCCTCGAGCACCTGGATCAGGCCCCAACCCTGTCCCTGGTAACGCTCACGCGGGTTGGTTCCAAGCCCCTTGAAATTGTAATAATCTATCACCGCAAACAGACCCTGGGCCGTACCGACCAACTGCTGTACCTGGCCGGTCATCTGTTGCTTGCGCCCTGCAGGAATATCAAGATCCTGCCAGCGTTGTTCAAAAGCCGCCACGATAAAACGCGCCTGCCATTGTGCCGTTCTCTCAAGCCATTCGCGTAATTCAGTCATTTCAGCCGAAGCCCAGGCCTGGTCAAACTCCTGTTTGCTGTCCCAGGGCGCATCAAACGGCTCTAAATCCTCCAACCAGACGGGTAACCGCGCCAACTCGCCGGCTTGCTGCTTTACATGGGAAACCATGGCAGGAAATGACTCATCAAACGGTGCATCCACGCCACGGGGAAACCAGATAAAGTGTCCGATACCCATTGACGGGAAATCCTCGCCCTCATTCCAGTGAGTGAGGTACTGGGCCTTTCCCATCGCCTCATTCTGGTAGATACGTGACCCGATCCAGTTATAACGGTCGTCGTCCAAAGCCGGTAACGCAAGCCCTGGACCAGTAGCCTCTGCAGTTTGCTGTCCGGATTCATCCTTCTGTTGCAAAAAAACAGCCAGCAAAAAAACCACCAGGAATATCAGCGAAGCGGTGACTGCAAGAATAGTTCGTTGACTGAGGGTCGGTCTCATATGGCCCCAAATATAAACCACTTTCATAATCAGCGTACGTGCTTTGGGTAGGTACGACGCGTGCGTCGCGATTTCGCTGCGAGGTGCCAGCCTGCTATGATTAACGCCCCCCGCTATAACCGGAACGACTAATGGGGAAAGTCCACAGGCCCCACTATATGTCAATGATCACCATCCCAACTCCATCCATCAAACTATTCGACCACCCAAAATACTGGGCAGAATGTTTTGGTGTTGCACCTTTTCTTCCGATGAGCGGGGAAGAAATGGACGCACTTGGCTGGGATTCATGTGACATCATCATCGTTACCGGAGACGCCTACGTCGATCACCCCTCGTTTGGCATGGCCATTGTCGGCCGCCTGCTGGAAGCGCAGGGTTTCCGTGTCGGCATCATCGCCCAACCGGACTGGCATTCCGCCGATGCATTCATGGCAATGGGCAAGCCAAACCTGTTTTTCGGGGTAGCGGCCGGCAATATGGATTCAATGATCAACCGCTACACGGCGGAACGTAAAATGCGTTCCGATGACGCCTACACACCAGGCGGGATGGGCGGCAAGCGGCCGGACCGCTGTTCGCTGGTATACAGCCAGCGCTGCAAGGAAGCATGGCCGGATGTGCCGGTCATCCTGGGGGGCATCGAGGCCTCCTTGCGGCGCATCGCTCACTACGACTACTGGCAGGATAGCGTGCGCCGTTCCATCCTGCTGGATGCCACCGCAGACCTGTTGCTGTACGGCAATGCAGAAAGAGCTATTGTCGAGGTGGCCCACAGGCTTGCACGAGGCGAAGACGTTGAGCGGATCAACGATGTGCGTGGTACGGCGCTGATACGCAAGGACACGCCCGCTGGCTGGTGGGAGATCGATTCCAGCCGCATAGACCGGCCCGGCAAGATCGACCGTGTGGTAAACCCCTACATCAACGTGCGCGAGATGGATGAGGGCGAGAAACAGCGCCGGGAAGCAGCGATGCATGGCGTGCCGGGTTCCACAAGCGACGATGAACTTGAGCAGTTCAACCCCCATCCGGGCCGCGATCGTGACCGTACGGTGATACGCCTGCCCTCTTTTGAGAAAGTCCGCAACGACGCGGTGCTGTATGCACATGCCAACCGTGTATTGCACCTGGAAACCAACCCGGGCAACGCCAGGGCGCTGGTGCAAAGGCATGGCGGCCTCGACCTGTGGGTGAATGCACCGCCCATCCCCTTATCCACTGCTGAAATGGATTATGTATTCGGCATGCCCTTTGCCCGGGTGCCGCACCCTTCCTACGGTGGAGCAAAAATCCCCGCATACGAGATGATCCGCTTCTCCGTGAATATCATGCGCGGCTGTTTTGGTGGCTGCACCTTTTGCTCCATCACCGAACACGAGGGCCGTATTATCCAGAATCGCTCGCAGGAGTCGATACTCAACGAGGTGGAGCAAATACGCGACAAGGTCCCGGGCTTCACCGGGGCGATTTCCGACCTGGGCGGGCCAACCGCCAACATGTATCGCATTGCCTGCAAGAGCCGTGAGATCGAGGCGGCCTGCCGCAAGCCCAGCTGTGTTTTTCCGGGTATCTGTCCCAACCTGAAAACCGACCACTCCGCCCTGACCCAACTGTATCGCAAAACGCGTGAACTGCCGGGAGTGAACAAGGTGTTGATTGCCTCGGGTCTGCGCTACGACCTGGCAATTGAGGACCCCGCGTACGTCAAGGAACTGGTTACCCATCACGTCGGCGGCCAACTCAAGATTGCCCCCGAGCACACCGAAACCGGCCCCTTGTCGAAAATGATGAAACCGGGTATCGGCAGCTACGACCGGTTCAAAAAGCTATTCGAAAAATATTCAAGGGAAGCCGGCAAGCAGCAGTACCTGATCCCTTACTTCATTGCCGCCCACCCC
Organism: uncultured Lysobacterales bacterium; assembly: GCA_937927755.1. Lineage (GTDB taxonomy): Bacteria > Pseudomonadota > Gammaproteobacteria > Xanthomonadales > SZUA-36 > SZUA-36. The sequence goes on from CALBDB010000139.1 coordinate 14,545, forward strand.
GGCACCACCGATGAAGACATGCTCAACCTGGCGATCTGGCTGAAGCGCAACAATTTTACTGCCGACCAGGTGCAGGCCTTCTATCCATCGCCGATGGCTACGGCGACTGCCATGTACCACTCCGGCAGGAATCCCTTGCGCAAGGTGACCTACAAATCTGACGAGGTACTGCGGGTTAAGGATCCGCAGCAGCGCAAGCTGCACAAGGCCTTACTTAGGTATCACGACCCCAATAACTGGGAAATGCTGCGCAAGGCACTGAGGAAAATGGGCAGGGCCGATTTAATCGGCGACGGTGATTCTCACCTGATCCCGGCCAGCCAACCCGAGAGCGGCAAGGGATACCAGGCGCAACGCAGGAAGAATACCGAGCAGGCACATAAACGGCGTACCGGCAGGAAGATACTGACCCAACACACGGGACTGCCACCTCGGGAGACTGAAGCCGGCGAACCGGCCGGGACCGGTGGGAAGTCACGCAACAGCAGGTCGCGCAACAAGGTCACGGGCAGAAATCAACGGCGCAGTTGAACATTTGTGAGCCATAGCCATCTCGTCGATGTCCATGTCCAGGACAACCTTCCGACGGAGAGCATTGTTTTCAGACAGCGTCCACCGACACTGGGAGCGCGGGTATAATATTCGGCGCTCAAAATTAAATCCTCAGTCGATGGACCGACCCAAGTGTCGAGTCGGTCCAAGTTCAGGTTAAGGTGAGAGAGTCGGGCTATCAGAAGGGATGAGGTATCCTGAAATTTGGACGGTACCACCGCCGTCACCATCGTTCCCAAGTCCTGTTATTGAAGGGACCAAGATGGAAAATCCATAACCCTCCTCCAGATAGATTTTGGTTACTTGACCGAACACGGCTTTATAGGTGTCCACCCAACCCTCTGAGGTGAATGCGGAGGACATCTCCCCGGTAGCCTCAGCCCTGAAAAAGTAAGACTGGTTATTGGCCGGGGTGCCGTTTGCAACCCCATCGGGGTCACTTACATACAGGCTCACTCGCCCAGAGCGCTCAACAGTATTGATATCTACCGTGGCAGATACATACTCAACGACCAATGTCTTCCCCGCAGGGACCACGTAATCTATGTCATAGCACCCACCGCAGGTTTTGGATACCCGTAATGAAAAAGGGCCGCGCACAATCGGCGCTGGCTGGGTCGGGAAGTTGCTCACAATAACATTAGGCAGGGATGTGACATTCACATCGGGCAGTGTTGCCACATCTACAGGAGGCATACTCAGCACTTCAACCTCGCTCGGCTTCTCAGCAAAAGCAGAGACGCTAAGGGTGACTAAAATCAGGCCTATCAAGTGTTTCGCTTTCAATGTTCTAAACTCCTTCATATTATGGGTGCACAAAATTGTGCCTATCAAATTACCCCGGTGGTTGCCCGGGGACGGTTATTGCTGTGGCCGGGTCATGATTGTGGATTCCATCTATCGATAAATTTGCCAAAAAAAGAGCCGCCAGTAATTGACGGCTCCTCAGCCGGGTGCGCGGCTAAATACGTAGCCCGCGTATGAGTGAAGGTCTCAGGTGGGAGATTACTTCACTCGAAACCCGTCTTATAAAAGATTAGTAAGGTGCGACCCACAGTCCACGCATTTGGCCTGTCACCTGTAGCTCAAGATCGTATGAGTTTTTATTGACTACTGGTCTAAAGACAATCTTAACCCGGTCGAAATGGGTCAGCACCAGTGGTGTGGAGAAAGTATGCTCATACTCCACGGGTTCAAAGGCTTTGTAAATCCGCACCATTGCCAGCCTGCTTATATAACTCTCATTGCCATCTGCGCCATACCCGATTAAAGCGACCTCTATCGCAACTGGTGTGACAAAACCCGGATAAGCCGTATCGGGCAGTGATGTCCTGGCATAACCTTCAACACGGATTGACGTAAGGTAGGGTGTCGAGTCTGAGAAGAGTTCCATTGACCAGTTGTCTAACGCCGATGCGGGTTTTGACGCAGGAATAATTTCAGTTCTTGTAAACTCCTTGAACGAGCGATTCCACGGATTGATGAATTTGTCCGGGCCGAGCGGGTCAGTAACCACTTCTACCGCATTGGGGATATTGGCTGTGACACTGCCATTGACTGCCAGTGGCTCTTGAATGGTAGCGTTCACGCTGCCTGATACAGTGGCGTTCACATTACCATTGACTGTGACAGTCTCGCCGTCCAGCGTTACCGGCACGTCACCTTGGCTTTCATCAATAACAACCGGCAGCGGCAGGTCGGATTGCTTCAGTGGCGGATTTTCTTCTTCATCCTTGGATGCAGCTGACAGGCTGAGCGGGATTGCCAGCAGTAGCGCAATCAGTAGTGCTTTCATTAATTTTCTCCTCACAAGTCGCCCCGGAAAGGGCCGAGGCTTCCCATAAAATACGAGTGCATGAAAAAGGCAGCCGAAGCTGCCTTTTGCAATGTTTAATGGCTACTCTTCACAGCCGTCTTTTTCAACGGTAAGACCGACACAGACATCGTGGCCTTTACCACCCCACTGCGATGTTTCGCCGGTGGTATCTTCATTGATGAGAACATCGTCACCATTACCACCATCCATTGCCACCAGCTCAAATTTTTCTTCGGCCCATGGATCGTCCCAGTTAACCAGGACATCATTCCCGTTGCCGCCAGACATGACGCTGTCACCGTCATACTGGTACAGGTGATCGTTACCGCCATTGCCATTACCGTACCCACCTGACCACAAGTAGATCCGGTCGTTGCCACCATCACCAAATATCACGCTTTCAGAAGGCTGGGTTACGTAATCGGCAGTATGAAGTTCATCATTGCCTTTGCCACCGTTGATCCAGTCAGCGCCTGCATTGTTTTGATAGTGGCCGGCTCCCGGCTCACCACCGTCAATATAGTCATCGCCGGGTCCACCGCAGA
>CALBDB010000140.1 GCA_937927755.1 uncultured Lysobacterales bacterium
CCACCAGCTACCCCTATGAATCACATTCCGACAATCAGATTGCCCTGCGAAGCAACCAGCAAGAGATTTCGGAACAGCTTAAAACGGAAGTGCAGGATCGCCTGGAAAAGGCCGGTGTGGAAGTGATCGAGGCCCGTATCAGCCACCTGGCCTATGCCCCGGAAATCGCCAGCGCCATGCTCAAGCGGCAACAGGCCCAGGCCATTGTTGCTGCACGGCGGCAGATTGTTGATGGCGCGGTCGGAATGGTGAAGATGGCATTGGACGAGCTTGAAGCGCAGGAAATCATCGAGCTTGATGATGAACGCAAAGCCGCCATGGTCAGTAACCTGCTGGTTGTGCTGTGTGGTGAGGAAAATGCACAGCCCGTGCTTAATACCGGTTCCCTGTATAACTGAACAACGGGTCCTGGTTCTGATGGTTGCAAAAAAGGCATTTCCGCTTCGGATCAGTAATGATACCTGGCAGGCATTGCGCCGCTGGTCGGATGATGAATTGCGAAGTGTAAATGCCCAGATTGAGTATGTTCTCCGTGACGCCCTGCGCAAGGCAGGGCGTTTGCCTTCATCCGAGCGTCAGTCAGGGGACGAGGTTGAAAAACTGAGAAAATAATAGTTCAAATACAAGGCTTCTGAATTGCCTTTAGTTACGGTTTGCTGGTGAGCGCTATATTCTGCCGAATATTTCTACCTTGGTATTCACTGGTGTCGGCAATTTAAATCCTTGTTCAACAGGCCTTTTTCTTTCATAAGCGCTTCAAAAGTTCCGGGCTCAGGCCGCACGCGGTAATTATCCGTCTGGTCGCAATAGATGATCTGACCCCGTGAGTCGGTCAATATCACGGTTGGTAAAACCGTATCCGACCCGTAACCCAGCACCTGCAGGCCCATCGGTGTGCCCCACCTGTCGAGTATCCCGAGGCGTGTAGCCGCCTCGTTATGACGGTCTCTCAAAAATACCATCGGTACATCAAAGCGCCGGGCCAGTGCCTGGTTTTTTCTGATAGGTTGGGGGCTGATCAGGATCACGGTGAGGCCCAAATCTTCGAGCCGCCGGTAAGCCGTGGCCAGTTCATCGATCTGGGCGGTACAGTAAGGGCACCAGTTACCACGGTAAAACAGCAACAAGTGGGGCTTGGCCCTGAAGCCTTCCGAAGAAATCACATGCCCATCCAGCGACTCGAGCCGGAATTCAGGCAAGGGTACACCTACGCGTAACGGTAGCGCATTGCGTTTACCAAAAACGGAATACCAGCGTAAATACACAAGCCACGCCAGCAGCGTGACACCTGCCCACAAATGGACACTGCCGGCAGCATCTCCATAACGGTAGGATGCGGCCATGGTCAGGGCCAGGCCCAGGGCGCTGAGTACGCTGTATTCAACCGGGTGGCGCGGCGTACGCGGCGATTTCGCCAGGTAGGCCTTGATGAAGAGCGTTAGCGGCGAGAGGGCTGCCAGTGCCAGGCCCGCCCACGAAAGCAGCGGTTCGGAGCCCCTGGTCAGTTGCATGACAGCAAACATGCTGATTACCGCAAGCCACGTAATAAAGACGCTGATAAAAACGGATTTGAGCAAGTTCAATGTGGTGAACTCCCGGTTGAAATGTGAGAATAGCCTATTGTTTTAAGCAAGCGGCCGTAAGCGAGTATAACCCCTGGCCGAATGGACTGGTCTTTGTACCCGTGGAGTAATTTGATGATTAAAAAATATTTGCTGGCCTCGGTACTGATGTTGGTATTGACCCCAATGACTGCACTGCCGGTGGGTAAAGACTGCTTCCCGCCGGAAATGATCCCTGACAACCTGTTTCCGGTGATCAAAATTGAAACCAGTATGGGTGTAATTGAAGTTGAATTGAACCGCATGCGGGCGCCGATCACATCCAATAATTTTCTGAGGTACGTGCTGGAGAAAGAATATGACGGGACGATATTTCACCGCGTAATGCCGGGTTTTGTGGTCCAGGGCGGTGGCTATACAAAAGATATCGAAGAAAAGACCCTCTACGATAATATCCTCAATGAGTCTGGTAACGGATTACAGAACAACACCGGGACCATTGCAATGGCCCGCTATGACGACCCGCATTCTGCCACCCGGCAGTTCTATTTCAATATGGACAACAATACCAGTCTGAACCCGGGGTCGCGCAACTGGGGTTACACCGTATTTGGTCAGGTCATATCCGGAATGGAGGTCCTCGAGGCCATTGCCGCCGTGGAAACAGGCTACAGCGAAGACCTTGATGCCGAGGATGTTCCGCTTGAACCAGTCGTATTGATCCGGGCAAGCGTGCAGTAGCCGCTGTCCAGATGATGGGCTGGGGTGAATTTTTTGCATTGGCCAGCGCGGCCATATGGGCGCTGGCGGTTATCCTGATGCGGCGGGCCGGCGATACGTTGCCTGCCTTTGAATTGAATCTATTCAAGAATTCCCTTGGCATGTTGCTGCTATTCCCAACCATATTGATTTTTGGGGGGTTGGATCTGCCGGACTACTCTGCATTCGAGTTTGTCATCGTGTTTGTTTCAGGTGTGATCGGGATTGCCGTGGCCGATACCTGGTATCTGCGGGCGCTTAACCTGATGGGCGCAAGCCGCACTGGAATCGTGGCCAGTATGTTCAGCCCCTTTGTCGTCCTGTTGTCGACAATTTTCCTCGGAGAAAGGATGAATTCGTGGCAATGGCTCGGATTTTTCCTCGTGGTCGCAGGGGTGTTGGTGGTGACCTGGCGTACAAACCGCTCTGCTGTCGACACGAGCGACATCAGAAAGGGCGCGGTTTATGGCGTGTCTTCCATGATGATGATGGCTTTGGGTATCGTCATGGTGAAGGAAATCCTGGAGGTAAAGCCTTTGCTCTGGACGATAGAGCTACGGCTTGCCGGCGGTATCTCAGGTTTGCTGATCTTCATGCTTGTAAGGGGTCAGTGGCAAAGCGTCAAGGATAATTTCCGCAAGCCCCACCGCTGGGGTACGGTCATCATGGCATCCTTTCTTGCTTCGTATCTGTCTTTGATCCTTTGGCTGGCGGGGTACAAGTTGATCGACGCCTCGATTGCCTCCATTCTCAATGAAACCAACGTGGTTTTTATCATCATCCTCGCCTGGCTGATGCTTGGAGAGCGAATCAGTTGGCGTAAATTGGCGGGTATCGCCCTGGCAGGTGGCGGTGTGGTTATTATGATGCTGGTATGAATCTGATGAACCCCTCAAATACGCAAGAAAGTGTGATGAAAAACAGTAAACCCATCAGCAAGTGGTTGCTTAGCGTGGTGCTGGTTCTGGTGGCAGCGCTTTCGGTTACACCCTTCGTGGATCAGCGTGCTGCAACGGATTACGAGCAATTGTTCCAGCGTGCTTTTGTCACCTTTGCCCTGGCCAGGACCATCAACGGTGTGATTTCGGTGGTCCAGGGCACGGAGATCGCGCTTCAGCCTGCCGGTGTGGGCATGACCCTGACCCCGGGCGAGATACTGGATCCTGTAAACGACCTGGTGGAAAGGTTTTCGTGGATCATGCTGGGTGCAACCATTTCACTGGGTGTGCAGAACGTGTTGCTGGATATCAGCGCGTGGTGGTTTATACAGGCACTGGTTGCGGCACTGGCGGCATGGCTGCTTATACGGCTTTGGTACCCGGGCCGGGATTCAACAATTTACAGGGTCTTGCTTAGAAAGACTTTTCTGTTGTTGCTGGTTATTCGTTTTGCCGTTCCGGTAATGCTTATTGCCAACGACATGCTGTACCAGCAGTTTCTCGAACCACGTTACCAGCAGAGCACAGAAATGATCACCGTGGCGGGCAGGGAACTTGAGCAGTTAAGTGAAGAGGCAAGGGCGGAACCGGCAAAAGATCGGGAAGCAAGTATTTTCGACTCCATTACCAACGCCTGGAGCGACACCGTTGATGCGATGGATCTTTCCGGAAAGTTCAGTCGGATGCAGGACAGGGCAGGCGAACTCACTGAGCACCTGATACAACTGAGCGTGGTTTTTATTCTCCAAACCGGCCTGTTACCCGTGGTGTTCTTGTGGGGGATTCTGCAGCTCTTCAAGTGGCTGTTCAGGTCCATTCGTTTTTCGAGCCCACTGAAACAGTAAAAAAAACAGTCATAAAACCACACAAGTACCCAGTGCGGTTTTAGCCTGCAACACATTTCGGTATTCTCCTACAAAAAAAGAATTGACACATATGGCAATAAATGCCAATATTGTCCATAAGTGACGTCAATGGCAATAAATGACATTTACGTCAAGTGTAGAAAGGTCAAATCAGCAAGCAGTGAAGATGGCGAGGTTGATCGGCTGAGGGGGAAGCTGAACCACGCCGGTAGGGGAATCTTATATTGCTTGCAAGGGGGGAAGACAAAGCTCCGGTCCAGAGCCAGACCGGGCTTTGTCTTGTGCGTAGTTCACACAAAGACGCTATCCCTGATTTCAGGCCTGCCAGGTTGAAAGGCGGGTCAATACAAACCTGAATCAGAGAATGCAGTAGCAGAAAACATGGAGAGTTTGTATGTCCACACCCAATGATCCTGAACTACGCGACGTTGCCATCATAACGCGCGTCGTAGAGAGGGTTTTCAGGGAAATGATCCGAATGTTGGTTGGGACAATGTCGCTGAAAAAGTTGCAGGAAATGATCCAGATTATCTTTGTTGAAGAGGCCGAAGCGAAACTGAAACAGGAGTCACCTGGCAAGAATGTCGCTTTGGGTGACCTGGCGCTTCAGACTGGTGTGGATACCAGGACCATCAAGAAGACCAAGGCCTATATTGCTGTCAGTAACCCGATTTACCAGGATGACAATTTTCTTGATGGTTTTATGCCGTTGTTCAAGGTGTTTGATCTTTGGATGAACGACGAGCGTTTTTTTGACATGCTTAACGGCAAGCCAAGAAAACTGCAGATAGAAGGTGAAGGGGCAACCTTTTCCGGGCTGGTCAAAGCCGCAATACAATCCCGGGGCCTGACGACCCAGGTCGTATTAAAAAGACTGAAAGAGATAGGTATGGTGGATGTGGATAGCCGCGCAGGGACCATCGTACTTAAACAAGAGGACAATGTCTTTATCAGCAAAAATGACCTGGATTTGCTTGATGTCGGCTTTACGGCAATCGGTGATCTGGCCAGTACCATCAGCCACAATATTCAAAATAGCCAGTTCGAAGACGCAAAGTACTTCCAGAGAGGAAGCTGGAACTACCAGTTCGATCCGGAAAAAATGGACGAGGTCCGCAAGGTCATTCACAGCTACTTACGGGAAACCGATATAAAATCCCGCGAACTGATCACTTCCCTGGCGGAAAGCCAGAGTCAAAAGGGCCAGTATACTGCGGGTATCAGCATGTTCTACTTCGAAGAGGCACCATAAAGCCCGCACCGTTCACCTGTTATCGGCCAGCATCGCTCAGTGGTGCAGGTGGCCACACTGGTGAACGCGTGACATTCATATCATTTCAGGCTATATTCGCAATAATTACTATTGCCACAAATGGCAATAAAAGACATAAATGTCATATACTGACAATAATGTCAAAACCACCAGATACAAAAAACATTTTGGTCTTGAACAAGGAGAGTCCAAATGGCCCTGCACCGTGAACAAACCTTGCCTGATGTCGCCATCCTGACACGCGCCGTCGAAGTAGTCTTCAGAAAACTGATCCGATTGCTGATGGGTAAGATTTCCCTGAAAAAACTGCAGCAAATGGTCCAGATAATTTTTGTCGAAGAGGCAGAGGCCATGCTTAAAAAAGAAACCCCCGGCAAAAATGTCCCCTTGTCGAACCTTGCGGTAATTACCGGCTTTGATACGCGCACCATTGTCCGGATCAAGGGGGATGTGGGTTATATGAAACCATTTCACGAGGAGAAGCGATTCCTGAGTGAGATCACGCCTGAATGCAGTGTTCTGGATGTCTGGGAGAGTAGACCGAAGTACAGGGAATCAAAGTCAGGCAAACCACGGATATTGCCGATAAAGGGGAAGGGTGCCAGTTTTGAATCTCTTATCAGCGAGTCGGTGTCCACCAGGGGGGTCACCGTGACATCATTTCTGCACCGCCTTGAAACAGGTAAGTCTATCGTTGTCGACAGAGTCAAAAACACGGTTCGCATGATTGATAAGCGCTATACACCGTTTGATTCTGTAGACCAGACCGAAAATGCCAGGATTGGAATGGCAGCGGTCGGTAACTTGGTGGATACGATAGCGCATAACCTGGAGGCGCCATCAAGAGGCGTTGAACCCTTTTACCAGCGAGGTTGCTGGACCAATCGTATGGACAGGAATGACAGTGAAAAGTTGAGGGATCTTGTGAAGAAGTTTCTTGAAAAGACCGATGAAAAAGCACGGAAAATCATAAAGCCATTTGAACAGGAGACAGTCAGCCATGACCAGGTCACGGCCGGCATCAGCCTGTTCTATTTTGAAGAGGAATTCCGGGACTGATGGCTGGATAACCGCCGCTAGGAATTCCTGCCTGGCCCGATCTACGTTACCGCCGGTTCCTGTAACGAGATAATCCCCTTGTCAGCATCGATCTCGGCTTCTATGCCCAGCGGTATGGTGAACTTCTTATCCATATGACCGATCATGGTGCCTGACCAGGCCGGGATACCGAGTGGTTCGATGTGATCGGCGAATACCTCTTCCAGCGTTAATGAGCCAAATCCCTCGCCGGGATTACATTCCTTGCATTTTCCAAAGATAAAACCGGATATCCGGCCGAGAATGCCGGCCAGTTTTAGTTGCGTAAGCATACGGTCCACGCGGAAGATATCTTCATTAATCTCTTCGAGGAAAAGGATACTGCCCTCGAAATTGGGTAGATAATCGGACCCGACCATTGAAGTCAGCACGGATAAATTACCGCCTAGCAGCCTGCCCTTTGCTTTCCCACCTGTGATGGTTATGACACGGTCTGATACCTGGGCCAGGTTGTCTCCGGTATCACGGGGGTTTTCCATGCTGAAAGCTTCTGCATTGAACAAGAGTTTTTTCACAAAGTTCGTGGAATATTGATTCCAGGTTGAAATTCCGACCGGGCCATGGAATGTGACGAGGCTGGTTTTTGCATTGATCGCCAACAGCAGGCTGGTGATATCGCTGTATCCCATCAGGATCTTCGGGTTCCGGCTGATCGCCTCGTAATCCAGCAGGTCTAGAAGCCGGTTACAGCCCCAGCCACCCCTGAGTGATAGCAGCGCTGAAACATCCGGGTCGGCGAACATATTATTCACGTCTTTCGCGCGGGCCTTGTCCTCACCTGCCAGGTAGCCATAGCGGTCAAGTAGGTGTTCACCGGCTTTCATTCCGAGCCCGAGCGCCGCCAGGGTTTCTTCAACAACGGTCACGTCAACGGGGTGGAACGTAGCACCAGCCGGGTTTATCAATCCAACCGTATCACCGGCTTGAAGCCGTGGTGGCTTCAGAACCGCGCCTGTTGCCTTCGTGGACGCATTGGTGAGTGGAATGTGGCTTATGATCAACCCCGTGGTGAGCATCTGTAGAACATGTCTGCGGCTTATGGTCATTGCGGCTCTCTTTGGTCTTTGGTTTCAATTCCGATGATGATCATTTTGACGTAATTCACGATTTTGGCAACTTCATACGCAGACCACCAGAAACAGAGTGCCCCGTTTGATGTTACAGTCAATGTACCAGGGTATTTAAGTTGCCCCTCGGGCCGCGAGGCTCGTTCCACGCAAGGCGCCTGTCCAGCGCCGGGGCACGAAAACAAGATTTTGGTGAGTACTAATGAGTAAAAACATCGTAATATTTTCTGATGATGCTGGTCACGAAAACCGAGAAGGCAATATCAAACAAATACCAACCCTGGGGCTGACGATTAAACTTTGACTTAATGGCCACCAAAGCGACCAAAACCGGCGATCGCCGTCCTGTTCCCTGCTACATCATTTTTGGTGCGGCTGTAAAATCGGGTGGGCAGCCGAGCGGCACGCTGTTACGCCGGGTGCAAGGCGCCTGGCAATTGGGCAAGAACGATCCAGAGTCGCGTTTCATTGTGACTGGCGGCCAGGGCAGGTTCGGCCCGCCCGAGGCCCATGTGATGAAATCACTTTTGCTCGGAATGGGCGCAAAAGAAGAGCAGGTTTTGCTAGAAGACCAGGCCGTCAACACATTGCAATCTGTGCTGTTTTGCAAGGAGATCCTGCTTCAGCAGCACGGTCAGCCGCACGAGGTGACCGTTTGCTCAAGCCGGTATCATAATTATCGCTGTCAATTGTTGTTCCGGCTGGTTGGTGTCCGCTCCCGGCGTGGTGATATGCCCAGTGACCGCGCTGCTTTGGGCAACATGAAGTGGATGTATTATTATTTGAGAGAGGCTGTGGCAATTCCCTGGGCAATGATACGCCTGGGATATAAGCAGTTTACTGGCTCTGAACCTACAAAGACCTGAGGAATTACGAGATGAACACGAAAACCATCATCCTGGTAGTCGTCGCTCTTTTTGTCGGGGTGGCG
>CALBDB010000141.1 GCA_937927755.1 uncultured Lysobacterales bacterium
TGTGTTGAAAAACTCGACTAAATTGTAAATTCGATCAATTTTGACAAATTTACCCAAGGTAACCCATTGTTTTTATTGAGACGCGTTTCCGCGGGAACGTCCAAAAATCGACAAAAAAGAGTTTTTCAACAGAATAGGCCGGAAGCCGCCGTTCAAATTATGGAAAATTGACTGGCTCTGATGTCTGCTTCCGGCTAAATACAGACATTAACGTTTTAGTTAAGCGGCCCAAAAGGGCGCAGCCTTTTGGGGCCCGGTGGAGCCAACTTGCTGGCGAAACGTACTTGAACGTTTTGTTATGTATTTTCTTAGGACACCCACAATTAATCGATGGATACAAGCGTCAGCTACTGGGAAGGGATGGGGGATGTCTTCGACGCAAAAACCGGCACAGCGAAGGGACGTGGCAATCATGGAACTGGCCGGAAATGAGTAGCGAAGTTTCGCTGAGCAATGATTCCGCCTACAATGCGCTTAGGCAATTTCAGCCACAATCAACCTCATCCTGACTCCACCTAAGGGAGAGATGAGGACACCTACGGCGCGTATTAGTCCGGTATTGACCATGTCCAACTCAGAAAACTTCGAAGATCTACTGGCCCAGTTCGATGAATCCCAACCGGCACGGAAGCAGACAGAGCCAGATGTCGGCGACAGGGTGCAAGGCACTATCGTTAGCATTGGCGAAGAGCACGTCTATATCGACCTTGGTTTCAAATCCGAGGGGGTGATGGAAATCGACGTGTTAAAGAACGAAGCGGGAGAATTGACCGCGAAGATCGGTGACAAGGTCGAGTCCGCGGTGACGAGCAAGGACAAAGGGACCGGTGCACTGATCCTCGGCACCCAACACGGACTCAAGGCCCACGACCTATCAGGACTGGAGGACGCTTACAGTCAGGGGCTGCCGGTTGCGGGTCTGATTACCGGCGTGACCAAGGGTGGCGTAGAAGTACAGATCGCCGGTCAGCGTGCCTTCTGCCCGGCCTCGCAGATCGACATTCACTTTGTCGAAGACCTGTCTGAGTTAACCGGCCAGCGGCTGGATTTCCGTATCATGAAGTTCGAGGGTGGGCGGCGTCCGAACCTGGTGCTATCCAGGCGCGCGATACTTGAGGAGGAGCAGCGTGCCCGAGCCGTACAAATTCGAGCCAGATTAGAGGTCGGAGCGACCCTACCCGGTAAAGTCACATCGCTGCAGAATTATGGTGCTTTCGTCGATCTCGGCGGTATCGAGGGCATGATCCATATCAGCGAGCTGTCTTTCGCCCGGCTCAACCACCCGAACGAGATGCTCCACGAAGGACAGGAGCTTGAAGTGGCTGTACTACGGATCGAGAAGACGGACAACCCAAAGCGACCGGAGAAAATTGCCTTGTCACTGCGTGCCCTGACAAAGGACCCCTGGCAAGAGGCGTCAGCGGCTTATGCCGTCGGAACCAGGGTCAGTGGTACCATCAGCCGAGTGGAATCTTTTGGCGCCTTTGTCGAGCTGACCTCGGGCATTGACGGACTGGCTCACATTAGCGAACTCGGTGCCGACAAACGCGTGAATCACCCAAGTGAGGTCGTCAAGATCGGCGATAAAGTCGAGGCGACTGTACTTGGCGTCGACATCGAAAAGCGGCGCATCAGTCTTTCATTGGATGAAAATAAGGCCGCCGAGGCCGGGGTAAACATCGAGCAGTACAAGCAGAAGCCGAAAGAAGAAGGCGCCATGGGCAGCTTCGGCGAGCTGTTACAGCAGAGTATGAAAAAGCAGAAATAGGCGGATGTCAGCTTTCAGGTCTTGCTCCGGTTTGATGGACACTTTCAATGTCCGCATAATGCGGCAGGAGCTTGATCAGTTTTTTCCAAAAAGCGAGGTGAAAAGTTTGTTCAACTGATCGAATATTTTCCTATGCCAAGTTACCTTGGTGTGCAGAAACTCAACCAATTCCATGTCCGCCTGGCGAATATGATCCACGAACCACTCGATGATGTAGTAGTTCACTTCACGCGCGAGCTCCGGGGTGAACCCGACAGACTTCAATTGTGTATAAAGTTCCTCGACATGCTGCACGAAATAAAGATGCTCATCCCGGTGTGACTCAAAGTCGGGAAACCCTGCCTCCTGCATGATCAATTCTTCGGTGGAAAAGTGTTCCTTGGCGTATTGTTGCAGGAAATCGAGTTTTTCCATCAGATCAAAAAATTGATTTCTGTCGGTTGCTGTCTCGGCCGCCTTTTCAAGATAGTCATTCAACAGAACGAAATACTGGCGGTGCTGTTTATCAACATCATCGATTCCGGTTTCAAGGCTCGTATCCCAGTCGACTTTGCTAATCTCGGTTACCATGACACCCGTTCCTCATTCCCCGTTCTGGAATCGTCCAGATGAATTAGTGCTCCCTGCTATTTCATTCAAGGCATCCGTGCCGAACACCATAATCCCCCCTGCCCATATTCTGCCTAATCGTTTACTTACAATCCAGTTGAGTTTTCAACTAGCAGCTCTCCTTAAACGCCTTTTGACACTTGTCACGTTAGCTGACGCTGCACAGTCCGCTAGTGGCTGTTTCCGGAAGTTCTTACCGCTGAAAAAACCGTCAGACAGTTGACTGCTTCCTGGCGGAAAGCGATCATACGTCACGGATGATTTTCAGCTAAACAAGGGGCAGCTTCCGGCCAGAAGCATTAGTAATCGGGCCGGCATTATTTAGCCGGGTTCCCAGTAGGATGTACCGATACATCAAAACGGGAGAACACCATGAATTACTATGCAGCACTTGAGGTCTCACTGCGTTCTGTCCACCTGTGTGTGATCAATGATGAGGGTGAGATTAAGGCTGAGACCAAACTCGACTCCGAAGTTACCGACATCATTGCCTATCTGGATGGTCAAGAACGATGCCAGGGGCATCGCCCAGCTAATACGCGCGGGCTGGTACAGCAAGGTGCACGTGAGGAGTATGGAAAATCACCGGGTACGGGCGTTATTTGCCAGTCGTAAGGCAGTGTTATCCAAGGGCATCGACCTGGAAAGCGAGATTCGTGGCCTGTTAAAGGTGTTTGGTATCAAGTTGCCAGCCAAACTTGGTCACGGTTCCTTCGATGCCGCAGTGCGAGACATCATCGAAGCTGATGCAACTCTGTCCCACGCTTTACTACCCATGGCAGTTCGAAGTGGTCACCGTTGAAAGCCTGGGGGATGAAACTGGCCAAGACCCGTGGCCACCGGCGTGCCGTTATCGCCGTGGCCCGAAAACTTGCCGTCATCCTGCACCGCATGTGGCTCGATGACCCCTCATTCCGCTGGAGTACGGAGGTTGCAAGGTCATGAAATAACTGCAACCTCCGACCCCAGCAGAAGCGTCCCGGCGTGGGCGTGGTCTGGATGAAGCCGAAAGTGGCTGCTGTGCAATAAAGCACGACCGTTAGCATGGCTCTCCACACCGCCCGACCAATGCCTGCAGCGGTTGGATACCACCAGTACCGACCGCGAAGAGAAGCGGACTTTGTCCAGTAACACTGGTATCAATGCGAGTCACTTCCAAAGCGCCGGAGTTCCGTTGAAATCAGGTCTTGCAACAACTCATTGGTAGCAAGCGATCTCTGCAACCGTTGTGACAGTCTTTCTTGCCGGATTTCCAGTCTCGGTAACCAGTCAGACAATCCTTCCCGGTCGAGGATTCTCTGCCTTGCCTCCATTGCTTGCACGATGTCGATCTGGCACTGATCCCCGCCCTCAAAACTGGCGACCGACTTTAGTTGACTACGAGATATGACTCCCGCAAAGGCTTTTGCATAATCAAGGTTGATTTGCCTATACGAGTCCATCCATTGCTCAGCAGACTCATGAGCCGTGTAATACTGGCCAAGTTCATCTTTTAAACCATCACTTCTGATCAATTCAAGATGCCCGCTGGATACGATTTCCGTGAATGTGTGCGAATAGAGTACCGGGAAAAAGCTTTGTGAGACTCGTCCAATGGATGCCAGGAACTGACAAGGATCGGCTTTTAACAATGTCGGATCCTCCAGTCCGCTCATCGCCAAGACAGCATCTGCAGCCCGGTTATCAGCCGCCTGGATAGATTGCGAAAGCAAACCGGCGTCACGTTCAATGTCGCGGTTGAGACGTTCGAGATAAATCCGTCCCTTGGCCTTGTCCTTTCTCGCTTCATTCCATCCGTCCACTTGCAAGCCAACATATATTCCTACCACGACGATCAGAATTTCAAGCACGACTGTGGACCAATTTTGCTCTCTCATGGCTGCTGCAAGTTTGCGTATAATCATGTGTCCTTCTATTCGATGCTGTAGACTCTTCAAATAGTACAGTGGACGTCGGCTCTAGGTCTATTCTAAGTCGTTACACACTCCCGGGAAGAGCTATATCGTCATCGAAAAGACCCTGGTTTCGGGGGCGTTGCGCATTAACCGCAGATCGAAGGCCATGCAAATATTCCTGACAAATGGTCGCGCTTGCTCTGGGACTGCCAGCCCATGGTCTTTCAACTGAACGAGACCGTCAGCTTCCATTTCTTCAAGCTTTCGCAGACATTGATCCAGTTCCGCAAACTGCAACTCCTGGCTGGCCCAGCTGGTTTCAAAGTGACACATGATATTGAGAATATGCTGCCGGATCAGGCGGTCTTCATCGGTTAGCAGGTGACCACGAAAAATCGGTAGTTCGCCTCGATTGGCACGCGCCTCGTATTCAGGTACCGTTTTTTCATTTTGTGCAAAGGCATACCAGGAATCACCAATCGCTGACATGCCCAACCCGACCATCAATTGGGTTTTGCTCGCTGTATATCCCATGAAATTGCGGTGCAGGGTTTTGTTTTGCATTGACTCGAACAAGGTATCGGATTTGAGGGCAAAATGATCCATGCCGATTTCCTTGTAACCCAATTCGGAAAGGAGTTTCTTGCCCTCCTCGTATAGGGCGCGCTTGGCCTTGTCCTTGGGCAAATCGGCTTCGCTGAAACCACGCTGTCCTGTTCCCTTGATCCAGGGAACGTGGGCATAGCTGTAAAACGCGAGCCGGTCGGGCAGCAACTCGTTGGTCTTGTTGATGGTGTCGATGACATTGCCAAGAGTCTGATGCGGCAACCCGAACACCAGGTCGTGGCTGATCGAACTATAGCCAACTTCTCTTGCCTTGTCGGTTACCCACTTCACCTTTTCGAAGGGCTGAACCCGGTTGATCGTCTTTTGCACCAGGGGGGCGTAGTCCTGCACGCCGAAACTGCAACGTCGAAACCCCAGGTCATAAAGGCTCGTCAAGTGCTCGAGTGAAGTATTGTTCGGGTGCGCCTCGAATCCGAGCTCGTATTCCTCGGCCAATGTCGCGTGTTGCAGGATGCCATCGATCAGCCTGTGCAAATTGTCGGGGCTGAAGAATGTCGGGGTGCCACCACCCAAGTGCAACTCCTTGATCCGTGGTACTGCAGAAAAAAGTTGCCGGTAGCTCTCCCATTCGTTCAACAGGGCATCAATGTACGGGTCTTCAACTTCGTGCCGCTTGGTAATTCGCTTGTGACAGCCGCAAAAGGTGCACAGGCTTTCGCAGAACGGGAGATGGATATAAAGGCTAATCCCCTCACTGGCATTGCTTTCAGAAAATGCCCTGTGAACCGCATCTTTCCACTTATCTGGATCGATCGAATTGTTATCCCAGTAAGGCACCGTAGGATAGCTTGTGTAGCGCGGGCCAGGTATGTTGTATTTTTGAATCAGATTATCTTGCACGTAGAGGTCCAGGGGATGCTGCCGTTTGTGGAAAAGCGATATCTTACCAGAAGCAGTCCATCTGGAATTAATGAGGCTGACCCAGTCTGAAGCAATTGTCGAAAAGTATCCGCCGAGAACCACCTTGCAAACGGCCAGGAACAGCCTTTGGGCTATACTGGAGTTGAGTGGTAGAAAATAACCCTGAATGGACGGTCACGATCTATGTTGAATCACGAACTTAATGTTGCTGGATGAAAAATGAGTCTGTCTGATCTTGCGAATATTGTCGAAATAGTAGGAATTCTTGCGATCCTGTTTGGAATAGTCTTCGGCCTGATTCAAGTAAAGCAAAACAGGGTTCAGAGGCGCGAACTTGCGCTTCTTGAATGTGCTCGTTCTTTCGAGGATGAGGACTTCACGGAGGCATACCGGATAATTTCGGAACTACCGGCAGGGATGACAAGAGCCAAGTTCGAAAAGCTGGACGAACACTATGAATCGGCAGCGATGCGAGTGGGCATGAAATTCGAGACCATGGGGCTTTTGGTTCATCGTGGGGTGGTGCCTCTTGATGCCTTATCCGATCTTGTCGGCGGGGCGGCGCTAACGATATGGAGAGTCCTGGAGTTGTGGGTAGATGAAACCCGGAAGCATAGATCTCATCCGACTTTTTGGGAGTGGTATCAGTGGCTGATCGAGCGACTGATGGAACGCGGCAGGATAGACAGGCAGCCTGTTTATCTGACCGAGACGCATTGGAAAAACCCGAATATCTAAAAGGCGAGCTTTTGGCTTCAAGCAGGCGCCGGGGTTTGATTTGAAGCGGAGTTCAAGGATTAGAGTATTACTGCGCCAGCTTCGCCTCTACAGATTCTCTATGGTTTTTTCCCGCATGATGAATTTCTGAATCTTGCCGGTTACTGTCATCGGGAACTCGTCTACGATGATGATGTGTTTGGGTACCTTGTAATACGCGATCTGCTCGTTGCAGTAGGTCCGGATTTCGTCGGCGTCCATGGACTCCCCGTCACGTAACTTGATCCAGGCTGCCACGGCCTCGCCGAATTTTTTGTCCGGCACACCAAATACAGCCACTTCCTGTATTTTCGGATGCTGGAACAGGTATTCTTCGATCTCGCGCGGGTAAATGTTTTCGCCGCCGCGGATGATCATGTCCTTTACGCGCCCGACGATGTCGCAATAGCCGTCCTCGTCGATCACCGCCAGGTCACCAGTGTGCAGCCAGCCCGCCGCGTCTATGGTTTCCGCCGTCTGCTCTTCGTCTCCCCAGTAACCCCGCATGACGCAATAGCCGCGCGTGCAAAGCTCGCCCGATGTGCCCCGGGGCACCACTACACCGTTTTCATCGATGATCTTGACCTGCACATGCGGATGAATGCGGCCGACCGTTGATACGCGTTTTTCCAGCGGGTCATCGGTCGCGCTCTGGAAGCTTACAGGGCTGGTTTCGGTCATGCCGTAACAGATGGTCACCTGCTTCATGTTCATATCGCTGATGACCTTGCGCATGACCTCGACCGGGCAAGGCGCGCCGGCCATGATTCCGGTTCGTAAATGGCCCAGGTCAAATGACTCAAACTCCGGATCTTCAAGCTCGGCGATAAACATGGTTGGCACACCGTGCAGGGCGGTGCACTTTTCTTCACTTACAGCCTCGAGAACTGCGCGCGGCTCAAATGCCTCTGATGGAAACACCATGGTCGCGCCGTGCAGGACACTGGCCAGCACCGACAGAACCATGCCGAAACAGTGGTACAGCGGGACCGGGATACAGAGACGGTCCTGCTCGGTAAAGTTCATCGCCTGGCCAACAAAATAACCGTTATTCAGCACATTGAAATGGGTCAACTTGGCGCCCTTGGGCAAGCCGGTTGTACCGCTTGTAAACTGGATATTGATGGGGTCATCGGGCTGGGCTTTTTGCGCCCTGACCGATAATTGCTCTGCCGCATCTGCCGGTGCCATGCCCGCGATATCGGCGAAGCGATACATGCCCGGTACCGGTTCGTCTGAAATGACGATCAGCGAGCGCAGTTGGGGCAATTGCGGAAGTTCCAGTTTGCCGGGTTCGGTACTGGTTATCGTCGGCGCGATTTCATTCAGCATGCCAACGTAGTGGCTGGACTTGAACTCACGGGCCAGGATCAGGGCCTTGCAGTCGACCTTTTTGAGCGTGTAACTCAACTCGCCCTTGCGGTAAGCCGGGTTGATATTGACCAGGATCAGGCCGGCTTTCGCGGTTGCGAACTGTGCGATCACCCACTCAATATTGTTCGGTGACCATATACCGACCCGGTCACCGGGCTCAAGATCCAGCGCCAACAGGCCGCCGGCAAATGCATCCACGGCCCCGCCAAGTTGTTTATAGGACCAGCGAATTCCCTGGTGGCGGACAACGATGGCCTCCTTGTCAGGCCATTTTTCAACGGTCTGTTCAAAGGCGTTGCCGAGTGTCTGGTAGATCAATGGTTTATCGCTGGTACCGCAAACATAACTGGCTGTCGTGTTCATGAATGGCTTCCTTTCGCGACTCCGGATACGGGGCTGGTCAGTTCATCGTGCAACAGATAGATAGTGTTCAGTTGGTGGCTTAAACGAATTATTCAACCACCCAGGAATCGGCCCC
Source organism: uncultured Lysobacterales bacterium (assembly GCA_937927755.1). Taxonomy (GTDB): domain Bacteria; phylum Pseudomonadota; class Gammaproteobacteria; order Xanthomonadales; family SZUA-36; genus SZUA-36. The sequence continues at coordinate 8,369 of CALBDB010000141.1, forward strand.
CCGGATCAGCGTATCCCAGTCGCCCGGTCCCCGCTTACCCTCCACTATTGCCTCGGCGCTGCGCACCGATTGACCATAACAATCTTCCGCCACGGCGCGGAAAACACCCATGGGCACCGGGAAGTCAGGGTTGTGCATGCGGGACAGGAAGTACGCCATCACGGTGCAGTCGGTTTGCTCATCATGGACCAGCAGATCCGCCTCGGTGTACTTGCCATCCGCAAGTGAAACGACCTCGGGTCTCATGCCGTTGAGGCGGATACCCTTGTCGCGGTTTTTGCCAAACACCAGGGGCTTTCCATGTTCCAGCATGATGCGGTTGTCATCCCGCAGTTTTTTGTTGGAAACCGCTTCAAAGGTGCCATCGTTGAAAATGTGACAGTTCTGGTAGATTTCGACCAATGAGGTCCCCTTGTGGGCCGCTGCCCTCTCCAGGATGTCACGCAGGTTCTTCTGGTCAATATCCACGGCGCGTGCTGCAAATGTGACACCCATTGAGAGCGCCAGCGAAATGGGCTCAACCGGCCGGTCAATTGAGCCCACCGGCGATGTCTTGGTCTGCCGGCCCAACTGCGTGGTGGGGGAAAGCTGCCCCTTGGTCAAACCGTAGATCCGGTTATTCAGAAGTATGATGTTCATGTCTACGTTGCGGCGCATCGTGTGTATGAAGTGATTGCCGCCAATGGCCAGTGCATCGCCATCGCCGGTTACCACCCACACCGACAACTCCGGGCGTGACAGTTTCAGGCCGGTAGCGATGGCCGGCGCACGACCATGGATGCTGTGCATACCGTAGGTGTCCATGTAATAGGGCAACCGGCTGGAACAGCCAATACCGGAAATAAAGGCAAAATTCTCTTTTGGGATACCCAGCGTCGGCAGCACAAGCTGTACCTGCTTTAAAACAGAATAATCACCGCAACCGGGGCACCAGCGAACATCCTGCGAGGTTTCAAAATCCTTCCTGGTGAGGTCGTTTATCTGAATCTTTTGCATGACTATGCCAGCCCCTCGATAGTGTTGCGCAATTCACTGACCCGCAGGGGCTTACCCTCCACCCTGTTGAATCCGGAAATCTCCCTGAGGTACTTGTTACGCAGCAACACCGATAATTGCCCAAGGTTGATTTCCGGTACCAGGATTGTCTCATAGCGCTCCATGATTTCACCCAGGTCATTGGGCAACGGGTTCAGATGACGCAGATGCACATGGGCAACAGCGTGCCCATCGGCGATGGACTGGCGCACAGCCTCTGCGATTGATCCGTAAGTTCCTCCCCAGCCGACCACCAGCAACTTTGCCTCCTCGCTGCCTTCAATAACAAGTGGCGCAAAGTCCTTCGATATTCCGTCGATCTTGGCCGCGCGTGTTCGAACCATCTTGTCGTGGTTCGCGCCGTCAACGGATACATCCCCGCTCAGGGCGTCCTTTTCCAGGCCACCGATGCGGTGCTCAAGGCCCGGCGTACCGGGGCGTACCCAGGCACGTGCCAGGTTCTCATTGCGCTCGTATATCCGGTAACCATTGGGGTCGGTGCGAAACTTCACTTCAAATGGCGGGAGGTCATCGAGACGCGGTATGCGACCAACCTCGGTGGCATTTGCGATACCGCCATCGGTTAAAACGATCACCGGCGTCATGTACTTCGTCGCGATCCGGAAAGCCTCCAGTGTCGTGTGAAAACAATCGATGGGTGAACGTGCGGCAACGACGGCAACCGGGCACTCACCATTGCGGCCATAGACCGCCTGTAACAGGTCCGACTGCTCTGTCTTGGTTGGCAAGCCGGTGGAAGGCCCGCCACGCTGTACATCGATGACCACCAGTGGAAGCTCGGTCATCGCGGCCAGGCCGATGGCCTCGGTCTTCAAGGCCATACCGGGGCCCGATGTCGTGGTCGCCGCCAACGAACCGCCAAATGCTGCACCCAGCGCCGAACAGACCCCGGCGATTTCGTCCTCGGCCTGGAATGCCGTGATATTGAAGTTGGGCAGCTTGACCACGTTGTGCAAGATATCCGTGGCCGGTGTGATCGGGTATGAGCCCAGAAAAACCTTGAGGCCCGTCTGCTTTGCCGCAGTCACCAGGGCCATGGCCACCGCCCTGTTGCCGGTAATGCTGTTATAGGTCCCTGGCGTCAGGTTGACTTCGTCGCTGACCGTGTAACGGGTATCGAATACCTCGCAGACCTCTCCATAGGCATAGCCCGAGAGCAGGGCGGTGACATTGGCCTCTGCAATTTCCGGTTTGCCAGCAAATCTGGTACGGACTTTTTCAATTTCCTGGTTAAGCGAGCGGTTATGCAGGTAAAGGACAAAACCCAGCGCAAAGTAATTTTTACAACGCCCGATATCCTTCCTGGAAAGCCCGCTGTCCTTCAGCGCCGTCGCGTTCAGGCCGGAAATATCGATTGGAATCAATCGGTATATGGCCAGCGAACCATCCTTGAGCGGATTGGATTCGTAACCCGCCTTTTCCAGGTTGGCCGGGGTGAACGTCGCAGTATTTGCAACCAGCGTACCGCCATGCTTCAGGTCGTCGATGTTCATTTTCAAAGCTGCCGGATTCATAACCACCAGCACATCCAGGGCCTCTCCGGAGGTGAACACCGGGTTATTGGAATACTTGACCTGGTAGGCGGAAACACCATAAAGCGTGCCCAGCGGCGCACGGATTTCGGCCGGGTAATCCGGGTGGGTGACAATCTCGTAACCACCCGTGGCGATCGACTTGGAAAACTCGGTGCCCGTCAACTGGATCCCGTCACCGGAATCACCGGCAAAACGGATAACAACGCTTTCCAGTGACTCAACCCTGTGCGGGCGCTCCAGCAGGCTGCCCGCCGGACTGCTGGTATCACCCCGTTCAGCTGGTTTGTTTTTCTCAACCACCAAATAAACCCCGTGCCTTGCTCAGTCGCAATTGTAAATCATTCAAAAGCCCCTGTAGGAGCGACGCTAGCGGCGCGATCCTGTCAAAAGCGCCGCAAAACCTTCTCAGAAGCGCCCCATTTCTCCAGCACACGCCAGATATCCGCTTCAGCAGCCCCCGCAGCACTGCCTATCTCAGAAGGTGTCCGGGAAAACCGTGGCGCCGGCGCCGCCTGCATAACACCTTCTACGTCCACAAAAGTCCCACGCGCCTTAATATGGGGGTGCTCCATGGCCTCGCTAATTCCAAGCACAGGCGTCAGGCAAACGTCTGTGCCCTCGAGAAGCCCACACCATTCTTCCCGGGTCCGGGTTTTGAAAACCTCTTCAAAGCGGCTTTTAAGGCCCGGCCATTTTGATTGATCGCGTTGGTCCGCCGGGTCAATGTCATCCAGGCCGAGTTTATCGAGCAGTAGTTTGAAGAACTTGCTTTCTAACGGGGCGATGACAATATATTTGTCATCCAGCGTGCGGTAGCTTCGTGCATATGGTGCGCCGCCATCGAGAATATTGCTGCCACGTTCCTCTTTCCAGGTCCCGGCCGCCAAAAAACCATGTGTCATGGTCATCAAAGAGGCGGCGCCATCCACCATCGCCGTATCAACGATTTGCCCCCTGCCGGATTTACCGGCCTCCAAAAGTGCCGCGAGCATACCCATCACCAGGTACGTACCACCGCCACCCATATCCGCGATCAGGTTTAGCGGATACACCGGATCGCCACCCTTCTCACCAATAGCGGCATAGATCCCGGTCAAGGCCAGGAAGTTCGGGTCGTGGCCGACTGCCTTTGCCAACGGCCCTTCCTGCCCCCAACCGGTCATGCGGCCGTACACCAGCTTTGGATTGCGCCGCATGCACTCTTGCGGGCCGAGGCCAAGACGCTCCATTACACCCGGCCTGAATCCTTCAAAGATAGCATCGGCATCCTCACAAAGATCAAGCACCAGTTCAACGCCCTGCTTTGATTTAAGATCCACCTGGATAATTGGCCGGCTACGGTTCAGGATGTCAAAGTGGGGGTCTATGGCCAACGCGTCATCGGTATCAACTGGTCTGTCGATCCGCACCAGGCTGGCACCCATATCCGCCAGCAGCATGCCGGCCAACTGGCCGGGACCCATCCCTGCGATTTCAATGATTTTAAAGCCGTCAAGCGGTCCCACCAGTGAAGCCCTCCGTATCCAACAGTCGGTTTTTTGTCCTGATCGGTTTTCCCGGAAAGGCCGCCTTAGACGTTGAGATTGCCGCTCTCGATTTTAAGCTTCCACACCTGCGGGCCGGTCTTGTGTACGGACTCACCATTTACATCCACCGCAACCGTTACCGGCATATCCTGGACTTCAAACTCGTATATCGCCTCCATACCCAACTCGGGGAAACCCAGTACCTTCGAGGACTTGATGGCCTGGGCAACCAGGTACGCCGCACCGCCTACCGCCATCAGGTACACGGCCTGGTTGTCGCGGATGGCTTCGATCGCTACCGGACCGCGCTCGGCCTTGCCGATCATGCCCATCAGGCCGGTTTTTTCCAGCATGGTGCGGGTGAATTTATCCATGCGGGTGGCCGTTGTCGGGCCGGCGGGGCCGACCACTTCTTCGCGTACCGGATCCACCGGCCCGACGTAGTAAATGAAACGCCCGGTCAGGTCCACGGGCAGATCTTCGCCCGCAGCCATCATGTCGACCATCTTCTTGTGCGCTGCGTCGCGGCCGGTCAGCATTTTACCATTGAGTAACAACGTGTCGCCGGGCTTCCAGTTCTTGATCTCTTCACGCGTCACGGTATCAAGGTTGACCCGCCTTACGTTTTCTCCTACCTCACGTGTCACCTCGGGCCAGTCTTCCAGGCGCGGAGCCTGGATGCTGGCCGGGCCGGAGCCATCCAGGGTGAAGTGCGTGTGCCGTGTGGCTGCGCAATTGGGGATCATGGCAACGGGTTTGTTGGCCGCGTGGGTGGGGAAGTCTTTCACCTTCACATCCAGCACCGTGGTCAGACCGCCGAGACCCTGTGCGCCTATTCCCAGGTTGTTGATCTTCTCGAATAGCTCAAGCCGCAATTCCTCGGAACGTGTTTCGGCGCCCTTCTCTCTCAACTCTTGGATATTGATGGGCTCCAGCAATGCTTCCTTGGCCATTGTCATGGCCTTCTCCGCGGTACCGCCGACACCGATACCCAGCATGCCGGGTGGACACCAGCCGGCACCCATCGCCGGAACCATTTTCAGCACCCATTCGACCAGGTCGTCGGACGGGTTGAGCATGGCAAACTTTGACTTGGCCTCGGATCCGCCGCCCTTGGCTGCCACGTGCACTTCCAGCTTGTCCCCGGGGACGACCTGGTAGTGGATCACGCTCGGTGTGTTATCACCGGTATTTTTGCGCGCACCATCGGGATCTGCCAGGATTGAGGCGCGCAGCTTGTTGTCCGGATCCATGTAGGCGCGGCGCACGCCTTCGTTGACCATCTCGGTGACACTCATATCGCCCTGCCACTGGATATCCATACCCACGTTCAAAAAGACCGTGACGATACCCGTATCCTGGCAGATGGGCCGGTGGCCCTGGGCACACATACGCGAGTTGATCAGTATTTGGGCCATGGCATCCTTGGCCGCCGGGTTGGCCTCTTTTTCGTAGGCTTCATTCAGTGCCTGGATGAAGTCGATCGGATGATAGTAGGAGATGTATTGAAGCGCATTTTTGATGCTTTCGATCAGGTCGTTTTGACGGATTATTGTGGCCATTTTGAAATCCTATGTCTGGATATGTGTTGTGCTCTCTGGGTCGAGGCCTCTCTTGGTCGGGGCGGGGCGCCGGTACAGCAAGTCGATTTTACACCATGCACCCATGGTAACAACGCAATGGGCATGGCAAATTGACATATGTCGCGCGGATCAGGATAAACGGCAGAGTGAAAAAAACTGCCCGCAGTGTTCAATTGCCCGGTTTCACACTAAACTCTCAGGATTCAATGCTTGCGTACGGGTTGCACAAATGAAGCCATTAAGATCTGATACCACCACCAAGGGCCCGCTGGCGGCCGCTTCACGTTCACTGTGGCGCGCCACCGGTATGCGCGGGGATGACTTTGGAAAACCCATCATTGCGATCGCCAATTCATTTACCCAGTTTGTACCCGGCCATGTGCATCTGCAGGGTGTCAGCGCGCTGGTAGCAAGTGAAATTGCAGCGGCGGGTGGTATCTCCAAGGAGTTCAATACCATCGCCGTGGACGACGGCATCGCCATGGGCCACGACGGCATGCTGTATTCACTGCCAAGCCGTGAGTTGATTGCCGACAGCGTCGAATATATGGTCAACGCCCATTGCGCAGATGCGCTGGTCTGTATTTCCAACTGCGACAAGATCACGCCCGGTATGTTGATGGCGGCCCTGCGGCTGAATATTCCGGCTGTATTTGTTTCGGGCGGCCCGATGGAGGCCGGCCGGGTAATCAAGGACGGCGAGTTGGTGCAACGCGTGGACCTGGTCGATGCTTTTACCTCGGCGGCCAACCCGGATGCATTCCCGGGCATGACAACCGATGACGTGGAAGAAAATGCCTGCCCGACCTGTGGCAGCTGTTCCGGCATGTTCACCGCCAACTCGATGAATTGCCTGACCGAGGCGCTTGGCATGTCCCTGCCCGGTAATGGCTCGCTGCTGGCAACGCACCGTGACCGCGCCTCCCTGTTCCTTGAAGCCGGCCGCCTGGTGGTCGAACTGGCCACGCGTTATTACCGGGATGATGATGAATCCGTGCTGCCGAGGTCCATCGCAAATTTTGACGCCTTCAGCAACGCCATGGCGGTCGATATCGCCATGGGGGGGTCGACCAATACGATTCTGCATCTGCTGGCTGCAGCCCAGGAAGCCGGGGTCGACTTCAACCTGTCGCATATCGATGCGATGTCAAAACGTGTTCCGCACCTGTGCAAGGTTTCGCCGGCAACCCATGAGTATTTCATGGAAGACGTGCACCGCGCTGGCGGCATGATGTCCATCCTGGGCGAACTCAACAAGGCCGGCCTGATCAACCGTGATGTCCACACGGTACACAGCGGCACCCTTGGTGATGCGCTGGAGAAATGGGATATCAGCAAAAGCGATGCGGACGACGCCAAACGGCTTTTCTCGGCCGCACCGGGCGGGGTGCGAACCACCGGGGCCTTCAGCCAGGACAATCGCTGGGAACCCGATGTCGACCGCAGCGCCGGTTGTATCCGGGACCTGGAGCACGCATACAGTTCCGAAGGCGGCCTGGCCGTTTTATACGGCAATATTGCAGAAAAGGGCAGTATTGTAAAAACCGCTGCCGTGGTGGAGGACATGTACCGCTTCAGTGGCAGCGCAAGGGTTTTCGATGAAATGGAAGTGGCGCAGGAAACCATACTCGCGGGCGGAATCAAGCCGGGTGACGTGGTCGTGATCCGCTACGAAGGCCCGCGCGGCGGACCGGGTATGCAGGAAATGCTGACGCCGACCACCGCAATAAAATCGATGGGGCTGGGGGAATCCTGCGCGCTGATCACCGACGGGCGTTTTTCCGGCGCCACCGGAGGGCTGTCGGTTGGTCACATCTCCCCGGAAGCCGCCAGCGGCGGCCTGATCGCCCTGGTTGAAGAAGGCGACGTTATCGAATTTGATATCCCCAACCGCAGCATCGAGTTGCGGGTCGAACCGGCAACACTCGAAGCACGGCGAAACGCACTGGAGGCAGGCGCAGGCTACCAGCCCGCAGCGCCACGCCGCCGCCGCGTAAGCCAGGCCCTGCGAGCCTACGCTAGGTTTGCGAGTAGTGCTGACAAGGGCGGTGTGAGGGATTTGGGAGAAAGTTGACCTGTAGGAGCGACGCTCGCGTCGCGATTTCTTTGAACTGGTGCTCAACTGAACATAATCGCGACGAGCACGTCGCTCCTACAGCACAAGTATACGACCGAGGAATGCACAGATGTCACGGCTTGATAAAGCATTAAACATTGAAGACCTGCGCAAAATTGCGCGTGCAAAGCTTCCCGCACCGCTGTTTAACTATATCGATGGCGGTTCAGATGATGAGTCCCTGGTTCGTGGCAACACCCATGCATACGATGCAGTCAAACTGGTACCGGAGTACCTGGTCGATGTCGGCAGCATAGATCTCACGACAAAAGTGCTTGGTCGCGAAATTTCCATGCCGCTTTTCTTCGGGCCAACCGGCATGACCCGCCTGTTTCACCACGATGGTGAAACTGCGGTGTCAAAGGCGGCTGCGGATGCCGGCACCTATTACGCCTTGTCCACCGTTGGTGCAACCAGCATTGAAGACGTAGCCGCAGCCAGCAATGGCCCCAGGTGTTTCCAGATCTACGTGATGAAGGACCGCGGGCTGACCCGTGAATTCATCCAGCGCTGTAAGGATGCAAACTACGATTCCTTGATGCTGACGGTGGATATACCGGTTGCCGGCTACCGGGAGCGTGAACTGCGCTATGGTTTTTCAATGCCGCCAAAACTCAATCTGTCCGGAATGCTTGGCTTTGCAGCGCGCCCGGGCTGGGTGTACCGCGCCCTGACCCACCCGAAAGCCACTCTGGCCAACGTGGCCCACAAGATTCCCGAGGGCAGTTCACAGAGCACTTCTTTGATGGAATATATCGCCAAACAGTTTGATCCCTCGGTAACCTGGGACGACCTGGAATGGATGGTGCGTGAATGGAACGGGCCGTTTGCTATCAAGGGCATTCTGTCCCCCCTGGATGCCCGCAGGGCCGTCGATCGCGGTGTCACGGCCATTTCGGTTTCAAACCACGGCGGCCGTCAACTCGACGGCGCCCTGTCTGCATTCGAAGCGCTCGGCCCAATTATTGACGAGGTCGGCGGGGAGAGCGAAATTATCTGTGATGGCGGCATCCGCCGAGGAACCCATGTACTGAAAGCACTGGCACGCGGGGCTACCGCCTGTTCAATCGGCCGGCCCTATCTGTACGGTCTCGCTGCCGGCGGGCAGGCCGGCGTAGTCCGGTCGCTTGATTTGTTGCGCGCCGAAATTGAGAGGGGTATGGGCTTGTTGGGCTGCCGGAATATCGCCGAAATCAGCAGCAAACACATAGCCTGAGACCATGTAGGAGCGACGCTCGCGTCGCTCCTACATGGTTAGCTTTGTGCGCAACTCCAGCAGCTTCTCTTTAACCACCGCAGAATTGGCACTACCCATGCGGACAAGAATTTTCTGACCCGCGGTCATCGCTTCCAGTTCCGGGTCCTCGAACAGGTAAACGGCTTCAGGTTTATACAGGTAAACCGGGCCTGGTACGTCCGGTGTCTGCAGCAGGTCATCGATCACTTCCAGCAAACGGTCATTGAACGACCCTTCCCCGCCATTTTCCTCCCAGGCCTGTTGAAGTAAGGGGTGGTACTGATGATAAAGTGCTGCTAGTGCTCCGGAGTCGACATTTTGCAGTAGCGCAACATACCCATCGTAGCGGGCAAAATTATCCACGCTCATGATGATGTTTTCACCGTCGTCTTCGGCGACGAATTTTCCATCGGCCGGTTTGATCGGGTTGATTTGATGGGGCACCTGTCGGCTGGAAAGGGCGTCTACGGTGGCAACCATGCGGCTGATGACTTCGCTCTTGACCAGGTATTCTGCCAGCAGGTCAGTTCCTGTTATTTCCGCCAGCGCCTCGGTAACCTCCGGATCACTTTCATTCAATGGCGGCAATGGTTTCGGAATGATTTCCGGTTCAGGCGGCAACGGGGTTTCTGCGGGCTGCGGCCCGGCAGGCTGCGGCACAGTTTGACTTATCTCGGGCAATTGCGGCGGCGGCAATTCAGAAACAGGGTCGGGTTGCCCGGCAAAAAAATACCAGGCGGCAACTGCAAACAGGACGATCAGAAAAAGGACAGGAAATGTTTTTTTCATGGTGGCGGCCCCGCGAAATATTAATGTACTAATTGTGACCCCGTTGCGCTGCTGGCAGTTCAACGGCAGAAAAATATAACCCCTGCGTAGGGGCGACGCTCGCGTCGCGATT
>CALBDB010000142.1 GCA_937927755.1 uncultured Lysobacterales bacterium
GCCTTTGTAATGGGTAATCGACAGACGTGCATGCGTCTCCACACCGGACAGGCCCTTTTGTGACTCGTTCAGGGTTTGCCAGGCAGTCTCAATCGGCACATTAAAGTGTTTGTATGCCACGATATCCCTGCCGCAGAAGAAATAATGGTTGCCGACACCAACCCGGTAAAGGGCGCGCTGCATTACCCTCAGTGCTTCGGCATCATCATTGATGTCTTTAATGATCGGCGCCTGGTTTTCAACATTGATCCAGCCACGGGAAACTACCGCATTCATCGCCCGCAGGGTGTCTTCGTGCCATTTGAGCGAACCATTTTCATTTTGCAGGTACGCGCCATCGCTGCCCTTCAGAAGAAATTCATCCGGATGGTTGAAGTGGATCATCAAGCGGAACCCGACTTCCGGCCAGGTCTCGTGAAAACGGTCCAGCATCGACAGGAATGCATCATCGAAACGCTTTGGATGAAATGACATTTCCTTGGTGCCCAGGCGGATAGACTCCACACCTGCTTCAGCCAGGGCGGCCATCCAAGCACCGATCTTGCGGTTGGGCAGCACCATCGGGTCACCGCCGGAGAGCAGAACCTCCCGCAGTTTCTCACGGCCTGTTTCCGGGTGTCGCCCGCCATTGGCATCAACGATCGCATTGTGTGCGCGGACGTAGTCTGTGACATCCTTGATCTTTGCCAGACCTTTCTTGGCAACCGTTCCATCCTGGCGCTCGATATCTTTTTGGCTGATCAGTTCTTCGCGGTAGCAGAAACGGCAATGCGCGGTACAGGTGGAAACCGCATAAAGCAGGCCCATTTCGTACTTGTGCAGCATTCCCTCAACCGGCGCGAAGTCCATCTGGTAACCAGGGTCCTCGGAACCTGCGAGGCTGAGTGTTTCATCCGGATTGGCCTTGACCAGTCGTTGCAAGGGCTCGCTTTTCTGGGCCATATCGAAAAAATGACGTGACATTTTTACCGGCATGCGTTTTTCGACATCCCGTTCAGTGCCGCGCAGTTCCAGTAAAGTAGAGAGTTCATCCGGGGAATAAAAACTCTTGATATCGTCCGGCGCCTTGTCTTCAAAAAACGGTTTCAACCCGTTGATAATCTGACGGTCGTACTTGGGGTTCTCGATCGTATCCAGGAATGCCTGTTCCCTTTCCGATGTTACATACTTGCCTGCTGTTGCCACTTCAAACCTCTTTCTTGTCATGTTGCGTCAGTGCATAATGTAACACATTGAACTCTTGTTATGCCATAATGTAACGTAATGAACATTACTAAAGCGCCCTCATCTACCCCGGACCTCGTGGCTGCCGTCAGCAGTGACCTGACACCCACGGAGAGACTCATTGCAGAAGCGGTGCTGGCCGAGCCGACGTTGCTCGCGTTTGGCACGGTATCGGACCTGGCGGGAAGGGTCGGCACCAGCAGGCCAACGATTGTGCGCTTTGCAAACAAGCTGGGTTTCGATGGCTACACAAAATTGCAAAGACACGTCCGTAGCGAGATGTCCCATCTCATTACGCGGCCCAGTGAACGCATCAGGCACAACGCTGAAAAGATGCGTCCCGCAAAGGCGGCGATCAGCAGCGCAATCGAAACTGTTTTCTCGGCGCTCGAAGGCAATCGGCTGGCGGCCCTGAGCGATCTTATTGTCAAGGCCAGGAATGTCTGGATTCTGTCCGGCGAGACATCGCGGGCCGGTGCCCATGCTTTCCTCAGCAAGCTATCCATGGTCAGACCGGGAGTGCGCCTGCTCGAAGAACATTCAATGGGCACCGAGTTGGGCAATGCGGGACCGGGCGACGTAGCTGTCGTGTTCGATTTTTACCGTTACCGGCGCCAGGTGGTAAACGCGGCCGGGATTCTTGCCGATGCCGGAGTTGAAGTCATCGCGATCACTGATAATCCACTTTCCCCACTGGTCGAGCTGACCGACAACTGGTGTGAGATCGAGGTGCCGGCGATCGGCCCTTTTGACAGTTCGGTCCCCGCCGTGGCGATTGCAGAATTACTCGTCTCACAGGTCGCCAGGGACCTCCAGGAGGAGGCGACGGCCCGCATCGACCGCATCGAGGCATTGTGGGAAACCAGCGAGGTTTTCCTGTAGTTCACATTATCCGGGAGAGATAAAAGTGATTGATAAAGAATATTCATCCGTTGCGAGCGCCATTGCTGATATCCCGGATGGGGCAACGGTGATGATTGGCGGTTTCGGTGCATCCGGCAACCCCATCGAACTAATCCATGCCCTGATTGACCAGGGCGCAAAAGACCTGACCGTCATAAACAACAATACTGGCAACGGTGAAGTCGGGCTGGCTGCACTAATTGGCAACCACCAGGTCCGTAAAATGATTTGTTCCTTTCCCAGGTCCAGCCAGTCCAGGGTATTCCCGGAACTGTACAAGGCCGGAAAAATCGAACTGGAACTGGTTCCTCAAGGCACATTGGCAGAACGAATCCGTGCAGCGGGCGCCGGTATTCCGGCGTTCTTCACACCCACAACCGTGGGCACGATACTGGCCGAAGACAAGGAAACACGGCAATTCGATGGCCGAACTTTTGTCATGGAACCCTGGCTCAAGGCCGATTTTGCATTGATCAAATGTGAAACCGCCGATCGCCTGGGCAACCTGACTTTCAACAAGACCGCCCGGAATTTCAATCCGTTGATGTGTATGGCAGCTACGACAACCATTGTCCAGACGGGAAAACTCGTGGCACGTGGTGATATTGACCCCGAACGTGTCATCACACCCGGTATTTTCGTCAATCGCATCGTCGAGGTTTCCGACCCTGTCCATGAAGACATTCTGATCGCTGAAGGGAGGAGCTACCCATGAGCACCGGTTGGAACAGAGAAGAGATGGCCGCGCGTGCAGCCCAGGACATTCCCGATGGTTCCTATGTCAATCTAGGTATCGGCATCCCTGAACTGGTCGCAAAGTTCGTGCCCGAAGGACGCGAATTCATCTATCACACGGAAAACGGAATGCTCGGCATGGGTCCGCCGCCCGCCGAGGATGAACGCGACCTTGACCTGATGAACGCTGGCAAGAAATACGTAACGGCAGTTCCCGGTGCCGCCTATTTTCACCACGCCGACAGCTTCAGCATGATACGTGGCGGCCATATAGACGTATGTGTGCTCGGTACCATGCAGGTGTCTGCCAACGGTGATATCGCAAACTGGTCAACGGGCGCTCCCGGCGCTATTCCCGCGGTGGGCGGAGCGATGGATCTTGTGCAGGGTGTCAAACACATATTCGTGATCACCCAGCACACAACCAAGACCGGTGAGCCCAAACTGGTCGAACACTGCAGCTACCCGTTAACAGGGCCAGGTGTTGTGTCGAGGATTTACACCGATCTTGCCGTTGTTGATGTCACCCCTGCCGGCTTCCGTGTGGTGGAACTGGCGCCCGGCATTACGTTTGAAGAAGTGGAAAGCAAAACCGGCGCACCGATTCTGCCGCCTGGTTGAGTGGTAAAGAGTGACTGTTACGGAAATCTGAAAAAGGACTGGAACCTAAAATGACCGACGTATTCATCTGTGATGGTATCCGCACGCCCGTCGGGCGCTATGGCGGAGGTATGGCTTCCGTTCGCGCCGATGACCTGGGTGCAATCCCGATTGCTGCCTTGATGGAGCGTAATCCCGGTGTCGACTGGCATGCCCTGGACGACGTGATGCTGGGCTGCGCTAACCAGTCCGGTGAAGACAACCGCAACGTGGGCCGCATGAGCAGCCTGCTGGCAGGACTACCCCAGGAGGTACCGGCCTGCACCATCAACCGCCTGTGCGGTTCCGGCCTGAACGCCGTGGGCAGCGCCGCCAATGCGATTAAATCAGGAGAAGGCGACCTGATGATTGCCGGCGGCGTCGAGAGCATGTCGCGTGCACCTTTTGTCATTGGCAAGGCCGAGCACGCATATGGCCGAACCCCGAAAATGTACGATACCACCATGGGCTGGCGGTTTATCAACAGGAAGCTGGACCAGCAGTACGGAACCGACCCGATGCCGAAAACCGCCGAAAACCTGGCCGAAGAATATGCCATCAGCCGGGAGGACCAGGACCGTTTCGCATTCTGGAGTCAGTCGAAGGCAGCCACGGCCCAGCAGGACGGCCGACTTGCCAGCGAAATTTGCCCGGTAAGCGTCCCGCAGCGCAAAGGCGAGCCCCTGCTTTTTGACAGGGATGAACATCCGCGCCAGACCTCGCTCGAAAAGCTTGCCCAGCTAAAACCCCTGTTCCCGGAAGGTACGATCACCGCTGGAAATGCCTCAGGTATCAATGACGGCGCCGGTGCACTGTTGCTGGCCTCAGAGGCCGGTATCCAGCGCCACAACCTGGAGCCGAAGGCCCGTCTCCGGGGTATGGCCGTTGCCGGCGTTCCGCCGCGCACCATGGGAATCGGACCTGTGCCGGCGACCAACAAACTTCTCAAGCGACTTGGTTTAACCCTGGATGACTTCGATATCCTGGAATTAAACGAAGCATTTGCCGCCCAGGCGCTCGCCTGCACCCGTCAACTGGGGCTAGCGGATGATGATCCCCGGATCAACACCCGAGGCGGCGCCATCGCATTGGGTCATCCGCTCGGGATGAGCGGCGCCCGCTTGGCGATTACTGCATTAAGCCAATTACAGCAAGGCGGTGGGAAACTGGCGCTTTGCACCATGTGCATTGGCGTTGGCCAAGGCATTGCCGTTGTCATCGAAGGGCTGGAGTAAGCACAAATGGAATCACTGAAGCTTGCAATAGAAGACGCACGTGCGCGCTATATTTCCATCAACCCTCTGAGCGAGGCTGCCGACAAAAGAGCGGAAGAATTTATGCCTGGCGGCAATACACGCAGTGTTCTGCATTTTGGGCCATTCCCCCTGACCATGGTAGCCGGGGAAGGAGCAGAACTCGTGGATCTCGATGGTCATCGATATATTGATTTCGTCGGTGATTATTCAGCCGGCCTTTTTGGGCATTCAGATGAAACCATCAAAGCGGCGGTATGCGAAGCAATGGACAAGGGTATTGTCATGGGTGCGCCGACGGCCTACGAAAGGGAACTGGCCGCCCTGCTTTGCAATCGCTACCGTTCCCTTGACCAGGTCAGGTTCTGCAACTCTGGAACCGAAGCCAACCTGATGGCGCTCACCTCGGCACTGGCCATCACCGGCCGCAAAAAGATACTCGCCTTTAATGACGCCTACCACGGTGGCGTCATAAAGTTCCCCGGCGGCAGTTGTCAACTCAATGTACCCTACGATTTTGTTCTCGCTGACTATAACGACGTGGAAGGCACCGCCGACACGATTCGCCAGGTGGGTGATGAGCTTGCCGCGGTGATTGTAGAACCAATTCTTGGTGCCGGCGGAAACATTAAAGGTGATCCGGAATTCATGCATATGCTGCGAGACCTCACCACGGAGACAGGAGCACTGCTGATATTTGACGAGGTCAAAACCGCCCGGCTCGGCCCCGAAGGCAAGCAGGGAATATTGAATATCAAGCCCGATTTAGCCAGCTTTGGAAAGTTTATTGCCGGTGGTCTTCCGACCGGTGCATTCGGCGGGACAGCCGAGGTCATGGCGCATTTCAACCCGAAACTGGAGGGCAACTGGAACCATGCCGGTACATTCAACAACAATGTCTGTTCGATGGCCGCAGGATGTGCAGCCATGGGCAAGATCTACACAGCTGAACGCGCACACGAATTCTTCGAGTGGTCCGAGGCGTTCCGGCTTTCATTGAATGAAATGTTCGCTGAAAAAGCTGTGCCGATGTACGCCAATGGACGGGGCTCGATAATCGCGATTCACTTTTCCACCAAGCGCACAGGCAAGACATCTGAAATCAGTGCGGGCTGCCGGACCCTGCGTCCGCTGCTGCATATGGAGTTGCTGCTCGCCGGCATTCTGATCTGCGGTCGCGGCGACATTTTCCTATCCCTGCCCATGAATGACGGGCATCTTGCAAAGGCGCGGCTTGCACTAGAGGAATTTGCAGACCGTTACAAGCCGCTAATCGAGGATGTATTGGGGTAAAAGCGTCATCCCGTAAGCCGGTTAAGCGCGGGACATAAACTCGCCGGTCTCGGTATTGACCTTGATCACGTCACCCTGCGCCAGGTATTCAGGAACCTGGACTTCAATCCCGCCGGCAAGACTCGCCGGCTTATTGCGCTTGGTGGCTGTTCCGCCCTTGAGCGAAGGCGCGGTTTCAATTATTTCGAGGTCAACAGAAGCCGGCAACTGGATACCCACCGCCGTACCGTCAATGACGGTGACAAAAATGCCACCCAGGCCTTCGCTCAGGTAGCCCAGCTGGCCCTCGAGATCCGATTCATTGAACGAGTACTGGCTGTAATCCTCGTCATCCATGAACACGTGCAGCTCACCGTCAAAATACGAGTAGCTAGCCTGGCGGCGTACAAAGTCCACGTCCCCCAGCATATCCTCACCCTTGAAGGTCTCGTCAATATTCTGGCGGGTCTGAACGTCCTGCAGTTTAAACCTGTAAAGCGTATTGCTGCCACGCGACGAAGGCGTCCGAATCTCTATTTTGCGCACCGCGCAAACGCTATCCTTGTGGCGGACGACTTCGCCTCTCTTGATTTCACTGGCCTTGGGCATTTGCTAAATCCTCAATAAATGCAAAATTACAATTTTGATTCCACGCTGTCGATCTTGTCCTGCATGCTTTGAGTGCGATCAACACGTGTTCCTGCCTTGATGGTAGTTGTGATGCGCGGTGCACCCATTTCGTGAATCACTTCGTGACACTTTTTAACCACCGCGAATACCTCGTCCCATTCACCCTGGATATTCGTGCCGTAGGCGTGCAGCATTGATTTTAATCCTGCCTCGCTAACCACCTGTTCGCAGGCAGCGACGTATTTCGAGACTGATACACCAACACCCAGGGGGACAATACACAAATCAATGATCACTTTCATACCTGGTCTCCAAAAACCTGATCTACTTTGGGTTGCCCTCTTTACCAGGGGCGTATACGCAACTCTGCCAATTCGTCGTAATAAGGCTGCATTGACTCAGCCAGGGCCCGGTGTTCATCGCTGAGTGTGAGCGCTTTTTCGCTGTACTCACCAAATCCGGTTGACTGCTCCACACTACAGTACCAATGGTGCGCCCACACACCGTCGCTGGCGCGTCTGCCAACAGGCCAGTGCAGCATCTGGTCTTCCGGGTAGTCGATCTCCAAGTATTCGCATAGTTCACCCAATATCTTCCCCGGGTTTTTCAGCACGTCGTTGGAGTCGATGACGGCAGGAACTACCCCGGTGATTGAAGTGATCTGCCGGAACAGTTCGGCCTGTCTGCGAATACCGATGGCGTCTTCGTCCACGTGAGGCATTTTCTGCACATAGGAAGCGATCACCTGCGCGGGGTCGCGAATCAGGAAGCAATGGCACAGTCCTTTGCACCAGCCCATGTCCAGACCAGTGGGTATGTGCTGCGTCATCAGTTTCATGTAATGCAGGGGTGTGGCTACCTCATCAGCTGTCATCGCATTGACTACCTGTTGGTAGTCATTGTCCTGGGAAGCCATTATCTCCTCCCGACATGGGTGCTCCAGACCGGTGGCGGAGAGGTAGGCCGCGTAGAAGGGCTCATCCACCACGGAACAATCAGAACGATTCTCCCAGCTACGCATCATCGCGGTGGAGATATTGCGCGGACCGGACCACATGGCAATACGCAATGTCATGCCCTGCCTCTACTGCATTCCTCGCCGATCATCTCCAGGTACAAGCCCTGCAGACGATCAACCATCGGGCCGCGCTTGCCATTTCCAATGACCCGGCCATCGATTTCGAAAACCGGCGTCAAACCGGCAAATGTGCCGGTTACGAAGGCTTCATCGGCCGCGTAGGTTTGCATGACTGAGAAGTTCTTCTCATACACCGGAATATCATTGGTCTTGCACAAATTGATCACATTGCGGCGGGTAATGCCGTCCAGGCAATAATCACCCGATGAGGTCCACACCTCACCTTCACGCACGATAAAAAAGTGTGTCGAATTGCAGGTGGCCACGTGACCGTGGGGATCCAGCATCAGGGCCTCATCGGCGCCTGCCTTGGAAGCCTGGATACAGCCAAAAATACAATTCAGTTTCGAGTGGCTGTTGATGCGGGGATCCTGCACGTCTGCATAACCCCTGCGTACGTAAACCGTGTACAGGTTGACACCGCGATCGTTGAGCGTGGGATCAGGTGTTTTGTACTCCGGAATGATGACAATCGTGGGGCCGCCGATTGTGACAGCCGGATCCTGGTATGGGGTGGCCTTTACACCACGGCTTACCATCAGGCGAATATGTACGTGGTCGTTCATGTTATTGGCGTCCAGCGTGTCATACAGACGCTGTTTCAGCTCCGCCCCGGTCAGACCAATGTCAAGATCAATCGCCTTGGCGCCCTCCCACAGCCGTTTCATGTGTTTATCAAGGAAAGGGATCACACCATTGTGCATCCGCAGGCCTTCCCAGATGCCATCACCCAGGATAAAACCGGAATCAAATACCGAGATCACTGCCTTGTCACGGTGAAACAACTCACCGTTGATGTTGATCTGGATATCCGCATTGCGGGGGTCTTGCTGGTAGGTATGTGTGCTGCCCATAGGGGAAATCCTTGCGTTGTCAGGCCTGGTAATTATAGAAACTATTATAGGGATCTGGGTCCTTTATCGATGGAAGCGAGCGTATGTCGTTCATCTGATTCCTGATCAGCATTATCTGGATCAATAGTAACAACTGCCCCAGATGTTTGGGGTCCTGTATTTCTAAGTTTTTATGCCCATCAGTTTTATGTGTACCGGCTCGCCAAAGTCGGTAATCAACAATACACCGTTTAACCTCTGGTCTTCTACTAAATCCCGCGCTCATCGATACGTATGCGCAGCCTGCTCGTTTCATTTGAATTCTTGACCACGCTTCCCATTACTGTGTGCCTGGCCCGTGCGTATTGCTGCTGGAGTTCCTGCTCACGCACTGCTTCCGCCCGGGCCTGTCGACGGCGATCCATTATCAGGGCCAGCCAAACACCCACGAACCCGCCAACGATGCCCGCAAAGGTTTGAACCCAGAAATCAATCAGTATGGAATTCACAGAGAGGGCGCCCCGCTTAAGACTCTAAACAGTAACAAATCCAAAGCTTGCGTCAATCACCTTGGAAACCTGGAGAATGGAATTGCACGGTATTCCTGTCAACCTGCCATGTTCCCGGGTGAGTTCCTCATCCTCGGCCAGGCAGACACAATAAATTTTGTCACCACATACAAAATTTTATACCCACTGAATATCGACACCCAACTCGGCCAGGACATTGATGGACCGGCGAGAGACGGTTTGCAATTGGGCTGGGGTCATTTTACCAACACCTGGTATTTCTCTTTCGATGACAAACTTGTGCATAGATACTCCCAGCGGCGTTAAATTTAAAATGTTGATTCTGATCCTCCTGCGTATAGGCAAAGCAGAGATTTTATTCTCGGGACACCCCTTTCGTTCTTCCGCATGAAAGAGGGTTGGCACTCTGACCGGTCTGGCGCTGCGTAGACAAAGGTCTGTTCACGGACTAGTCTGAAAGGTGTCATTCACAAAAAAGGACTTAGTAATGACCATACACAAACGTTTTAGCAGCACCATCATGATCGGGCTGATTTTTTTCGCTACTGCAATGCCGGCTACCGCGGCAATCTACGTACTTATTCCAGGGGTCGGCGGAGATCTCGTCGAGGGACCGGACGGCAGCAGGGATTGGTTTCTTGCAGATTCTTTCTCATTCGGCATTGAACGGGAAATGAAGGAAAGCGGAGAGAAAGGTGGTACCGCAGACATCAACATCGGTGTTGGCGAACTGCAGGAATGTACTATCAGCAAGAGAGTGGACTCAGTAAGTCCAAAGCTGGCCCAGGCAGCTGCCGACGGTAGACCCCTGGGGTCCTGTGAGATTTGTTTTGCCGAACAAGTACCAAACAGCAGGCCCCAATGCTACCTGCATTACGTAATGGAGCCTTGTTATGTAAAAAGCTGGAGCACCAGCGGTGATGCCGATGACCGGCCTACCGAGGAAGTGGCGTTTTATTTCAACAAGATCGCTTTTGGATATAGCGATGCCGGACGTATTAGAAGTATGAGCTGGGGCCGGGAACGGAACCGGGTTTGGGATGTAGGCCTGGGCTGGTTGTTTAACTTCCATTCACCTGATTGAAAAGGGGATCAATGCCCTTTTCCCACAAACATCAACCAGACAACACCAACCCCGATGTCGTTTTGCATCGGGGTTGGTGTTGAAAAGCGGATTTTTCAGTTTGCTCCTGCCAATCTCGTTGATCGGCCCGGGACTATATACACGGGACAGGCCAAGAAAACCTTGAACAAGTGACATTTAGCCCGGCAATGAGTATAATTTACTCATGTTGAAAACCGCACAGCAAGTCAGAATTCAACTCGACATGAGCCAAGAGGAAGCCGCCGGGCTCGACTCACTGAAAGATGCCTGTGGATTACGCTCCAGGTCAGACGCAGTCAGGGCCGCATTGGCCGTAATTGAGTGGGTATCCCGGGAGGCTGACTCAGGCCGTCGAATTGTAGCCCTGGGTGGTGATGTGGTTTCAGAATTCGTCATGCCCGGTGTAACAATTGGCCGGGGAAACAACAGGTGGAAAATAGATGAGCACCAAACAAACAGTAAATGACTCCTTCAGCGTATTTTTACGAAACGTTAAAAAGAAGGATAAAACACAGGTCACACAGTCGCAAAATCAGGCCGCATCTTTCGATTTGCTGAAGGTACTTGATCAGAAAGGCTCCTTGTCCATAGAAAAGGCTGCGCAAGAACTGGGGCTGACACCCTATCGTACTTCCATGTTGGTTCGCGATCTTGAAACAACCGAACTGATCGCAGTAGAGCCCGATTCAGAGATACTGTCCCTGACAAACTCCGGCCGAGCTGCGGTGAAGTTGCAGGCAATGACGGCGGGTTAAAAAGTGCTGAGCCTTCCTTACTTGTTCGTCTTTTTGCTGGGCGTACTGGTTGGCGTAAGCGAATTACTTTCACGTTATAAAGACGCGCACCGGGCCACGTTCAAGAGCTTTTCATCACTGTTATACATTTTCATGAATGGGCTAGCCGCATACCTTGCGCTGTACCTGATGTATACCTTTAACTGGGCCGCATGTGATGCGGATGGGTGCTCCCCGTCTGAAACTGTCAAGCATGTTCTTATGGCCGGATTCGGCGGCATGGCAGTGCTTAGGGCTTCAGTAATGACTCTTACCATCCAGGGAAACGAGGTAGGTATAGGGCCGGCAGCGGTTATCCAGATTTTCCTGAAAGTCGCTGATCGTGGCACTGACCGGGCCAGGGCCAGCGTACGGGCAGATACCATCCTCAAATTGATGGAGCCGGTGTCGTTTGAGAAAGCTTCAACCATGTTGCCGACCACCTGCTTTGCCCTGATGCAAAATGTTTCAGCAGAGGAGCAAGCCCTGGTCTCCGGCCAGGTTGTTGCGCTCCAAAATGATGACATGCCATCAGCGGTCAAGTCGTACCTGCTGGGACTCGCATTGCTCCCAATTGTTGGTGAAGCGGGATTACGTGCCGGTATTGATTTACTTGGTGATCAGATCAAAACATGAGGTCAGTAACCAGGAAAAGTCATCCTGGCAGACAAGAGCAGTCCTGTGTTTACTACGGCAGTAGTTCAAAACCGATGTCCGGTGAAAACAATTTCACCTGGCGCACCATTTCTGCCGAAAAGCCAGACTGAGTTGCAGCGGGCTGACATTGGTATCGATAGGCGAACACCTGGAACGCCGATAGCAAATAAATAAACAATGAGTAAAGGAGCTAATTAATGGGAATGTTGGTAGCTGGCATATTAATTTGGTGCCTTGTTCATTTAACGCCATCACTGGCGCCGCCCCTGAAGCAAAACCTGATTACCCGGCTGGGTGAAAAGGGCTACAAACTTCTGTTTACCGCGCTGATGTTAACCGCGCTGGCCCTGATCGTTTTCGGCTGGCGCAGCGCCACGCCTTCCCACCTGTACCAGCTACCCGGATTTACCAGGCATATCGCGATGCTCCTGGTGCTGATCGCTTTTATCCTGTTTGGCGCTTCCAATTACCCAACCCGTATCAAACAGTTTATTCGCCACCCGCAGCTGACAGGTGTCATCGTCTGGGCTATTGCGCACCTGGTGCTAAATGGCGACAGCCGTTCGGTACTGTTATTCGGAAGCCTGGGTATGTGGGCGGCCCTGGAGATTATCTTTATCAACAAAAGAGAGGGTGAATGGGTAAAACAACCCGTACCGGGATGGGCAAGGGAAATCAGGGGGCTTGCGATCAGCCTGGTAGTTTTCGCGGTAGTTGTGATGTTGCACCCGTACTTGACGGGCGTTTCGATAACAGGGTTCTGACCTGTTCATCTCTGACAATCAATGTCTTGCACAGGAAAATCAGTTTTGACGATGAAATTACCAATCCATTTCTTGCTCATAGCCATGCTGTTCACCATGCCTGCATTGGCTGACGATAATGACGCGGGGTTGCAGTACTGGAATGGAATCGACAAAGAGGCCATCACTACAAGTAGCGGCCTCCAATATAAAATACTGGTGCAGGGAAAAGGCCGCAAACCTACGGCGAGAAACACTGTAAAAGTACATTATCGCGGTTTGCTGCTCAATGGAATGCAGTTCGATAGTTCATATTCCGAAGATGAGCCTGTTTCACTCAGCCTGAAGCGCGTTATCAAGGGCTGGACTGAGGGTATCCAGTTAATGCCAAGCGGCAGTGTCTTCGTATTTCTGATACCCCCTGAACTGGCTTATGGTGAGAAAGGCTCAGATCCAATTCCACCGAATGCCACTTTGATCTTCGTGGTGGAGTTATTCGGGATCAAGTAGCTTTCAGAACAGACCAATTCGGCATTGAGCGTTTCGCTAAGCCCCGGTCAGTTTGCAGCAGTTCCGGTGATCCGGACAGCAATGACGGTATTGTCATACCCGGTGGGAATGAGTGCCAGACCCAGACTGGCAGCATAACCATGATTCGCGCTGCTGATACCCGGCCCTTCAATGATCTCAATGTCATCATCACCACGGAAACGGACCAGCGGGCCGGCTACGGGCGTAACCTGCATTGTTCCGTCCGTTTCAAATTCGATACCGTCAATATCGGCCAGCCATTCCGGACCCAAAGTTTCCACGGCACCACCCGGCAGGTTGAGCCGCCAAAGACGTTTTCCACCAATGTACAGATCACCCCCTGCGATTGCGATGCCGTTCGCACCCGGAAACCGCACTTCCCCGGTCAGCACGGATTGGCTACCGTCCGGTTGAAGCCGTATGACCTTGTGCTTTGCGGTATCGGTGACATAAACGGTCCCGTCTGATGCAACCGCAAGGTCATTGGCCACGGTGGTATCGAGGTCTATGGTTTTTTGCAGTTCGTAATTTGGCCAGTCAAAAATCTTGAGGCGGTTTTTGTCGATTACATAAAGCCGCTGCCCGAGCATAGCCATACCCAATGGCGCATCCAGACCATCAACCACGCGCCAGGCCAACGGCTCCCCTGCTGCATTCAAAAGGCTTAAAAAGCCACTGCTCTGCGGGCGGGAAACACAGACATTGGACACCAGCAGATTGCCGTCCGGCAGGGCGATGACAGTTTCAGGATCGCAGAACTCTCCTTCAGCTACCCATGCAATATCCGCCTCGATTCGGGGCACAGCGCTCGAAGCTGTGATGGTAGCTGCCAGGATGAATGGGGTGATAAACGAGGTCAGGGTGAGAACTCCCCTGCCCTGCGGTTCTTAATCATGGTAATTCTACTCATACTCATCAAATTGGTGCAGTTCTATACCCACAGACTCGAGCATTTCGATTGAATCTGTCTTTCTGTAGCTGTTCCTGTAAAACACTTTTTCTACATTACCGAGGTTAATTAAACGCTTTGCGCAAGCAACGCAAGGGAGATGGGTGACAAAAACAAACTTCCTGGTTTCACGGGGCGCATCGCAGTTGATCACGGCATTCTCTTCCGAGTGAAGACAACCGCAATTGCCGGGTTCTTCCCTGTCGCAAGTGTTATCCAGGCCGGAGGCATTGCCGTTATATCCAACGGCCAGAACTTTTCTGTAATCAGTGGTGGTAATGACTGTGCCGACACTCAGGCGCGTGCACGTGGATCGCCGGGCAATGGTCTCGGCAAACTGTATATATACCTCTTCAAAAGATGGGCGGTCTTTCATTTTTCGTTTTCCCATTCGTGATGCCGAATTCTAACCGATCATTTCAACATGATGTGATGAATCTCGCTCTGGCCTTTACAGGTGCTTTACTCAAGGGCTTCGCATTAAGAAATATTGTCGGCCGCAATCCTCAGAACCAAATTGGCATCATCAAGAAAAACGATATCCTGCGGCCAGCTTAGATTGCCGTTGATAAAAACCTCATGTAGTTAACGTCAGGTGCAAAGGTGAACTGAAGCAGCTAAGTATTTACTCTGGTATCTTACCCTGACCCAATATCATTCGATTGACAAACTAACAAACAGGTTTCACTCACATGAAAAACATATTGAAACTGGTTCCTGTACTGCTATTAAGCGTTCTCTGTTCCAGCTCAATTGAGACGTTCGCTACGGGTTCAAAAGGAACCGTTTTTATAACGGGAGCCAACCGGGGTATCGGACTGGCCCTGGCCCAGAATTTTAGCGCAGCAGGGTTTAGCGTCATCGGTACGGCCCGTAAACCAGACCAGGCGACAGCATTAAAAGAAACCGGTGCAAGGATTGAGAAACTGGATGTGACGGACCAGGCAAGCGTTGATGCAATGGCGCAAAGCCTGGCAGACGTACCCATTGATATCCTCATCAACAATGCCGGGATTATCGGAGAGGACAATAATGACCTGGCCTCGCTGGATGTCGAAAACATGGCCCTGGTTCTGAATGTAAATACACTGGGACCTGTCAGGGTGATGAAGGCCCTGTTTCCCAACGTGCAGTCGGGTGAGCAAAAAAAGATTGTCAACATCAGCAGCATGATGGGTAGTATGGAGATGAATACCTGGGGTTGCTGTGCGTGCTACCGTGCCAGCAAATCAGCGTTAAACAGCATAAACAAGACCTTTGCGATGAACTATGGAAAGTTCGGCGTGACCTTCGTGGTGATGCACCCCGGCTATGTGAAAACCGACATGAATGAGGGCAAGGGCAATATCACCCCACAACAAAGCGCGGCCGGCCTGGTGAAGGTGATTACAGACCTGGATGCATCTGATAACGGCCACTTCTACGATTGGCAGGGTAATGAGTTGCCTTGGTAGACACCCGGATTGGCATTACCCAAAAGGACACAACAATGAATGACAAGATAACCGTAAGCGATTCGCTGGTGGTGTTGCACGGCGACGAGATGGCGCAAATAGCCTTCGACCGCATCCTCGACCAGTTCGTAAAAAAACACCTCGATATTCCCCTTGTCGAAATTGACCTGTCTGCCGAAAAACGCCTTCTCAGTAATGGACAGGTCGTGGTCGATGCTATCGAGGCTTTGAAACAACACGGTGTCGGTATTAAGAACGCGGGCATGACAGTCAATCGCGACCAACTGGACGAGTTGCTGGCCAAACACAGTCACATCCAGGAGGCTGAATTGGACCGGTTGGCGACAAAATCGCCAAATGGCGCCATCCGCAAAGGCATTGGCGGCAATATCATTCGCGAGGATATACCCTTCCGCAATATCGAGATCGAACGCCCTGATTGGGTGGGCCGCGATATTGATGTCTTCACAATGGAAAGTGGTGGCATCACGAGCAGCCACAACGAGCTATCCAAAGCGACTGGCGTAGCCAAGCTGATGTTTGTGGGTAGCAGCGGCGACCCGGTTGAATTGCATCGCCGGTTTATCAACAAGGGCGATCCCTGGCTTATCGGCACCAACGATATGGGAAAAGTACGGGCCTGGGCCCACGAATTTTTCAAACGCGCCATCGAAGAAAAACGTGATGCCTACCTGGGCCTCAAGGATACGGTAATCCCCGGCTATGACGGTGTGATGCGTAAGGCAATCGAGGAAATCTACGAGCGCGATTACCGGGCAAAGTTTGCCGAACTTGATCTTGCCTATCACTATGAATTGATTGATGCACAAGCGGCGCGCATCATCTCCAACCCGCCCGAGCGGGCGCTCTGGGGTGTGCCGGATAACACCAGCGGCCACAAACTGCTCAAGCTTGTGGAGCAACTCAAGGTGACCGGCATCCCGAATCGCCGGGCCGCGGTATCGATTTCACGTATGAGCGCCGGCGGTGGCGACCAGTATGGCAGTTTTAACATGCCCGCCACTGAAGATGGCATATTGAAGGTGATACTCGACGGTGAAGAAAAGCACGCACGCACCATAAAAAAGGGCGATCCGCTACTGTTTATGTCCAACGACCGCGAGGCCGTCAAGGATTGGGTTGGCCAGGTGTTTCGCGATGCCTCGGCCCACGATAAAGAGGTTTATTTTGGCCTCAAGCGGGAGTACATGGCCTATGACGATGTGTTCAGCACCGTAATCTACGAAGTGCGCACGGAACTGGCCAAGCACGACACGCCACCGCCCTCGTTCATGATCATGCGGCCATCCAGCCAGTTGAAGAAGATGATTACCGATCCACCGCGCAATGCGCTTTACCCTTCACAAAACCTGGACGGGGATATCTTTTCGGATATTTCAGCGGCGCTCGGTGGCAGCCTGGCTACCGCCAGTTCGATCATCGAAAGCAACGACGGCACCATGCTCTTTGAGGCCCCGCACGGCACCGCACACGACCTCTACCTGAAATACCTTGAAAGCGATGGCGAGGTTGCATTATTCAACTCCGCTGCCCTGTTATACGCACTGGCCAATGCGCTTGAGACAATAGGTGAACACGGCGGCAATGAAAGACTTTGCGCCTATGCCGACGCTCTCAAACTGGCCCTTATTGACACCGTCGACCAGGGCATCATCACCGGTGATCTGAAAGGCAAGACCAACGACCCAGAGAACGAAAAGCTTGTGGATATGTTTGGGTTCCTGGATGCCGTCGAAGCCAATCTGCAAGGCTTTTAAAGAAAAATAATTATTACCAGGCCCGGCGCCTCACCAGATACCGGGAATCAACCGATAGCGTGTTCTGTTCATATAGTCCAGGTATCCAGGCAGCTCTTTCTGCAGAGTGCGGTCTTCGAGGTAAGTGCGCACGATTATCAACGCTGCCGCCAGGACAGAGGGTATAAGTCCAAACCTCGAGCCAAGCGCAATGGGCACTGCTAACATCAGCACGATCACCGCGCTGTACATGGGATGACGCACAAACGCATAGGGGCCGGTTGTGATCACGTGGTGACCGCGTTCTTTGTCTATCTTTACGACTTGTGACAGAAATGTATTCTCGCGCATGACCCAAAGAATGAACATGAAGCCAGGCACATGCACAAGCATCGCCACAACCTCAATCCATACCGGCATGGATTCACTCCAGCCGAAACGCATTACGTCGAAACCCGGAACCAGGTAAATACCCATGCCCGGGATAAACATCAGCGTTAGCAAGATCTTGTCCCAGGTCTTCTGCCCCTTTTGTATGGGGCTGGTTTTCATTCGCTCGGCGAGTAAAGCGGGGTCGTGGCGCAGCAGGAACCACATCATTGAAACCGCAAAAGCCAGCCACAAAATGATCAATGCCCATGCTTCCCACCACATCCAGGTCCCTGCCGGCCATAACAGCGCGACGGCAAAACCACCCATACGCCAAGTGAGGCGCAACCAAAGTTTGGCAGGGCTTATTGACTGGTTCCTCTGGTTCATGAGAGTGCTGGATCATTCACCTGTTCAACCGCACTAGCTTCGCAGAGAAAAGGGGTTAGAGTAAAGGAGTCAGAATCCTTTATCGAAGATTGAGGGTAAACTGAAAAGGAAACATACTGAGCAGGACATGCCGGAGGGCGGGGGAATCCTAAAATAATGGAATTTCCACTTGCAGATTACTTACAAAGAATCGGATTAGACTCTGTGCCTGCAGCCGACCGGCAGGGCTTGAGCCAATTGCATCACGCACAATTTTTCTCAATTCCGTTTGAGAACCTCGACATACAACTGGGCCGACTGATCAAACTTGATTCCCGGTCATTGATTGACAAGCTGATTTACAAAAAACGCGGTGGTTACTGTTTCGAGTTGAATGGTTTGTTATTGATGGCGCTCGAAACACTCGGTTTCAGCGCGCGGCCCCTCTTGGCCAGGGTTCACCTGGAGGACCCTCCGAGTGGGCGAACCCACCAGGTCAACGCAGTCCAACTGGGATCTGAAACCTGGCTAATCGATGCCGGTTTTGGTGCAGGCGGACCCAGGTTTCCGATGTTAATGAAAGACGGTTGGTCCCATATGCAGGGTGGATTTGGATTCCGCGTATTAAGAAAAGAGCCTTATGGCTGGATCGTGCAAAGCTGGGAATCGTCCTGGAAAGATAGCTACAGCTTTGAAGAAGGCTGGGTATCCGGCCCCGACATTGAAGTGGCAAATTTTTACACAAGCCATTCTCCACAAAGCCATTTCACAACCATGCGCACGGTGAGCAAACCCACCGACAATGGCCGTACCAGTCTCCAGAACCAGGTATTAACCATTCTCCACGGAGATTCGGAACAGGTGCGTGAAGTGGAAGAGTCCGAGACCCTTGATGTACTGGCCAGGGAGTTCGGACTAAACCTGACTGTGAATTTTTCTGATTTTAGGCCTGTTAAAGGTTAAAGGAACCTAACAGCTAGTAAGCAGAGTCCCTTATAAGAAAATAAGTTTACTCTGGCACTTTACTCTGACCCATATCTAAAACTGGTAAAAGCTCCTGCCACACCTATACTTAGAGTGGAGGACGTGCGAAAAAAGCCGCGCGTCTTTTGCGCGGTTTCTCCGGCCCTCCAATTCTTTTACTTCAAGGAGGAAGCCGATCATGGAAGATAGAAAGAATGTTGCCGCCGGCAAAAAAGCGGCACGTGTTAATAAAAGCAGAGCCCAGTTCAGGGCATTGATCACATCGAACCCAAATTACTTCGGAAACCTTTCCGACAGTAAGTTCAAGGCGGTCAAAAAAATTATCGCTAGCACCAGCTTCGAACAACTTACCGAGCTGGGATACAATCCACATCTCAAACAACTCTCCGCTACCTTTGATTTAAAGAAGGCATCTGGATACGGTGGGGACCTGTGCGCCGATGGAACCCAGGAGTACGTGCGTTTTTATGTCGACCTGGGTTCCGGTTGGGAAGATGCGGGGATTGTTGGAACCGACGTTCATGACATCCCTATTGGCAAAGACTGTGCCAATAAGAGCAGTCATCCATTGTCGTATTCTGTAGAAACGCATTATTCACCGAAGCGCAAATGGTGTACCTCACCGCAGCTCCCGAAGGCTCGAGCCATCCTGTCCTGGAATGCTGAGCCACCAGCCGGACAGCCAGATTGGAAACCGGTTTACGGTAATGTTCTGGAGTGCAACATACAGATCGACAAAGGATTCAGCTTCGGAATCTTCGTGGACGAGTTGAAGGCGGTAACAGATCTCCCTTTGAAATTGGCTGAGTCGATCAAGTACCCGATCGAGGAAATACCGGATCTGCCGCAGCCTTTTCCCGGACCGGACCCGGCACCGATAGTTACGCCGGCCAACTTATCCGTTGAGGAACTGGCCGAGGATTACTTGCACGCCAAGAGCTCAAAACTAAAAGTTGAGCCCAAGCGGTTTGTCTTTCCCCACTACCAGGAGGTCATGTCGGGTTCCGATGCGGGCCCAGGCGCCCTTACAGCGCTCACCGCCTCATTGGCGAAGTTCGACATCGATATCAATGAGTTGGTGCTCAGTATCGAAGACACAACTGGTGACACCTCATATGAGGAACTGGAAGACGTTGGCCTCGACTGCAACCAGGAGAAACTGGTGGCTACCTACCGGCTCAAGAAACAAAGCGGCTTCTCCGGGGGGTTATGCTCCCACGGCAGTACCGAATATGTTTCATTTTGGGCAGACTTTAACGACGAGTGCGAATGGCAATATCTAGACACGGTGGAGGTGAAAGCCTATGACTTCAGTCCGTTGCCCGATGGCGGGCTATGTTACACCGCTGTCCTTCCAGTGGACCTTTCCAAAGTACGCCGTGGCTGCAACAAGCCATTGATCGGGCGCGTTCGGGCGGTGCTGTCATGGAATACACCACCTTCCAAGGTCGATCCGTCCAAGGTTCCCCATTGGGGTAATCGTCTTGATGCACACGTGCTTATCCCGCCCGGTGAGGTCTATCAGGGTGTGCAACCGATTATCAGCGTAGTAGGTGGTATCGGAGTGCCGTATATCGATAACGTTACCGGACTTACAACGGCAACGGCGAAATTTGTTGATAACGGGCTAAAGGCCGACTCAATGGGCCGCCCATGCCCATTTGGTGGCCGCGTCGTGGTGCGGGGACCTGCATTCCCGGGTTATCGCTACCGGGTCCAGGTGCGCGAAATCGGCACCTCGATTTGGAGCACGTTGATTAAAAAACTCTGGGTCACAACGACGATGGGATTTGGGTCCTATCACACGATTGATAGTGATGGCTGGTTCAAGTACCTGAGTTATTCGCAGAACTTCGCCGGCATACTGGCTTATTTCGATACATCCGGTAATGAGAAGTGGGAAATCCGCTTGCAAATAGAAGGTGTGTTAGGGTCCGCCAGTCAGATAGTCCAACTGGACAATACCTGGCCGACGGTGGACGTTTCGATTACCGCCCCGGTTGGTGATTGTGGTCTGCTCATGCCTGGCACGCCCATGAAAGGCAAGGCTGTTGCCACCGATAGCTACATGGGCAGCTGGAGCGTTGTCATCGGCGGAGGACCCTCCGGATTTGGTCCGGTAGCCACCACCACCGGATCGAGCGGAACATCCAATACACCCGCCGGCGGGTCGGACTGGACGTTCGATACTTCCGGTCTGGTTCAATGTGGTTACGTGGTGCGTGTACATGCCCGGGACCGGGCTATCGTCAACAGTATAGGAGGTAACCATCACAGAAATACTGATGTAGGTTTCTGCGTAATTGAAGACTGACCCTACATCAGGTCATGCAAAAGTGGGCGTCGGTCATCCGGCGCCCAGCTTGACTTTCACAAAGGTACACCCTTGGAATCGGTATACCTATAATTTGACCTGAGGCAACAATACTGCGCCAAAACCATGCACAATCCGGACCTTTGACCTATAGTGTGGAGTGCATTACATGGAAGTATTGCGGCCAGGCCCACAATTTGGAGGTGACAAGATGAACGCCTTAAAAACCAGAAAGCAATCTGGCTGGCCCGCTCTGCTGAGCGGTTTCTTAATCCTGATATTCTCTTTCAGTTCTAGCAATGCATGGGCAGTCCATGCTGCAACGACCAATGGTGAAATCGAAAACCGGCCGTCTCCGGTACTGCGCCGGGTCTGTTTGGCGGGCACCAGCGCCGGCAATTATTGCAACCAGGACAGTGCGTGTCCCGGCTCGACATGTGCTGACCGCAATGTCTACAACTTTACGGTCGCTATCCTTTATGACGCACCGGCCGCAGACATCACCGCAATTCAAAACCTGATTACGGCAATGTCCACATCTTTGTTTGACGCCACAGACGGTCAGGCCGAAATTGGTGTTGCGACGATCCACAACGATGCGATCAGCACTAATCAGGCGGATTTGGTAATACATCCAAGCACCAACCCCGTCTGGTGGCAAGCCAATTCCGGACATTACAGGACCGGTGGATTCATGGAGGTGTCAATCAATAACATTACCAACCCGGCAAATCAGGGAGTCATCCTCGCGCA
Source organism: uncultured Lysobacterales bacterium (assembly GCA_937927755.1). Lineage (GTDB taxonomy): Bacteria > Pseudomonadota > Gammaproteobacteria > Xanthomonadales > SZUA-36 > SZUA-36. Next base: position 21,916 of record CALBDB010000142.1, read on the forward strand.
TGAGTTTTCGCACCTGGTGTTCGACATGCGCGACGAATATGAAAGTCGTGCAGCTAACTGTGGTGCCCTCGCAGGCGGTGCGAGCTGTCCGGTCGCAGCCGCTGGAGATGGTACGTGCATGATGGATGGCAACGGTACGGAATACTGTTGGGGACAGGCTGATTCAACTGACCTGACTGATCTGAGCGGTGGTAACCACGATCCTAGCAACGTTACCGAACAATCATCTTGCCGGAATAACCGCTCCTGCTGGGCTCAGGTTTCCTGGTCCTGGCCGAGCACTATCCTGTTACCAACGGGAGCCCCCGATCCGGCAGCAAACGGTGCTACCGTAAACCCACCAAATTTCATCGTGACCGATGACGATGTGCGGGTGGTGTTGGTGCTGGACGAATCCGGCAGTATGAGTCTTGAGTCACCAACCCGCATGGCACGGCTGCAGGTCGCTGCCGGCGATTTTGTGGCTGCTGCCGTTAATGGTACCGAGCTGGGTATCGTTTCATATTCCGACAACGCTTTGCCGGCCAGTGGTCACGCTGGTGTCGCGATCGCTGCTCTCGGAAATAACCGCGCCAGCTGGAATACGGCGATCAGCGGATTGAGCACCGGTGGTTGGACCAATATCGGCGATGGCTTACAAAAGGCCAAGGATATGATCGTTGCAGCAGGAGGGGTCACGGCCAATACCTACATCGTATTGATGACCGACGGCCTGAATAACAGGCCGGAACCACAGGCAACCGCAGATGCGGATTTACAGGCAAAAATAAACGATTTGCTGGCATCCGGCATCCCTGTGTATGTTACCTGCACGGGTGGTGATTTCGGCGTGCAGTCGCAGTGTGCTGAAATTGCTAACGGCACCGGTGGCTTTAACGCCGATTCTGCAAATCCTGCAAAACTCCCGGAAAATTTCATCGACTTTCATGAAAGAATCACCGGCCACCAGAGTATCGACTCGGTTTATGGCGATTTTGCCAAAATTGATGCGTACAGCCCCAAGACGATCTTTGTCGATGAGGGTTCAGAGTCTGTCAGTTTCAGTTTACTTTGGGAGAATGCCGCTGCAGGCGCGGATATGATTTTGAAAGACCCGGATGGAAATACGTTCGAAACCCGATCAATACCACAAGGCAGGTATGCACGGATCGATACGCCCAAAGCTGGCGATTGGCAGATGATAATCGATCCGCGTGGTTCGAACAGCAGTCCTTTTGTGGCACGTGCGTACACTCATAACCGCATCAATAATTTCGTCGCATCTTTACGCAAGCCGAGCGTTACTCCTAACGAGGAAATATATGTTTATGGCATCGCGAAAAGCAAGGGCGGTACGGTGACCAAGGAAGGTGAAAAGATTACCGCTGTTGTCACTCTGCCCGACGGCTCCAAGGATTCGGTTGAGTTGTTTGACAATGGTCGTGACGCTGCGGGGCACGGCGATGATATGGCCGGTGATGGAATATTCACCGGTGTCTATACCAACACGGCGCAAAAAGGTGCATATGGCTTCCAGTTCAAGGTCAGTGTTGATCAATGGCTGCGTGGGGAGGAGGCACACGAACGTGATATTGACCAATTGAGCCCGCGATTCATGCGGGAAGTCCGTCTTTCAGCGGGCGTTAGCGATCCGAATGACAAGGTTACACGTCCAGAGGATGAGCCCGACATACCAGCTGAAGATGGTGTTACTGACAATGACATTGAGCTGATCAAGTGGCTGGTCATGGTCATATTAATTGTCTTGTTGCTGGGGTTAATAATGATCTGGCGTTGCTGTTGTCAAAAACGGCACAGTGCAGCATCGATTAAGTAACAACATGACTTAACAGGCAACATGGTCAAGGATATTGACGATAGTGAGACAGGGATCAGGGTAACCTGATCCCCGTTTCTTTCGCACATGGCAAGTATTCTGTAATCGAATCATGCGCGTCGGTGAGCAAAATTGATATCCCTTAAGTCGGTACCCATAAAACCGTCGTAAGAGCACCTGACCATTTACTGCTTAAATGAAGTTTGACTCGCGCCGGACTGCAACATCAGGAAAGTAAAGCGGAAATGACTGTCGATATTATTACAATCCCCCTCGGATTTGGACAGTGTTACGTCTTGAAAGGCGACGGTGTTATTGCTATCGACGCGGGTGAACCAGGCAAGGGTGCTGTCTTCGTTCGTGCATTGGAATCTGCGGGAATCAACCCACATGAAGTGAAACTCATTGTTCTGACTCACGGTCACTGGGACCACGTTGGTTCTGCCAAGGAAATCAAATCACTGACGGGCGCGACACTTGCACTAAATCATTCTGAAGTCCATTGGCTTGAGAATTCACTTACACCACTATCCCCTGGGGTCACGCGCTGGGGAAAGATTTTCACTGCGTTGCATAAAGTCTTTATGCCACTTATCAAGGTTCCAAAAGCGAAAGTGGACCTCGTGCTTGATGATGACGGTCTCTCGCTGGCGAAATTCGGTATACCCGGTCGGATTGTATACACACCAGGCCATTCCTCAGGGTCTGTCAGCGTGTTGCTGGATACCGGGGAGGTATTCGTCGGTGATCTTGCAATGAACAAATTCCCATTGCGCCTGTCCCCGGGGCTACCCATCTTCGCAGACGATCCGGCTGCGGTCGTGAACAGTTGGAAGATGTTGATTAAACTCGGTGCCTCCACAGTCTACCCGGCTCACGGGAGTGCATTCCCAATAGCTGTCATCGAGAATGCAATTTTTCTTACGGACTCACGTTAAACTGTCTTGGTCACCTTGTTTGAATACTCGTGGTACCCTGCCGTAAAAATGAACAACCAGATCAGGGAAATCCATCATGATGTCATACCGTTAAAGGATGGCACGCGCCTGGCATACCGGGCCTGGCTGCCGGTTGATGCAGTTAATAACCCTGTTCCGGCGACCCTTGAGTATCTCCCCTACCGCAAAAATGACGGAACGGTTATCCGTGACGAGATCACGATGCCGGCAACTGCCGGGCATGGCTACGCATGTGTGCGTGTTGATATCAGGGGCACGGGAGAGTCTGAAGGTCTGTTCGATGACGAATACAGCGAGCAGGAGCTTTCAGACGCCGAGCAGGTGATCAACTGGATCAGCAGGCAACCGTGGTGTGATGGCAGTGTCGGCATGGTCGGAATCTCCTGGGGAGGATTCAATTCATTGCAACTGGCCTACCGCCAACCGCCTGCGCTCAAGGCCATCATCACCATCTGCTCAACCGATGACCGCTTCAACGAAGACATCCACTTTGCGGGTGGCTGCCTGCTGAATGACAATCTCGACTGGGCATCTTTTTTCTGGGCGTATGCACAGGCCCGCTGTCCTGACCCGCGGTTGATGGGTGATGGCTGGCAAGCGCACTGGCTTAACCGCCTGGAAAACATGCCGTTTCTGCCGCTCAAATGGTTATCTGAACAAACAAAAAGTGATTACTGGAAACACGGTTCCGTCAGCGAGGATTACAGCAGGATCAGGATTCCTGTGTATGCCATGGGCGGCTGGGCAGATGCCTATCGAAACACGGTTTTCCGTCTTGTAGAAAATCTCTCTTCTCCGTGTAAAGGGTTGATTGGCCCGTGGGCGCATGTTTATCCGAATATTGCGTACCCGAACCCAAAAGTTGACTATGTCAAGGAATCGGTGCGTTGGTGGGACAGGTGGCTTAAAGGCATTGATAACGGCATCATGGATGAGCCGAAACTTCAGTACTATCTGATGGATTCGGTAAAACCTGCGGTTGACTACTCGCACCGGGACGGAAGTTGGCAAAGCGAAACCTCCTGGCCATCTGCATCGATACAAAACGAGCAGTATTTTCTGCACCCCGGCGCCTTGTTGGCAGATCCCAATGCAGAACCACACACCGTCGCAGTTTGTTCTCCCGAATCAACCGGCAGAATGGGTTGCAAACTGATGGTAGGAATCGGCTACAGCGGTGAATTTGCAGATGATCAGCAGGCCGACGATGCACAATCCTACACATTCGACACGCCTCCACTTGAAGATGAACTACCCATTGTTGGTCAGCCAAAGGTCTGTTTGGATCTTTCGTCCGACCAACCCGTGGCCAATGTCGCGGCACGTTTATGTGACGTACACCCCACGGGGGAAAGCACACTGATCACCTATGGCGTGCTCAACCTGACACATAGAGACTCTAATGAGACCCCTGAAGCACTTGTACCTGGAAAATCATATCGAGTAACAGTTTCACTAAACCATATCGCCTACAGGGTACCTGCAGGCCATCAGCTCAGGCTTTCGATATCCAATGCATACTGGCCGCTGATATGGCCATCACCCTACAGGGACACGCTTTACCTGCAGTTGTCAGGGTGCCGCTTGAACCTGCCTTGCTCAACTTCACTTGAGGTAAACAATAACCCTGCCCTGGAAGCGTTCGATGACGGGGAAATACCGGCTGGCAAGGTGCTGCGACCCGGGCAAACCAGAAAAACAATCCAGGAAGATCCTGAGACCGGCCTTGTAAAGACAAGAACTGAAACAGATTACGGACACTATTGGTATGGTTCGTGTGATACTGACATTGATTTCACCATCGACCAGCTATTGAGCATTCACCCTGACGAGCCGAATTCGGCCAAATCGGATACTGCCCTGCAGGTAAAAATGAAACAGGGTGAGACCGAAACAGCCCTGAAGAGCCACTATGAAATGACATCGTCACAGCAGCACTATTTCATCAGGGCCACGTGGCAGGCCTGGGTTGGCGATGAGTGCATTTTTGAGCGGAGTTTTGACGAAAAAATTGAGCGAAAGCTGATTTAAACAACAAAGAGAACGTCCATGTTTGAAAAAATCAGGCCATTGGTATTCTGGCCTTCATTCCTGATACTGATGGCCGCCGTGGTCATGAGCTTTATCGACCTGGATGGCTTTTTGTGGGTAACCAAGTCTCTCAACACAACACTGCTGGACCGGTTCTCATGGTTTTTCAGCCTTGGCAGTTTTTACCTGCTGATGCTTATTATCGTGGTGTATTTTTCACCACTTGGAAAGGTCAGGATTGGCGGTAAAGAGGCTACTCCGCTTTTATCCAAAACAAGGTGGTTTTCAATCACACTTTGCACCACCCTGGCAGTTGGTGTTTTGTTCTGGACCACCGCTGAACCCATCTACCACCTGAATTCCCCGCCGATGTCCTGGGGTTTGGAACCCGGTTCTGTTGAGGCGGCGAAATTTTCCATGTCGGCCATGATATTGCACTGGTCATTCACGCCTTATGCCATCTATGCCGTGCCCTCGCTGGTATTCTCACTGGCGTTTTATAACATGCGGCTTCCGTTTTCGATCGGCAGCTCCCTGCAGCCGGTGTTCGGTAACCGGGTGCTCGGGAATAACGGCCAGATCATCGATACGGTTGCCCTGTATGCATTGGTCGCCGGAATGGCGTCTTCCCTTGGAACCGGGGCCATCACGCTGGTGGGTGGTGTCGGGGAATTCATGGGTATAACGACAACACCCCTGACCCTGGCTGTAGCGGTCGGCTTGATTGTCACCACCTTTGTTGCCTCCGCTGCCAGCGGACTGCACAAAGGTATTGCCAAGCTGTCGGCGATGAATGCGTACCTTCTGCTTTTCCTTGGTTTGTTTGTATTCGTTTTCGGGCCGACCATCTACATCCTTTCATTTGGCACCCAGGGGATTGGTTCATATCTTGGCGATTTCTTCGAACTCAGCCTGTTCACCGGAGCCGTTTCAGGTGACGACTGGCCCCAGAAATGGAGTGTCTTCAACTGGGCTATCTGGTTTGCCTGGGCCCCGATCGCCGCCCTCTTCCTGGGAAAGATCGGCCGTGGTTATACAGTACGGGAATACATTCAGATCAACCTGGTCTACCCCGCCCTGTTTGCCATTGTCTGGATTTCCATCTTCTCGGGCACAGCCATTCACATTGATATGACCGAGGCAGGGATCTTGAACTCCACGCTGAACTCGCTGGGGCCTGAGAAGCTGCTCTATTACGTATTCAATCGCTTGCCATTAAGTGAACTGATGACCGCTGTATTGATTTTCGTGGCATTTATATCTTATGTAACAGCGGCAGACTCGAATACGGATGCCATAGGCAACCTCTGCACCACGGGCTTCAATGCTGATTCCGAAGAAAAGGCGGGCCTGGGTGTCAAGGTTTTGTGGGGTAGTATTATCGGTATCGTTTCATGGACCATGGTGAGTTTCGTGGGAATTGACGGGATCAAGATGCTATCCAACCTGGGTGGCCTCCCCGCCGCCATCATCATCCTGGCAACCAGCCTGACGCTGTGCAAGTGGTTACGGAATCCCGACCTGTTGAAGCGAGGCTAACCATGAAGTGCCAGTACCCGCGTTTTGCTTTACATTGAACCCCTGACCTTCTTTGTGCAAACAGAGGTTGGCCAATTTGACGAAGCACAGGCCAGACTCAAACTGTTATGACTCATATGGAATGTTATCGTATTGTATTTATTAATAATTATTGGGTGGCTTATAATTTGCATATCTAATTTAAATAACTAATCAGTTTGGGAGTAGCCATGCCTGTAAAGATTGAAGACCGTCCATTGAAGAACATTCGAGAGGAGGTCATCGACCAGCTAGTCATCAATTATGCACACCAGGAAATTACCCTGGCAGCCTTTGAGAAGAGACTGGATATTGCGATTGATACAGAAGATCGAAGTGTGTTGATGGAGCAGGTAGCGGACCTTGAATTAACTTCAGACAAGGAATACCAGAGAGTGAAGGCTGAGAAATTATCGGAAGATGAATATTTCTTTGACGAAAACTCTGAGAACCATCAAAAAATCACAAAAATTCTGTCATCAGCCAAGCAGGACGGACCCTGGGTTACCGGTGAGAAAATCACGTTAACCAGTGTCTTGAGCGACTTTACGCTTGATTTCACAGAGGCAATTTTCAATTTTCCGGTTGTACACATCAAAGTGTTTGGCCTGTTATCCAGCGATACAATCCTCGTACCTGAAGGCGTCCGGGTGGTCTGTAATGCTTCGAGCTATGTCAGTTCGATCAATAGCCGCGTGTTCGGCAGCGCTGACGAAGAAGCGCAAACCATCATCATTCACGGGACTCGTATCCTCAGCAGCATGGAGATTAAAGTGCCCGTGACATTGAAGCAGAAATGGTTAAATTTTGCGGATGGTGTAAAAGATCTGTTTAATTGAGTCCAGTCTCTGGTTGGCTTCTGCTCGATTAATGCCATAGATATTATTCTGACTCCATAATTCCGGCGAACTGTTTTTTGCTGTTTGTACT
>CALBDB010000143.1 GCA_937927755.1 uncultured Lysobacterales bacterium
AAACGGGAGATATCAAAATTCTGGCCCAGTGCGGGCAGGCTAAGGTAGTTGTAGTCCTTGTCGTTTACTGAAAGTGTGCGGCGGACGGAAAATGAATCTTGCATGCTGGCCTCCATTGACCCTTGGTCCCACCCCGGCAAAGAGCGGGTGAATAAATTTAGTTGTAACCGGAAAGCCGCATATTATCGCTTATAGATGCTCCATTTCCCAAATGGATTTGACCCGTTTTCAGGAATATACCCGGGTTACTAGCCGGGTAAGAGCATCTGCGCCTGTTCGATCATCTTCTTACGGCCAAACATCAGGCTGAAACGGCCACCACCCATCTGTCGCCAAAGTACTGCTGAGCGCAAGCCGGCAAAAAGGAGCGTACGTATCCAGTTGACCGTGCGGTCAACCTGCAGGTACTGCGGTCTTCCGTTAATAACAATGCGCGGGGAAAGCGTGCTAATAGTTCTTGTATAGAGCGCTGCGATACTTTTTGCCTGCAGATCCTTGATTTCATGGACCTCGAGCCCGTCATCGAGCGTGGTTATCGACTGCAGTTCCCCGCCGATGCGGGCCTGCATATCATTTTGCCGGCGAAAGTTGTGTTCCAGTTGCATGATGGAAACCGCGTAACCAAGGCTTTCCATGTGACGCCGGTCGCCCTGTAACACTGAAACCAGGGTTTCGGCGCCAAGGCGCAGCCTGTTTGCACTGCCGTAGATTTCTTCAACCGTATCAGCATCAATGGCCAGCAGGCTGTCGAGACAGGTATCTGCAGCATAACCCGACCAGGTGCCGTGGTTGGCTGCCTGCCTGACTAGCTCGGTGGCCTGGAAAATACCGGCCAATGCCATTGTGCGTTCTTTCATCTGGCTAAAATACTCATGGGTGGTGTGTTCATGGATTCTATAATACCGCCGCCAAGACATTCATCGCCGTCATAGAGTACGACAGATTGCCCGGGGGTCACGGCGCGTTGGGGCTGCCGGAACACCAACTGCATGCGCCCATTATCAATATTTTCAATTTGCACTTCCTGATCCTGCTGCCTGTACCTGACCTTTGCGGTCATTGTACTACCCACAGGCGGAGCAGTGCCCGACACCCATGCCAGTTGGCTGGCTTCGAGCCGTTCGCTTAGCATCCACGGATGTTCGTGACCTTGGCCGACGTAAAGAATGTTGTTATCAAGATCCTTGTGCAGGACATACCAGGGCGCCTCCGGAAATCCCTTGACGCCACCGATACCCAGGCCCTGCCGCTGACCGAGTGTGTGAAACATCAGACCCTGGTGTTCGCCGATAACCCGGCCTTCGGTCGTGTGTATCTCACCGGGCTGTGCCGGCAGGTATTCGCTTAGAAACGCGGTGAAATTACGTTCGCCGATGAAGCAGATACCGGTACTGTCCTTTTTGTCAAAAACATCAAAGCCGGCCTGTTCCGCCAGTTCGCGTACCAGCGGCTTTTCAAACTCACCTACTGGAAACAGCGTCTTTGCTAGTTGCTGGTGGCCCACGGCATATAAAAAATAGCTCTGGTCTTTGTTATGGTCGACACCGCGTAACAGGCGATGTTTGCCATCCTTGCAGTCCGTGCGCACGTAGTGTCCGGTAGCAATCTTATCGGCGCCGACCTGTTCGGCGTGCTCAAGGAATGTTTTGAACTTGATTTCGCGGTTACACAGGATATCGGGGTTTGGGGTTCGCCCGGCGCGGTACTCGCTGAGGAATTCCTCAAAGACATTTTCCCAGTACTCGCTGGCAAAATTCCGGGTGTGCAACACCATGTCGAGCGAATGGGCAACCTTCTCCGCATCGCCGACATCGACCGTTGCACAACATTCACCGAAACGGTCGTCTTCTTCCCAGTTTTTCATAAACATACCGGCAACATCGTGGCCCTGCTGCTTTAACAGCAGGGCTGAAACCGATGAATCCACGCCTCCCGACATGGCCACCATGATTTTGCCGTTTGCCTTGTTCATGGCTTTTAGATGGGGTCAAATTAGCGAACGTCAATTGATCAATTTTCACTAAAGATGTAATAGAATATAAGCATGAGCAACGAACTTGAATCACAACACGATCGCGGTATCGCGGTGGAGGAGGCCCGTCCCGAGGTCAAACCGCCACCGATGTACAAGGTCGTTTTGCTGAACGACGATTTTACACCGATGGATTTCGTGGTAGACGTAATCCAGACATTCTTTGCGCTCGGCTATGACCGGGCCACACAGATCATGCTGCATGTTCACACCAAGGGAAAAGGCGTTTGCGGTGTATTCACCTTTGAAATCGCTGAAACCAAGGTGGCCCAGGTGAATGATTATGCGCGCCGGAATGAGCATCCGCTAAAGTGCGCGTTGGAACCAGCCTGATCAGCACCGCTGAACCGGTACCGTCAGATCCGGTCAGAGAACATATGGCTATTACAGGAAATTAAATGTTCAGCAAAGAATTGGAAGTCACCATCAGCCAAGCCTACCAGGAAGCCCGCAGCGCTCGCCACGAGTTTCTGACGGTTGAACACTTGCTCCTCGCCCTGCTGGACAACAACTCGGCACTGTCGGTACTCAGTGCCTGTGGAGCGGATATCAACGGCCTCGACGTGGAGCTTCGCAAAGCCCTCAGCGACACCGTTCCCGTTCTTGGTGATGAAGACAGCCGCGACACCCAGCCAACCATTGGTTTTCAGCGCGTCTTACAAAGGGCGCTGTACCATGTCCAGTCGGCCGGTAAACAGGAGGTCATCGGCTCGAATGTCCTGGTGGCTATTTTCAGTGAGAAAGACTCCTACGCCATTTACCTGCTGAACAAGTTTGATGTTACCCGTCTCGATGTCGTGGACTACATTTCACACGGCATTACACCGCTGCAGCCAAGTACCGAAGACGGCAATGAAACAGCAACGGAAGCGGTTGAAGAGGGTGCGGAAGCAAGTAAAAGCGCACTGGACAACTTTACCAGCAACCTCAACGAACGGGCTCGTGAAGGCAAGATAGACCCGTTGATCGGTCGTGAAAAAGAAGTTGAGCGCACCATCCAGGTGCTATGCCGCAGACGGAAGAATAACCCGCTTTTTGTCGGCGAGGCCGGTGTCGGTAAAACCGCCATGGCGGAAGGGCTCGCACTGCGGATAACCGAGGGTGAGGTTCCGGAAGTGCTGGCCGATGCAACGCTGTATGCGCTGGACCTCGGCGCATTGCTGGCCGGTACCAAGTACCGGGGTGATTTTGAAAAACGTCTGAAAGCAGTGCTTGCCGAACTGCACCAGATTGAAGGCGCCGTTTTATTCATTGATGAAATCCACACTATCATCGGCGCTGGTGCGGCATCCGGTGGCGTTATGGATGCATCCAACCTGATAAAGCCGGTGCTTGCGTCGGGTGAGTTACGTTGTATTGGCTCCACCACCTACCAGGAGTTCCGCGGCGTGTTTGAAAAGGACCGGGCGCTGGCCAGGCGATTCCAGAAAATTGATATCGTCGAGCCGACGGTTGCAGAGACCATCGAAATCCTGCGCGGACTGAAGTCGCGATTTGAAGAACACCACGACGTGAAATACACCGACGCGGCATTGTGCGCCGCTGCAGAGTTGTCCGGGCGGCACATCAATGACCGCCACTTGCCGGACAAAGCCATTGATGTCATCGACGAGGCCGGCGCCAGGCAGCGGATGTTGCCGGAGGACGAACGCAAGGAAACACTGGACGAACACGATATAGAAGCGGTCATCGCACATATGGCGCGTATCCCTCCCAAGCAGGTTTCCCGCTCCGACCGCGACGCCTTGCGCACACTTGAGCGCGACCTGAAGCTGACGGTGTTCGGCCAGGATGAGGCTATCAGCGCACTGGCGGCAGCCATCAAGATGTCCCGTTCCGGCCTGGGTGAAGACGAAAAGCCCATCGGCTCATTCCTGTTTGCCGGGCCCACCGGTGTCGGTAAAACCGAGGTGACCCGTCAACTGGCCATGACCATGGGCATCGAACTGATCCGCTTCGACATGTCGGAATACATGGAAGCGCACTCGGTATCGCGCCTGGTTGGCGCACCGCCCGGGTATGTCGGCTTTGACCAGGGCGGGCTGCTGACCGAAGCGGTCACACGCAATCCGCACGCTGTATTACTGCTGGATGAAATCGAAAAAGCCCATCCGGATGTTTACAACATCCTGCTGCAGATCATGGACCACGGCACGCTGACAGACAGTAATGGCCGCGAAGCCGACTTCCGCAACATCATTTTGGTCATGACCACCAATGCCGGCGCCCAGCAAAGCTCACGCCGTTCTATCGGGTTTACCGAGCAGGATCACCTGCCGGATTCAAGCGAGGCCATCCGCAGGACCTTCACACCCGAATTCCGCAACCGGCTGGATGCCGTTATCCAATTCACGTCGCTTGATTTTAGCGTTGTATTGCTTATCGTCGACAAGTTCATTCTTGAGTTGGAAGCGCAACTGGCCCTGAAGGACGTCAGTATTTCTGTCTCCGCACCGGCACGGGAATGGCTGGCAGAGCAGGGCTTTGACCCGGAAATGGGTGCGCGCCCTATGAAACGTGTCATCCAAAGCAAGATCAAGCATCCGCTGGCGGATGACCTGTTGTTCGGTGATCTCTCAGAAGGGGGCGAAGTGGATATTTCCCTGTCGAAGAAGGCAGGTGGCCAGCTGATCATTCGAACCAGGAAAAAGCAGGAAACCCGCAAAGCGTTACCGGCATCAACTGATGACTGAGCGCCGGTAACAGCAGATTATTTCATACGGTAGGTAATACGGCCCTTGGTAAGATCGTAAGGTGTCAGTTCAACTTTGACCCCGTCGCCGGTCAAAATCCGGATATAGTGCTTACGCATCCGTCCGGAGATATGAGCGGTAACAATATGGCCGTTTTCCAGCTCAACCCTGAATAGTGTATTCGGCAAAGTTTCGAGTACTTTGCCTTCCATTTCGATTACATCTTCTTTTGCCATGAGTCGCATGCCTTGCTAGGTGGCAGTATTGTGCCACCCACTGGCTGACTTCGAAAGGGGTTAGGGCAAAATAACATTGACACAACCGGTGATTTGCTTAAAATACGCCACCTCAAAGCGGAAATAGCTCAGTTGGTATTGCCGCCTGACGCGCAATGCGGGTGTAGCTCAGTTGGTAGAGCGGTACCTTGCCAAGGTACAGGTCGACGGTTCAAGCCCGTTCACCCGCTCCAAATATCAAAACCCGGCACGGATTAGTCCGCAGCCGGGTTTTTTTTATGTTCAGGACGAACGGTATGCTGCGGGCGCAGGGGTGCGCACGACTGCAGGGATGCAGGAGGTAGAGCAACGCAGGAGCAGTTGCCGAGGAGCGGCGTACGGCATTTCATGCTTGCACAGTCATCCCTAAGGACGAACAACGATTTTCGGTTTTTTTCATGCCCGAACACGTGGCATAATTATGCAAGCGATAGTAGAATACCGCGCTGCCGGGCAAATGACCGGCAACTCTTCCCCGAGGCCAGGTGGCAGAGTGGTTATGCTGCGGCCTGCAAAGCCGTCTACGCCGGTTCGATTCCGACCCTGGCCTCCAATTTACCCCTTCAATAGCCTTCACGGCTTCCCGGGATCACCCTGGTGCACTGGCGCTTTGAAACAGTCTTGACGTTATCTCAACGACTCTTAACCGGAGTCCAGGTGCTATGAAGCCTCATTATTACGAATAAGAATCGTTTCATGGACAGGGGCACTTAAACACCTTATTCTGAGTAAAATGTCGGTGAAATTAACACCGCAAAGAGCATGTTTCCGTGGGAAATCCAATTATGACGAAAATTCTGTGTGCAGGAGATATCGTTTTGCGTGCCTGCCATTTGGTTCGGGATGCGGCAAATCGACCAGCCCCACTACTTGTCACACTATTCGCGCTAGCTCTCTCACTGGTCGCGGATGTTGACCGTGCCGCTGCACAAGATGGTCTCCTTCCCACAACCGGTGTACAGGCAGCCGGGGAGATCGGTAAACCAGTAGAAGTGACATTGAGGAGTGCAGGCAGCACCTCTTTGGATTTGCGCGATATAGCCCGTCAGAAACCCAGGATGCGGGTACGGCCTGAAAGAAAACCCCCGCCGCTAAACCCGGTCGAGTTGCCGGGTGGCCGGGTGTTGTCCAGCCTGCCGGCGGGCACAGTTCCCGCGCCCTCTGCTCCTGCGCCAGCCCCGATTGCCAACTTTGCCGGTCTTGATCTCTCCAACTGGGGTGCGGGATGGCCGCCGGATACCGTCGGTGATGTCGGGCCGACTCATTACATCCAGTCTGTCAATAGTTCGGTTGCTATTTATACAAAGTCTACGGGTGTGCAGGCTGCAGCGTTTTCCCTGGATTCGTTTTTTTCCCTGGGCAGCTATGGGAATCTGTGTGATACGGATAATTTTGGAGACCCTGTCATTCTTTATGACAGCTTTGAAGACCGTTGGGTCATCAGCGATTTTGCGTTTCAGCTAAGTGGCAACGAGGTGGTTAATCCGCCCGGAGCTTTTGAGTGTATTGCGGTTTCAAAAACCGGCGATCCGGTAGCGGGTGGCTGGAATTTCTATTTCCTGAATTTTACCGACGGACTCAACGATTATCCAAAACTGGGCATATGGCCGGATGGCATATATATGTCGGCCAATATGTTTGATTTTGTCACAAGCTCGTTCCAATTGGTCCGTGTCTGGGCGTTGAATAAGGAGCAGATGTACGCCGGTGATACTGATATCCAGGTCGTCCAGTTCGACGCTCCGGCAAGTGAATTCACACTATTACCAGCCAATGCAAGGCTACAGACAGGAACACCACCAGCCGGAACCCCCAATTATTTCAGCACGATCTGGCAGTACAGCAACGCGATTTCGTTCTACAAGTTTCACGTTGACTGGGACAGGATATCGCTATCGACCTTTACAGGACCTTTTATCAGTATTGCACCGGCAAACTGGAGTGGCCCACCCGGCACCGTGGCAGTCAAGGACGGCGCGTCCATCGACACTTTGGGTGTTCGTCTTATGATGCAAAACCAGTATAGCAACATTGCAGGTGTGGAATCTTTGTGGAATACCCATACCGTGCAAGGCGGCGTGGCGGGCAGGGCAGCACCGCGTTACTACCAGGTGGACGTGACCAGCGGCACCGTTGCGGCCAATACCACGCAGGCTGCCACCCACGCACCCGATACCACGGTCGACCGCATCATGCCCAGCCTTGCAGTGAATCGGGATGGTGATATGGCGATCGGGTATAGTGCAGTTTCATCTACCTTGTTTCCCGCCATTCGTTACGCAGGCCGCCTTTCTTCGGATACAGTTAATACCTTGCCGCAGACCGAGGCTTTCATCATCGAAGGGACCGGTGCCCAAACAAATACTGAGCGCTGGGGTGACTACTCTGCAATGTCGCTGGACCCCGATGGCTGTACTTTCTGGTATACCAACGAGTACTACATAACGACGGGTAGTAACTGGCAAACACGTATCGGTTCTTTCAGTCTTCCTGACTGCACTACTGTATCCAGTGGTACCGTGCAGGGAATGGTGACAGCCACGGATGATGGCGCTGCTATTAGTGCCGCAACTGTGTCGCTGGGTAGCCGCACGACCACCACAAATGGCAGCGGGTTCTATCAATTCACATCGATTCCTTCAGGCACCTATCCGGAAATACATGTCACCGCCCCGGGATTTGACTCATCGTCTGTCAACGTCGTGGTGGTTGGTGACAGCAGCACGACCATCAAGGATTTTTCCCTGGATGAAGCCGCTGTTAGCGCCTGCCCGGTGGACACCAGCCAAGCCGATTTCCAGCTTGGCATTCCGGATAATACTGACCTCACTACCAGCGCCGGCGACGTCAAGTTGGACAGTTCCCTGGTTGTAGATCAGCAGAATACTTCCGTTATAGGCAGCGGATTCGGCATTAACTCAACGGATTGGGCAGGTCAGACTTTTACTGCAGGTGTTTCCGGGTTACTGACTGAAGCCGATGTCTACTTGTTCTGCTTTGAGTGCACTGGCACTACGCCAGATCTGACCGTATCAATTCGTGCCACATCAGGTAACTTGCCGACCGGCCCCGACCTGGCTACGGGCACGATTGGCGGATTCGCAACCGGTTCGGGTGGTTACTTCAAAACTACGTTTGCCACACCACTCAGCATTACGGCGGGAACCAGCTATGCAATTGTCTTACGCGCAAATTCAGACCCTTCAGCAGGTACATATGCCTATGTTGTTAGCAGCGGCAATCCTTACCCAAATGGACGGAGAGTTACATCCGGTGACAGTGGAAGTAACTGGTCTGGTCAGGCTGGTGATCTTGGTTTTCATGTTTATGTCAAAGTAGGTTTTGCCAGCGATGGACACCTGGTTTCATCCCTTAAAGACAGCAATCCCGCCCCGGATGGCAGTCCGGCATGGTCAACCATTTCATGGAATGGAACGGTGCCAGCCGATACCAGCTTGCGTTTCCAGGTCGCGGCTGCCGATTTTGAATCGGGCCCGTTTGATTTTGTGGGGCCCGATGGCACTGCAGGTACTTATTATACCTCCAGCGGGGCTTCATTGGACCAGTTCGACGGCAAGCGCTACCTCAGGTACCAGGCCCAGTTGTCTACCGTTGATCCCGGCGTCACGCCGGAACTGCATGATGTAACGATCTGTTACCAGACTGATGTCACCGATACCGCCACATTGACACTTCTCAAGACAGTCGAGAATGACGAAGGTGGTACAGCAGTTGATACCGACTTCACGTTGACAGCAACCGGCCCCGAAGTGATTACCGGTGTGGAAGGTGATGCTTCGATCACCAGTGCTGTCGTCGCTGTCGGCGATTATGCCCTGACCGAGTCCGCACAAGCCGGATACACACTGGCAGGCTGGTCATGCAGTGAAGGCCTGTCCGGTGAGACCGTAACGCTGGTCAAGGATGCGGTGGTTACCTGTACAGCAACCAATACCGATGACACGCCAGTGGACCCGGCTGATTTGTCGATCAGCAAGACCGATGATGTAACCATCGCGACACCGGGCGAATCAGTGACGTATACCATCGTTGTCAATAACGTAGGTTCGGTTGACGCTGTCGGGGCATCGGTCATCGACAACTTCCCGCTCGACCTGAGCTGTAACTGGAGTTGTGTTGGTGCCGGCGGAGGTAGCTGCGCGGATTCGGGCTCCGGCGATATCAGCGACACGGTAGACGTCCCGGTCGGTGGCAGTGCCACTTACACGGCTGATTGCACAATTGCAGTCGCAGCCACCGGATCGCTGGTTAACACGGCAACCGTCAGTTTTGCAGGCGATGTCGACAGTAGCAATGACAGCGCCACTGACACCGATACCTTGACTGATCCAATTTTCTGTAACGTGATAATGGTCGCGGGGACCGAGGTTTCCACCGCTCTGCGCGAAGCTTGTGAGATCCTGGTGCTGGGTCCGGATTATGTAGCGGCGAGTGGCTCATCTGTAATCGCCTCCAGTGGCTGGGAGATCGAGTTCCTGCCGGGTTTCACGGTGGAGTTGGGCGCGACCCTGGATGCAAATGTTTGTGGTCAAAGCCTGTGCATGACCAGTGAGACCCCAATGCCATACGGGTGTCACACCTGCGTTGACCAGATATGTGATGGAGATAACCATTGCTGCAACACCGCTTTTGACGATGTATGCCTTGATCAGGTAGAGACCGTATGTAACTTGCTATGTGAAACTATCCCGGTAGACACGGATAACGACCGTTTAGCCGATTCTGTAGAAACCAATACCGGGATTTACATTGGTCTGAGCAATACCGGTACCGACCCGGCCAATCCGGACACGGATGGGGACGGCATCAAGGATGGTGATGAGGTGCTGGGAACAATAGATGGTCTTGATCTTCCCGGAATGGGAGCGAGCCCCGTGCACAAAGACCTGTTGCTCGAGTACGACTGGTTTGATGACAATATCGATTGCGGTGCACACACGCATCGCCCAACTGCAGCCGCAATAGCATCCGCCAACGCTGCATTCGCAAATTCGCCAGTGATGAACCCCGACGGCATTACCGGTGTAAACCTGATCAGCGATTACGGGCAGGGCGGAGTATTTTCCGGTGGCAACCTGATTGCTGATGCCGACGGTGTTATCGCAGGCGGGGTTGGTGGTGGCGACTTCCTGGGCTACAAGGCCTCCAATTTTGCATCCAACCGCAACGGTTACTTCCGCTACGTACTATTGCCACATCGCTACAATACCGACAGCGTCAGTTCGGGACAGGCCGAGTTACCGGGTGACGACCTTATTGTTTCGCTCTATTGTGCTTACTCGGATAGCAATGTAGCTCATACCATCCTGCATGAGGTCGGACATAACCTGAACCTGCGCCATGGCGGAAATGAGGAATGTAACTGGAAGCCAAACTATAACTCGGTGATGAACTACAAGTACCAGTTCCCTGGAGTAGACAACAACTGCACACCTGACGGGGATGGAATACTTGATTATTCAATCGGTGAACGCATCCAATTGAATGAAAACAACCTGAACGAATTTAATGGAACCTGTGGACCTGGTTTTCCATATGATTGGAATGGCAATGAAACAATTGAAAGCTCGGTAAGTTTTGATGTCAATTCCAGCGGTAACAGCACATGCGGTGGCACGCTGACCATCCTGGGTGATTATGATGACTGGGGTAATATCTTCTTTGGTGGTTTGACGGATGCAGATGGTGCCATGTTGATACCGGTTTTACAGGAAATCATAACGGAGCAACCGGTTCCGGATGAGTTTCTTAATATCAATGATTAGACCTGGTTTGAGCCGCATAACAATTTCCTACCCTGCGGGTGCCTGCATTTATAGCCCTATCACCATTACCCTGGATACCACCGAGGGCCTGAATATTTCGGCCACGGTGAAAATTACAGGTGTGGTCGGATTGACCTGTGTGAATTGAACTTGAAGGAAAGGAACCTTATCCTCTCTAACTGTTCCAAATAATCCTGTTAACCAGGTGGCCCGCATATTGAGTAAAGTTTCCAGGTTCCACACAATTTCCTGTTTTCCATTCGGTATTTTGGCGCTTGCCACGATGGTATTCGTCATGCTGGTCACCAGTGGTTGCGCCGGAACGGCCAAAGGCAAGGATACCTCGGTATTCTCCAGTCTTGAGCGCGGCCAGGTCTCCAGCCAGGAGTCATCCGAAGCCTCTGCGATGGTTATCATCCGTTACCCGGCCATGATCCACGCCAATGCGGAAAACCTGTATGTCAGTTCCTTTGCCATCAACGCCATCGGCGGTGAGGTGCCTTACGCAGTGCACGGCAGTCGCCAGACTTCCAGGGTCGCGCAATCCGTAATCGAGAAATCCAGTTATTACGCGATGTCGCTGTACCAAGAGTTAAAAAGCATCCTGCCGGAAAACTCGGTGCTGTTATCCCCGCACATCATCGATTGGGAAAAAGAACGGGGCCTGTATAGCCGGCCGATACTCGGTACCGAGCAAATCCCAAGTGTCCTGACCATCGATTTCAATATCTACTCCTTTCCGGACGTAAATGAACTTATGAATTCACCGCCAGTGACCTTTGGCGACCTCGTGACGCCGCTGGTGGTGGTAAAAAGCAGTCGCTGGATACAACCTTCGCTGGGTGGGTTGCTGGTTTCCAGCCCGCCGTTGATGAGTTCAGCCTGGCGGCAGACGCGCAAAGAGGCCGAGAACAGCCTCAGGGCGCGCATCAATGACATACCGCAGGAACCCGGTTCATCTCTGGGCTTTGTCTCGTTTCTGCGCGAGCGTGACGAGGCCACACTCAACCTGCCACTGAAGGGCAGCGTCGACGGCGCCCAACAGGTGGCCGCCATCGAGCTTTACTCGTTGGAAAAAATTCAAATGAACGGTGAGGTGATCGCCGCCTTGCCCGATGATGCATCGGTCGATCCTTTCGTGAACGGCTTTGTAAAAGGCGCGGGCACCAGGATAATTGACATACTGAATTCAGTCGATCATGAAAAGGCGACCTTTTTTGCTCGCCAGGCCGCGCTGGAGCGCTTCGATCCCGAACTTGCCAAGGTCTTTTTTGTACAATCCGATAATGAGAGCGTCCGGGCACGCCTGCAACTGGCCGAGGCATTGATCGGTGCGGAACGTGAATTCCTGGCTGCGCAATCCGACAGCATTTACGACGGAACCTACCACGGCAATTATGGCTCCAAGATGCGCAAAATTATTGCCGCGGAATATCGCATGCTCGAGCAGCGGCGGCAGCTGGCCCGCAAGCAGAACATCACCACCGCAGTGGCAGTGGTCGCATTGGCGGGTTCCGTATACGGCGCCGTTGCTTCCACCGCAGCCAGTGCGACAGCGGTGACCGTTGCGTCCGGGGCGGCCCTGGCCGGATCAGGTTGGGCGATGCACAAGACGTTGGAAACCAAAACCGAGTCAAAAGAAGTCAACCGCTATTTCCTTGCCCGCATGGCGCCCGCGTTTGACCGTCAGATGTCAGTGCAGATGGAATGGCTGGAGTCGAAAGAGGTGATAACCGCACGCGGTTTTGCCGAATTCAGAAACAAGACGCTGAGCCTGTACCAGTCGCGCGTAAGGTCGATGCAGATCAACGTCGATCAGCAATGCCGCTTCAGCCACCCCGAGTTCAGCCGGGCCGGACGCTGGTACGGCGTTTGCGCCGATGGAATGGCCTCGGGCAGGGGGTATGGGCTGATAGTGAACGACAGGGGAGATACACTGGAGTTTATAGGCGACGCGCGCAAAGGATTGGCATCGGGTTCCGGCGGCATGATCATCCAGCGGGGAGGGCAGGTTGGCGCGACCTACTACGAGGGGGAATTCAAAAATGGAATTCCGGATGGCGTTGTACGTGTTGAGAAAGCCGGTGAGCCACCCAGGCTGCGGAAGTACAGGGCCGGCGTGGATGTAGGCAAGGGCAGCGCCGCAAGCCTGCAAAGTATCAGATTTGCCTCCGTCAGCGAAGAACGGGGACTTACGAGCCCGTGAGCAGCCAGGTGAAACCCTATCTGCTGGCCGCATTCTTCCTGATCGCCACGGCAGGCGCCAATGGCAGCTTCCGGTTTGACGAACTGGACAGGCTGCCCCCCGGCGAACAGTACCGCCAACTGAGCCTGGTGCTGTTGATATCAGGTGGTGCGAATACTGAATTGTTGAATGCGCTCGCAGCAATGGAGAGCAACAACGAGGACAAGTCGGCTCCACGCCTGGGCCCTGATGATTACAAGACACCCTTGATCCGTATCGTCGACCAGGAAACCATGTTGGCCGGCGCCGCTTACCTGCTTGGTTTCGCGCAGGAATCCAATGACGATATCCAGGCCAGCCTGGTTGCTATCAATGCGGATAACCCGGTGCTGGTCAGCATGGTGGATATGAACGCCATCACCGAGGACGCAATTATCATACGCAACGCGATCGCCGATGCGATTGCTTACTCGAACCGGGCGGAAAATGAGGCACTTGCGGCCCACCTGCAGGAATACAGGACCTACACGATACGCATCCGCAACGTCATGGAGTACGAGCTTTTTGACAAGGAGCTTGAGCGCCTGACCGAGGAGGCAATTGCGTCGGTTGGCGGCAAACTGGATGCTTACCAGCGCATGTTTGACGAAGAGGTTGATTCAAAAGAATTCGATCGGCAATTTGACGCCGCAGATTATATTTATAACCGGACCGCAAAGTTCGACGAAAAAGCGGGCAAGCTGACCGAAGAAATCATGAAGAACGTAATACTCTCACAAAGTCAACCAAACCCCTGATTCATTGTCTTTGCAAACACCTGCCTGTTCCCCGCAGGGGTGTTGCAATACCCTGTCTATTCGCTGATCCACCTCCTGTAGTCCCTGCCGGCACTGATGATGGCATGCGGCAGGTCCTCCATCAGTTTGCAGAACTCATCACCATGTATATGGACCAGGTTCTCATGGTCGCCAGCTTCGATATAGATCTCCGAGGCATTGGTTAACTGCTCATCCCAGATGACATCCAGCCCATAGGCGTTACTCAGTGCCGGTACGGCACCAAGATCACAGTCCTGGAAAAGGTTGGGCAACTCCTCCTCAGTGGCCATTTCGAGATTACGACCCAGGGTCTCATTGACCCATTCAAGGTCCACCCGATTAGTCGATGGCATGACACTGACGATATAGCCCTTCTCATCTTCCAGCACCACGGCCTTGGCCACCTGGTGGCTGGGTACGTGGGCTGCATGGGCAGACTCGAGAGCGGTTGATGAATGAACGTGTTTTACCATGTCGTATTCGACATGGTGATCCTCAAGGAATGATTTCAATGTTGTTGCGATAGCCATGGCTTCCTCCTTTGAACATTGAGTGAAACCGTGCTTGACGGCAGATGTCGCAAGTCACGTTGTATTAACGCACACACCAAGTCCTGAATGCTCAGCGTGCTATATTAAGTATAGGCCAGAAACCCTGTAAAAGCATCAAAATCGATC
>CALBDB010000144.1 GCA_937927755.1 uncultured Lysobacterales bacterium
TACGTGTTGAACGTTGAACCAGGCACAAACATAAGGTCCATGGTCGCGGAGCTTGAGCAACAGGGTTTTACGCGTATGGACTGGCGCTGGCGATTATTGGGTCGCTTGCACAAGGTCACCATCAAAACCGGCGAGTATCAATTGTTAGCAGGCCTGTCCCCGCCCCATCTCCTGGATTTGCTGGCCTCCGGAAAAGTTGTCACCTACCGGTTTACCATAGTGGAGGGCTGGACTGTAAAGCAGTTGCTTGCTGCCCTGGGCGCCGATCCTGTGCTGCAACACAGTATTGAATCATCAACGGGACTGGAGGGTATGGCTGGCTTACCCGAAGGCAACCCCGAAGGCTGGTTCCTGCCGGAAACATACCTGTTTATTCGCGGCGATTCAGACCTGGACATTTTAAGACGCGCCCATGCGGACATGAAAGAAGCACTTGACTTGACCTGGGCCGGACGTGACACAGGTCTGCCATTCGAAACACCGTACGAATTGCTGACCATGGCTTCTATTATTGAGAAAGAGACATCACTGGAAAGCGAAAGGATGGATATCGCCGGTGTGTTTGTCCGCCGCCTGCAAAAACGCTGGCGCCTGGAAACAGACCCAACGGTGATCTACGGCATGGGTGAATCATATGACGGCAATATCCGCCGGGCGGACATCAAGAGGGACACACCCTACAACACCTACACCCGCCACGGGCTGCCACCGGGCCCGATAGCATTACCCGGCCTGGCGTCATTGCAGGCTGCGGCGCATCCGGCAGCGGGTGAAGCCATGTTTTTTGTTGCCAACGGGCAGGGTGGCCATACATTTTCAAGTACACTTGAAGACCACAACAAGGCGGTCAGGCAGTTGATAAAAAATTCAAAAAATAACATCACTGACGATGGCGGGGATTAAAGAATGAAGAAGGGATTTTTCATCACCCTGGAAGGCGGCGAAGGCGCGGGAAAGAGCACCCAGCAAAGGCGGATTGTCGACTGGTTGCTGGGGCGCGGCAAAACCGTCGTGGAGACCCGCGAACCGGGCGGCACGAAAGTTTCAGAGCAAATCAGGCAGGTACTGCTGGATACCCGTAATGCCGGGCTGAATCCGACCGCAGAGTTGCTGATGATGTTCGCAGCCCGTTCCCAGTTGGTGCAGGAGGTTATACTGCCGGCGCTGGATTCAGGCACTGTCGTCGTCAGCGACCGCTTTGCTGACGCCAGTTACGCCTACCAGGGTGGTGGCCGGGGACTGGGCGCGGAAGCCGTCAGGCAGGTCGAGCAGATCGTTTTGGCGGGCTTGCAGCCGGACCTGACGCTGTTGTTTGATATACCGGTTGAACTCGGCATGGCGAGGGTGGCCGGACGTGGTGAAGCCGATCGTTTTGAAGCTGAGTCCGTACGGTTCTTCGAGAGGGTCAGAAATGCCTACCTCGAACGGGCCGCGGCAAATCCCGGCCGGTTCCGCGTGATCGATGCAAGCCAGGGCGAAGAGCCCGTCTGGCAACAGGTCAGGCGTGCCCTGGAGGAGATGCCCGGGTTATGAATGAGACTGCCGGCACAGGTGCAGCCGTAATCTATCCGTGGCTCGACGGCCACTGGTCATTTTTTATGCGGCGGATCAATGATGACAGGCTTGCGCACGCACTGCTCATCCAGGGTCCATCCGGTTGTGGTAAAAATGCACTTGCCGATGCAATGGCAGCCAGGCTTTTGTGTTGTGAATCCGAGGCGCAGGCCTGTGGTAAATGCCGGTCCTGTAAACTGCTCGAAGGCCAGGCGCACCCGGACTATTTCAGGCTGCACCCGGAAGATGACAGCGTGGTTATCAAGGTGGACCAGGTTCGGGACATGATAGGCAAGCTGGATCTGACCACCTCGATCAGTTTTCGAAAAGTGGCACTGATCCAACCTGCAGACGCCATGAACGGCGCTTCCGCGAACGCACTGCTAAAGAGTCTTGAAGAACCTTCCGGAGACACCGTCCTGATCCTTGTCACTGATAATCCCGGCAGTTTGCCGGTCACCATTCGCAGCCGCTGCCAGACCATTTCCGTCAGCCAGCCTGGCGACGAGGTTGCCCTGGAATGGCTGAAAGACAGCAGTGGCCGACCTGCCGGCGAGGTCAGCGAGGCCCTGCAGGCGGCCGGGGGCAGCCCATTGCGGGCCGCACATTATCTTGCGTCACCGGAGCTTGACGCATACAAACAGGTACGTGACGGCTTGTCCATACTACTGGGAAGGCCTGCTGCCGTATCCATGTTCAGCCATCAGCTCAATCAGTTGAATCCGGTCGACCTGTGGCGCTGGCTATCCATGTGCACGGGAGATGTCATAAAATCCCTGATGACAGGGTCGCCTGTAAACTGGTTACCCGCAGACGTGCAATTGGGCGACAAGGCGCTTTTGAAATTACAACGCCAGGCTGACGAAAACCGGCGTTTGTCGGCCACCCAGGTACGTGGGGAATTACTTCTGCAGGATTGGCTGATAAGATGGGCAGAACAGATCATATGAGACGGGCAACAACGTTCCAAGAGAAACACGGCTAAAGAGGACCAAGGCATGACACAGCAGGGAATACTTTCATTATCCATCAAGGACCGTCAAACCTTGTACAGCGCATATATGCCATTTGTGCAGGGTGGTGGCCTCTTCGTACAAAGCACCAAGCGTTACGCGCTGGGTGATGAGGTTTTTCTGCTGCTGACCATCATGGAACTGGAGGAGCGGCTGCCCATTCCAGGCAAGGTCGTTTGGGTAACGCCGCCCGGTGCGCAGGGCAGCAGAAGGCCCGGAATCGGTGTGCAGTTTGGTGATACCTCAGACGGCGCGCATGCCAGGACAATTATCGAGTCACACCTCGCACAGATGATCAAGGGCGAGAAACGCACACATACAATGTAATTAATATATATCAAATAGATATTAAATATATTTAACCTTAATTATTAGGCAGTATGTCTGTGATAAGTGACAGCATTTCCTGAACTGGCTGCCCAAGCTGGTAGAAGTGCGGGGACAGGCGTATCGCATCCCCACGTACGGCACAACTCAATTGTCTGCTTTTCAACGCCGAATGAACTTTGGCCGCATCACCGCCGCGCGGCACAAAGCTGACAATTCCCGAAACCCTGTTTGCGTCAAATGGCCTGACCAGTTCAAGCCCCGGCACATCTTGCAGGCCGCGTGACAGCGCGAGTGAATTGGCAGTAACACAGGCTTCTACATGTTGCATGCCGACATCCTGCAGCAGGCCGACTGAAGCGTGCAATGCCACCTGGCCCAGCATGTTGGGGCTGCCGGCCTCGAATCGCCCGGCTGATTTGCTGGGTTCCCATGATTCACGATTGAACTGATAGGGTGTATCCACCATGCGCCAGCCTTGTTGCAGCAGCGATAACTGCTCACGCACACTCTCGCGGCAATAAAACACCGCGATACCTTCGGGCGCCAATAGCCACTTGTGGCCATCAGCAGCGAGGAAATCAATGCCGCAGCGCTCGACGTCCATTTGCATGGCGCCCAGTTGCTGGATTGCGTCTACAAAAAATAGTACGCCCTGCGATGCACAGGCCTTACCCAGGGTCTCCAGTTGCAGGCGGAGTCCGTCGGTCCATTGCACGGCGCTGACAGTCAGCAGGCGGGTCCTGCTGTCCATGCGAGCCAGCAAGGCCTGCTCCGGCTCATCCGTGGCGCGTATGTCTACCTCACGCACTTCCACACCCCTGTGCTGTAACGCCAGCCAGGGAAGACGATTTGAAGGAAACTCATCGGCTGGGGTAACCAGGTTGTCTCCGGCGCGCCAGTCGATTCCATTGGCCACTGTGCATATTCCATCGGTCGTATTTTTCAAAAGCGCGATGTCATTTGCTGAAGCCGCATTCAAGAGCCCGGCCAGTCTTTTCCGCAGCTGCCTCTCGACCATTAGCCAGCGGCTATAGTATTCAGGGCCGACCAGGGAGTTTTCCTGGGCAAACTCCACCACCGCCAACGAGGCTGCACGGGGCCACGGCGCTATTGCCGCGTGGTTGGCATAATGCCCCTGTTTCAGGATGGGAAATTCATCCAGCGGAACCCGTGAGCTTTCTCCAGTCCCTGTGGTCATCGTGTTCATGCCGATATAATGACCGCACTGTGACACCAATCGCAAATACAGATTCCGAAAAAACTCGCGAAAGAGCCATCATCCACGTGGATATGGATGCCTTTTATGCGTCGGTGGAACAGTACGACAATCCGCAATACAGGGGCCAGCCACTGATCGTTG
Organism: uncultured Lysobacterales bacterium; assembly: GCA_937927755.1. GTDB lineage: Bacteria > Pseudomonadota > Gammaproteobacteria > Xanthomonadales > SZUA-36 > SZUA-36. The sequence goes on from CALBDB010000144.1 coordinate 4,258, forward strand.
GCGGAACGGGTACGCGTGGTGTCGTAGCGGCGGCCAGCTACGAGGTTCGCAAATTTGGCGTGCATTCAGCTATGCCGATGGCCCAGGCGCGCAGGCTATGCCCCCAGGCGATAATTTTGCCGGTGAGGATGTCCCGCTACCGGGAAGTATCTGCAGAAGTGTTCCGGGTATTTAACCGGGTGAGCCCCGAAGTTGAAGGTCTCTCGCTGGATGAAGCCTTCCTCGATGTAACGGCAAGCCAGGCCCTGATGGGCAGCATTGAGACAATTGGCGCATTCCTGCGCACCGAAATCCTGGAACGAACGGGTCTGCATGCATCGGTGGGCATGGCGCATAACAAGTACCTGGCGAAGCTTGCGTCGGATGCCGGCAAACCAAGGGGGTTCGTCCATGTACCACGGGACGGCGTGCTCGCATTCCTCGACCCGATGCCGGTGAGCAGGGTGTGGGGTATCGGTAAGCGAACCCTGCCGAAAATTCAAAAGCTGGGTATCCTTACCATCGGTCAGCTTCGCAAGGCCGACCCGGATGTCCTCGGCCAGGTTTTCGGTAAACGCAGCAATCATTTCCTGGCATTGGCCCGGGGCGAGGACGAACGTGAGGTGATATCCTCGAAGCCGGATAAATCCCTCAGCAGGGAAGTGACGTTTGCTCAGGATATTTCCAGGCCAGGGGAGCTATTGGCCGAATTACAACGACAGTCGGATTCCGTGACAAGACGCCTGCGCTCCCAGGGCCTGTTAGCCCGGACTATCCAGATCAAGATCCGGGACCACCGGTTCCGCACCGTGACGCGCAGTCGCAGCCTCGCAGCTCCGACGTCCAGCAGTCAACTCTTATTCAAGCAGGTCCGCGCGCTGCTGCAAACCTGGTTAGATGAACATGCAAACACCCCGGTCCGTTTACTGGGTGTGGGTCTGAGCGGACTTGAGGAACATGGCGGGCAGGGTGAGGATATTGGTTCGCCCACACAAAAAGCACTGGATAAAACCCTGGATGAAATCAACAGGCGTTATGGTGAAGACAAGGCCATGCACGCTCTGGCGCTCAAAACCCGAAGCAAAACAGATGGCGGAAACTAGCCGCTCACTCCAGCGACTCGCTCCCCGGTCCAGCAGTTACGAAACCTGGCTGTCCCTCAACTCTCTTCGTAAAATCTTGCCAACATTGGACTTTGGCAGGTCATCCATGAATTCGACATAACGTGGCCGTTTGTAGCCGGTCAGGTTTTCTTTACAAAAAGCCATGACCTCGTCTTTTGTCAGGTCCGGGTCTTTCTTGACTATGAACAGGCTGACCGATTCACCCGATTTTTCATCCGGCACACCGATAGCTGCGACCTCCAGTACCTTTGGATGCAGTGCGACAACGTCCTCAATTTCGTTTGGGTAAACATTGAATCCCGATACCAGGATCATGTCTTTTTTACGGTCTACAATCTTGAAATAACCCTGCTCGTTCATTAATGCAATATCGCCGGTGTGCAGCCATCCATCCACGTCGAGTACTTCACTGGTAGCTTCAGGCCGCTGCCAGTAACCTTTCATGACCTGTGGTCCACGGATGACCAGTTCGCCCCTCTCACCCTGCGGCAGCAGTTCACCTTCGTCATTCATGATGGCGCAATCGGTGGAAGAAATGGGCAGGCCAATGGTGCCGTTATACTCCTCCAGGTCCATCGGGTTGATACAGGCGGCGGGAGAAGTCTCGGTCAGGCCGTAGGCCTCAACC
>CALBDB010000145.1 GCA_937927755.1 uncultured Lysobacterales bacterium
TTCGACCGGTTGGTCAATAACTGGGACCGTATCACCATAACGCCCAAAACACGTATCCTGATCATAAAAACCCTGGGTGAGTCCACCCAGGTCAACTACATCGGACTGCTGATACAGGGGCTACCCAAACTCAAGAAAGTAACGGCGAAGAGCCTGGTTGAAGAAAAGGCAGACAAGTTACCAAAGGGCCTTTTCAGCAAGGTGAGTATTGATGATTTACAAACCGTTATACCCGAATTGGGCGATCTCACGCACGTGGTGGAGCAGGCGGCATACGGCAGCGCCTGACCTGGCCGGCAGCGTTTCCTTCGAAATTTCTAAAGGTCCCCTGCAATGGATTGCAGCACCGCAATCGCCGCGGGTCCGGCCGTTTCTGTACGTAAGATTCTTGGGCCGAAAGAGACAGCCCGGGCGCCTGCAGACTGTAGTCCTTCCATTTCTTCAGGTGTGAAACCACCCTCCGGTCCTACGGCCAGGGAAACGCTGTTACCCGCAATTGAAACCGAGGAAAGGCTGGTCGCAGACAGCAGGTCGAGCACCAGTTTTGGAGATTCATCATCACCCGCCATCCAGTCGTCCAGTGTTACCGGGGCATTTACTCCGGGCACGGTCGCCCGGCCACTTTGCTCACAGGCCGAGATGACCACGGCCTGCCAGTGGGCCAGCCGCTTGGCCGCCCTTTTTTCGTCCAGCTTTACTTCAACACGGGAACTGATCACCGGCTGTATTTTGAAGACTCCCAACTCGGTGGCCTTCTGCAGCGAGTAATCCATTCTCTCACCCCGGCTGACCGCCTGCACCAGGGTGATTTTTAACGGTGATTCATTGTCGGCACGTTCGCAGCCTGTCAACCTGACCAGCACACTTTGTCGTCGTATCTCGCTGATTTCTGCTAGGTAATCCTTGCCGTCACCATTAAAAAGGCTGATAAGGCCGCCCGTGGACAACCTCAGCACGCGCAAAAGGTAATGGCATGCCGGACCCTCCAATTCGACCGTCCCGCTTGAGGACAGGCTGTGCCGTGTATAGACACGTGACTGGCGCATTGTGTTGCTCTCTGAAACCGTTGGGAGTCTGGTATCATGGGCAGTCGCGGCCGACCTTGCAAGCCGCAGCTTTTATCAACAAGAGTTTGAAATTCACTTGATAACCATGGCTTGCCGAACAACATGACCAAAACCAGCCCGGAAGAATTACTGGACGTCGCATTGCAGGCCGCAGAGTCAGCCCGTGAATCGATACTGTCCTATTACAACGGCGAATTCGACGTCGAAATCAAGGACGACCAGACACCGGTCACCGTGGCTGACCGAGCTGCTGAGCGGATCATCAGGGAAACCATCGGCCGCGCCTTTCCGGATCATGGCATCTTTGGAGAAGAGTATGGTGCAGATGGCAGGGACACCGAGTACCTGTGGCTGGTGGATCCCATCGACGGCACCAAGAGTTTTGTAAAAAGGTACGGTATGTTTTCAACCCAGATTGCTCTGATGCACCGGGGTGAACTGATCCTCGGCGTCTCCTGTGCGCCGGCGATGAATGAACTCGTCTGGGCAACTCGTGGAGGCGGCGCCTTCAGTGCCGACGGCCGCCTGGAAGTCAGCTCGGTAGCCGGTATTGACAAGGCCAGCATTTCAACCGGCAATATCCAGAGCCTGGCCGCAGGCGGGCGCTGGGCATCTCTGGGCCGTGTGCTTGCCCGCACCAATCGTACCCGGGGTTACGGTGATTATTACCATTACCACCGCCTGGCCGCAGGCCAGTTGGATGCCGTTATCGAATCTGATGTTAATATCCTGGATATTGCCGCCCTGTGCGTCATCGTTACCGAGGCCGGCGGCGTCTTTACCGATCTTGAAGGCCGCACACCGGACCTGGACACGACTTCGGTACTGGCTGCGAACCCGGCTCTTCACGCGGTGCTGGCCGAAGAATTGGCCGTAACCTGACCCTATGGCCAAACTTCCAAAAATTCACGCCAGGCGGAAGCATGACGCAGGCAACCTGTTCAAGGTTGAAAAACTTGAACTCGAATTCAGTAATGGAAACAAGCGTACCTATGAAAGGCTTTTGACCCACGGCCTGGGCGCAGTCATCGTTATCGCGATGCGTGATGACGAAACCGTGTTGCTGGTCAACGAATACGCCGTTGGTTTGAATCACTATGAGCTTGGACTGGTCAAAGGCCGCCTGGAAGCAGGCGAAAGCATACTGGAAGGCGCACAGAGGGAACTCAGGGAAGAAACCGGCTATGGGGCCGGCAGCCTTTTAGAATTAACAACACTTAGCCTCGCGCCCGGTTATATGACCCATGTCACCCACGTGGTGCTGGCGCGTGATCTTTATCCCGCAAAACTGGAGGGGGACGAACCGGAGGAGCTTGAGATCGTCCCGTGGCCGCTGGCTGACCTGCACACGCTGGTGCAGCGCCCTGATTGTACCGAAGGCCGCAGTATTGCCGCCTTGTACATCGCCCGTGAATACCTGCGAAAGGAAGAAAAATGAACCCCGAAAAGAACCCCCTGGATGTCCTCGAAAAACTGGTGGACATCAGCCGGCGCGCCGGTCTTGCCATAATGGAATGGTACGAAGGTGACATGGGAATCACCCAAAAAGCCGATGATTCGCCGCTCACCAGAGCCGATCTCGCCAGCCATGAACTGATCAATACTGAACTCACGAGGCTATGGCCGGAGATCCCGGTGCTGTCCGAGGAGTCCGCGGATATTCCATGGAAAACCCGGCAGGCATGGCAACAATACTGGCTGGTGGATCCATTGGACGGCACCAAGGAATTTATCAGCAGGAATGGTGAATTCACAGTCAATATTGCGCTGATCCGGGATCACAAACCCGTCATGGGCGTAGTACATGTTCCGGTTACCGACACCAGTTTTTACGGAGCCTGCGGCACAGGGGCTTTCCGTCGGGCCGGCAACGGGGAGTCGTCAACCATCAGCACCAGGCAGCCGGCAGCCAAGCCTGCGATTATCGTGGGCAGCCGTTCGCATGCCAACCCTGAGCTCGCCGCGCAGCTTGAAGCACTCGGCTCCCACGAGTTAATCAGCATGGGCAGTTCATTGAAGTTTTGCAGGGTTGCAGAAGGCCTGGCCGATTTCTACCCGAGACTGGGCCCAACCTGTGAATGGGATACCGGTGCGGCGCAGGCGGTAGTCGAGGCTGCCGGTGGGCAGGTCGTGAAAATCGACGGTTCGCCACTGGAATACAACAGAAAGGAAGTGTTTTTGAACCCCTACTTCTTTGTCCTTGGCGACCCGAAAAGAGACTGGCTGGAGCCATTTCAGGGGTGAAAAACGAAAAAAACCACCCGCGTCAACTTGACGCAGGCGGATTCAGGGAGTATAAACAGCAGAACCATCCTGTTGGGGCTTGCCGAATAACTATAATACTCGACAAAAGAGATAATAAATTACAGGAACATAAGCGGCTTCGGCCGCTTTTTTCTTGACCGCTATCCAGACCTGAAGAACCTCACGGATATGAACTACCCCAATCTTCCAAAATGGCAGTTAATAGCAGTCCCGGCTGTGCTCATCATGTTGAGCTTGTTTTATTTTGCTAAATACTTTGTCGCCGACGAGTTGATCTATGCCAACTACCATGTCAGCGCCCTCAAGCAGGACCTTCAGGATGCATTGAACCAGTTAGAGGCGGAAAAAGAACGTACCGTCATCGCAAGGCAGGAGGCTGACATCGTCCGGCGTGCGAATGCCCTGCTACGTGAATCCGAAAAGGAGCGCCAGGACGCGATTGCCAGTTTGCAGGCCGACCTGGCCTTTTACCGCCGCCTGGGTGGCGCCAATGGTTCACAGGCTCCGTTGGCGGTTCATTACCTGGAACTGCAGACCACACATTCACCCCGGGTCTACCGGATCATTTTCACGTTGACGCAAAATCTGCGTTGGGCCGCCGTCATATCAGGCCGGGTCCAGCTTGGGTTGGACGGTATTCAACATGGTGTCGCCGCACACCTCACCGAAGAGCAACTACTGGCTGATTCGGCAGAACCCCTGGCATTTCAGTTCAAGTATTTTCAACAGCTCGAACGACTGGTTACATTGCCCGAGGGCTTTGAACCAACACTGTTGACCATACGCTTGAGATCAAAAAGTTTACGCACACCGGTGGAACAGTCCATGGAATGGACTAGTCTTTTCAACCTGGCCGAAACCGGCACCGCCGGTGAAACTTCGCCCGAGTCTACACCGGAAGATTGAAAAAGCCCCGCCGAACCGCCATAGTTAACAGTCAAAGGAAACACAGAAAACCAAATGCAAAACGAGATACCAACAGACGCAATCAAATTTACGGATGCTGCCGCCAGGAAGGTCATGGAACTGATCATGGAGGAGCACAATCCGGAGCTCAAACTGCGTGTGTACATTTCAGGTGGCGGCTGTTCCGGTTTTCAGTATGGCTTTACATTTGACGAGGAAAGCGCCGAGGACGATATCGCCATCAGTAACGAGGGCGTAACACTGCTGGTCGACCCGTTGAGCTTCCAGTACCTGATGGGGGCAGAGGTGGATTACAGCGAAGACCTGCAGGGCGCCCAGTTTGTCATTCGCAACCCCAATGCTGCGACCACTTGCGGTTGCGGTTCTTCATTCTCGGTCTAAGCCATATGAAGGCGTCCGGCACGGACCACCTCACCCGCTCAAAACGCAATCGTTTCACATCTGTCCGTCTAAACCGCGAAGTTGAGCTACGCGATGATTCGCAATGGGTATCCGATACACTGAAAAACCCGAAAACCCGTCTGGTTCCCTTGTGGCGCAGCCGCAGCCTTCTGGAACGGGGCGACGATGGCACCATAGCAATTTACCTGTCGCCGGACGACCTGCCTGAACCGGACCGCATCCAGCCGCCCACCTTGCTGGGGAGTGATGGAGAGCGGGAATACTTTGCGGTTTCGGTCACCGACGGGCAGAAAGACATCATCCTCGAAAAGTTTCCGGCGGCGAAGTTCGCCGACCTGCGCAGGGCTTCCATATACATGGCGGCCAAGCACGCAGGCATACTCGCCTATGCCAAGGCCCTGCATTACTGGCAACACCGTCACGCGTTTTGCGGTGTGTGCGGCAGTCAAAACCTGTTACGCTCAGCCGGCCACCGAATGGTGTGCAGCAACGAGGAGTGCGCCCGTGAATCCTACCCGCGTATCGACCCAGCCATCATCGTGTTGGTGACCCACAAAAACTCCTGCCTTCTGGGGCGCAACGTGAAGTGGCCGCCCAAGCAGTTTTCCACGCTGGCCGGCTTCGTTGAACCTGGTGAGAGCCTCGAGGACGCCGTGGTCCGTGAAGTGTACGAAGAGGTACAGGTGCAGTTGGCCAGTATACGTTATGTCTCTTCCCAGCCCTGGCCTTTTCCAGCGTCGGCAATGTGCGGTTTTTATGCGGAAGCCGTCAACCTGGAATGCGGCAGCAGCGGCGAAGTCGATGAGGCACGCTGGTTTACCGTGGAAGCACTGACTCAAGCCGTACTTGCGGATGAGGTGCGTTTGTCACCACCGGTATCCATCGCCTTCAGGCTGCTGGCCGACTGGTTCCGTAAAAATGGCGGAGGTGATCTTGAAGAACTGGTGCGCAAGCAGCGGGCCATGAAAATCGCCGCACCAAACTGTTAGAATATACGGGCTGCCACATTGGGTGGTGGCGGGCTGGGATCATGATCTCCCTGAAAGGCATTGATTGATGACCATTATTTCAATACTGATTGCATTTGCCCTCTGCCATTTTGTACGCGAGCTGCGTCAGCTGCGGCGCTTTGGATGGTTTGAATCATTTACAAAATTTTGTAACGACAATCTGGGGAAGCTGCCTGGCTGGAACGGCATTACCGGTTTTCTGACCCTGCTCGGTCTGCCGCTGCTTGCCGCATATCTCGTCGACAGACTGATGTTTTCAACACTTGGACATATCGGTGAATTCCTGCTCGCCATCGTCATGCTGGTTTATACATTTGGCCCCCGCGACCTGGACATCGATGTACGCAAGGTTATCCGGGCAGAGAACCAGGAGGAACAGACAGAAGCCCTGGAGACACTGCTGGATGGTCCTGTGCCGGAAGAAAAAGGCGCCTGCCAGACTGCCGCAATCAACGCGGTTTTCAGCAAGGCACTGAAACGCTGGTTTGGAATTATCTTCTGGTTTGCCGTACTGGGCATATACGGCGCCCTGCTATACCGGTTGGCCGTCTGGCTGAAGGAGAACGAAATTGGCCTGCACGAAGAACAACGAGACCTGATCGCACGGCTGGTTCAGGTCATGGAGTGGCCTGTCGCCCAATTGATGACCCTGGCACTCGCCGTAGCAACGGATTTCGATTCCGTTTACCGTGCGTGGAAGTGCTACCACGATGAGCGGGGCCATGGTTTGTTTGACGGTAATAACGATTTCATGCTTACCAGCGCGCGCACCATAGTCAAGACCGGTCACGCGCAAACCGATGGTTACGCAGACGAGCTTAAAGGCCCCATGGTAACCATCAAGCTGGCCATGGACCTGGTATGGCGCTCACTCGGAGTTTGGGCCACGGTTTTGGCCATCCTGCTGCTGGTGGATGTGATTGCCTAGACCCGCCTCGAACGGCCGGTTTCGAACGATCTGCGGTCGCTTGACAATCGTAATGATTGCTGTAGCCGGCATGGGCACTACCCAGGTGGCGGATTCCAGTGTTCAATTGACCCAGGCTGGCGGCGAAACCCTGGTACTGCCGGGGCCGGCCCGCCGTATCGTTACCCTTGCACCCAACCTCGCAGAATTGGTATTTGCCGCCGGGGCGGGCGACAGTCTTGTCGCCGTGGTCGAATACAGCAATTTTCCTGCACCGGTCAAGCAACTGCCCCGCGTGGGTGACGCTTTCCGTATCGATCTTGAGCGTATTGTTGAATTTGCGCCCGACCTGGTGATTGCATGGAAATCCGGAAACCCCCAATCCGCCTTGCAGAAACTGGAACAACTGGGGATAAGCGTTTGGCAGATGGAGATCACAAGGCCGGAAGAAATAGCCGGGGCCGTAAAAAGTATTTCCATAGCCGCGGGCACCGAAGACTTTGGCGTAAAAGTTGCCCGGCAGTTGCAACAAAAACTCACCAACCTGAAGCAGGACAATACAGGCAAGACAACCGTGGAGTATTTTTACCAGGTCTCAGCCCGCCCGTTGTATACGATCAATGGTCAGCACATCATCAGCCGCGGGCTGGAAGTATGCGGGGGCCATAATGTATTTTCAGACCTGCCGGTTCTTGCGCCGCAAATCAGCCGCGAGTCAGTGATCCTGGCAGACCCGCAGGCTATGATATCCCCCGAAACTCCGGGCGAAGAACCCGGCCTGTCAGCCTGGCGGCACTGGCAGCAATTACAGGCCGTTCAAAAAGGAACGATGCTATATTTGCCGGCGGATGAGATCAGCCAGGCGACACCAAGATTACTGGACAGCATCGATTTAGCCTGTAAGCTTCTTGATGGCGTACGTAAACCCGTTCAATAAAGTGGAAGAATAAAGTGGACACAACTCTCATTTCATCTCCTGCCGGGGTCATGACCGTGCTGATCTCGGTTGTCGCATTCTGGTTCTGGCTCGAACAGCGTACGCGCTGGAAATTGTTCGAATACCTGCCGCCACTGATTTTCATCTATGCCTCGCCGGTATTGCTGTCGAACTTTGGCGTCATTCCTTTTGAAAATGGCGCATATGATTTTCTGCGCAAATACGGGTTGCCGATGTTTATCGTGCTGATGCTGATCAAGGTCGACGTGCTCGGCGCAGTCCGGATCATGGGTAAGGGTGTTTTTGTCATGCTGATCGGCAGTATCGGTGTAGTTTTTGGCGGGGTGCTGGCCTACACGCTCGGACAGTCGATTCAATGGGCGCCTTACTTCCCGCTTCCGGAAGATAGTTGGCGGGCCTTTGGTACATTGGCCGGTAGCTGGATTGGTGGCACCGGCAATATGACCGCGGCCCACGCGGGTCTCGAAGGTACGGCCGGGGACCTGACCATGGCGGCGGCGGCTGACCAGATGGTGTACCTGGTCTGGTTACCCATCCTGCTCGGATCCAAGGCATTCGCGGACCATTTCAACCGTTGGATGAAAGTACCTGAAAACCGGATTGCGCAGATGGAGAACGCTGCAGCAAAGTTTGATAGCAGGGACAGTGCCCCGAATATGACCAGCCTGCTCTACCTGGCTTTGCTTGCCATCGGTTTTACCTGGATTGCGCTGGGTCTTTCCGAAATACTGCCCCCTGTGGTAGTTGGCGGCGCCACGGTTATTACTGCGGGTACCTGGCTGATATTGCTGGTGACCACATTTGCACTGATTGCATCGGTTACACCGGCGCGGCGTTTGCCCGCTGCCCAGCCGATCGCGATGGCAATCATTTATGTCTATGTCGCACGCGTCGGCGCCACCATGGACCTGAGTGATGCGAGTTTCTCGACAATTGGCGCGTTCGTGATGATGGCTTATGTCTGGATTTTCATACATGGCGCCTTCATCCTCGTGGGCGCATGGTTGTTCAGGGTCGATCTGCACACCGTGGCAATCGCCTCAGCCGCCAACATTGGTGGCGCGGCATCTGCTCCCATTGTCGCTGCGCACCACCGTGAAACACTGGTGCCGGCATCCATCCTGATGGCCCTGATCGGCTACGCATTGGGAAATTACTTGGCGATACTGACCGGCCGTATCGGCCAGTTGATCGGTGGATGACTGTCCCTGTTTATTAACCGGGGTAGTTAGAATATAGATCCCAGGCCGCCGCCGTTAAGACGCCATTGGACGACTCCCAGAACCCAGGAAAACAGCATCCAGGCGGCCACCGGCATCATCAGGCTGGACGCTTCCAGCTTGATCGGCCTGAACAGCTTGACCACAGCCAGCACGACCAACAGCCACAAAGTCATAACTCCCAGCGCCCAACCGGGGCGGTGTAAGCCGAAATACATCCATGACCAGCAGATACTCAGCAGTAGTTGCAGGCTCCACATGGCCAGTGGAACGGCTGCGAGACCCCGCACCGTGTCCCACACCATCCACGCCGATACCGCCATGAGTGTGTAGAGCACTGCCCAAACCGAGGCCATCAGCATTGCCGGCGGGTTCCAGGAGGGCTGGTTTACAGCCTGATACCATTCGCCGCCGGTAAACTGGCCGCCCACAGCGGCGGCTATTACAACCAACAACAAGAAAAAACCCAAGGAAACCAACCTGTGCATGCTAACCCCGCCACATCAATTCGAGGGGTCATGCTACCTTAAACACGAAGCTATCACCAAGATGATCATACCGCTAGCAGCATTGGCATTGCCTATCGAAATGATTGTAAAAAATAATTTCACCAATGGACAAAACAGGATTATGATTCATCCATAGCCAATCCGGTTAGAGTGAAATATTTGGAGGATAAAACATGTCACTGAAAGGAAGTAAGACAGAACAGAATTTGAAAGATGCATTTGCCGGTGAGTCACAGGCAAACAGGCGCTACCTGTACTTCGCTGCCAAGGCCGATATCGAAGGCTACAACGATGTTGCCACCGTATTCCGCTCCACGGCAGAAGGTGAAACAGGACATGCCCACGGCCACCTGGAGTACCTGGAAGAGACCGGTGATCCTGCAACCGGCCTGCCCATCGGCGGCACCAGTGATAACCTCAAGGCGGCCGTCGCCGGCGAAACACACGAATACACCGACATGTATCCGGGTATGGCCAGCACCGCGCGCGAAGAAGGTTTCGATGAAATTGCTGACTGGTTTGAAACCCTGGGCAAGGCGGAGCGTTCCCATGCAAACCGTTTCCAAAAAGCCCTGGACAACCTGGACTAAACGAAACCGTTTAACAAACACTGGTAGCAGCCCCAAGGTTGTTTAGGTAAAAGGGGCGCAACTGCGCCCCTTTGTTTTTATGGACCAGGGAAATCAACGATGAGCAATACACCGATATCGTCACGTGAAGGCAGTCTCGAGGCACCCACCCGCCATCCTCTGAAATGGAAGGATCCGGACTTTTACAACGAGACTCCATTGTTTGAAGAGCTGGAGCGTGTCTACGACATATGCCATGGTTGCAGGCGTTGTGTGTCCCTGTGCGACGCCTTTCCCACCCTTTTCGATCTCGTCGATGAATCCGAGACCTTGGAAGTCGATGGTGTCGATAAAAATGACTACTGGAAGGTGGTCGACGAGTGTTACCTGTGTGACCTGTGCTACCAGGTCAAATGTCCCTATGTGCCACCCCATGACTGGAATGTTGATTTTCCCCACCTGATGTTGAGGGCCAAGGCCATCCAGTTTAAAAAAGGTGAACGCAAACTCAGTCACAGGCTGATCAGCGGTACTGACCGGGCCGGAAGGATAGCGGGCATCCCGGTCATCAACCAGGCTGTCAATGCAGCCAACAAGAACCCGGCGATGCGGAAAATTGCGTCCAAAATGATGGACATCCACCCTGAAGCCCACCTGCCCGAGTTCCACCGGCTTACACTAAAAAAACGCCGCAAAGACCATCAACCCCGCGGCATACAGGCCATCGAGGCCGGCCCGACCCGGGGCAAGGCTGCGCTTTTTGCGACCTGCTACTGCAACTACAACGAACCCGACATCGGTGAAGACCTGATCGCGGTTTTTGAACATAACGGCATACCGGTACGACTGACGGAAAAGGAATCCTGTTGCGGCATGCCAAAGCTCGAACAGGGCGATCTTGAGTCCGTTGATAAGCTTCGTCAAAAGAATATCCCGCAACTGGTGAAATTGATTGACGGGGGCTGGGATATCGTAGCCGCTGTACCTTCCTGCGTGTTGATGTTCAAGCAGGAACTGCCATTGATGTTTCCGCACGATGAAGATGTCCTGAAGGTCAAACAACACATTTTTGACCCGTTTGAATACCTGTTACACCGCCACAAGGCAGAATTGCTGCGAACAGAGTTCCACCAGTCTCTTGGCACCGTGGCCTGGCATGTTCCCTGTCACCAGCGGGTGCAAAATATTGGCCCCAAGACCCGGCAGATCCTGGAACTGGTGCCGGGCACCGAGATCAACGCAATCGAGCGTTGCTCCGGACATGACGGCACCTATGGGCTGCGCAACGATACCTGGGCCAAGTCTCAAAAGATCGCCCGCCCCGTCATCAGCCGTGCAAAGAAAATGGAGGCCGATTACCTGGTCTCCGATTGCCCGATGGCGGCTACGCAAATTGCCAATGGGCTCGACTTGAAGCACGGTGAAAGCAACCCCCTGTCACTATTGAGAAAAGCATACGGAATATGATGATGGCAGCACCGTTAAATCGTTCAGACCTGATGAGCCTGGAACAATATGCCGAACGGCGTAATGATTTTCGCAGCAAGGTTATCGCCCACAAGAAACACCGCCGCGTTGGCATCGGCCCGCACCTTTTCCTGTATTTCGAAGACCGCTTGACGATCCAGTACCAGATTCAGGAAATGCTGCGTATCGAGAAAATCTTTGAAGCCGACGGTATCGAAGAAGAGCTGGAGACCTATAACCCTCTGATCCCTGACGGCAGTAATCTGAAGGCAACAGCAATGCTGGAATACCAGGATGTCGGGGAACGCAAACGCCAACTCGCCCTGCTCAAGGGAATCGAAGACCAGGTATGGCTGCAGGTTGATGGTTTCGACCGTGTTTATGCCATTTCAAACGAAGACCTCGAACGCAGCAACGAAGATAAAACCTCGGCAGTGCATTTCATGCGTTTTGAACTGGACTCAGCAATGATTTCAGCATTGCGCTCAGGTGCAGACATGCTCTTTGGCACCGATCACGATGCTTATGCTTTCAAGGTCACCGCAAGTGAAAAAACACGCCAGGCGCTTTTACAGGATCTGAACTGAGTAAATAATTAATTATCAGCCCCAGGCAATGTAACAAATCGGTCAAAGTTCTTTTCTGAAACAGCATTGAATCAGCTACGTTGGCTGCTCAAGAAACACTTGTTATTTATTTGCTTCAATCACCGTGGAAATTTTACTATTTGTATCCTATAGTTAAAGGACAGCATTCGGGGGATATGCGTGTCGCCAATAATTGCCTTTCTTTCTGAGATTCAAACGACTCCCAGCGGGACGTTTGGATCACATTTCGTTAAATCAATTTAGTTAAGGAGTATGAGGATATGAAGAGACTATTAATTTTAATCGTACTTGCATCTGCCATGTTTTCGGCCGTTGCCACAGCGGCATCAGCCAAATTCACTGCAGTCTATAATTCGGAAGACCCCAGCAGTTATAAAATTGCTGAAGCAGGTTCTTGTGCAGACACCGCCGCCCTTTGTGACGCCTTGGGCCTGGACCCTGCAAACGAGGCGAACTCATTCATGGCAACCATTAAAATGCCACAAGGCAAAGAGCTTTTGGTTGGTCTTTCAGCCCAGGTTGGTCTGTTCACTGAAACCATTGTAAAAGGAAAGCGCGGCTCTTACTCTCGCGCCCTTGCGTTTGCAGAAGGTGGTGTCGAACTGCATGCCTGTAACGAGGCAGGTGAAGGTCCTGTCTGTTATATGGCTGAGCCTGGCTATGTGACTTTGAGCAATCGCACCCAGGAGCTGGAAGCGATTCTCGCCGGCGTTATCGAAAGTTGTGATGTTGATATCACACTGATTGACACCAACGGTGATGGTATTCCGGATGATGCCACCGGCGAGTTCACCCTGGCTGATTGTGAAGTACTGGACGAAATGATCGGCCTGGGATTGACCACCTTGGCTGCTCACCATTTTAATTTCCTGTTCCCGGATCTGCCTCAAGGCGATTGGGGGATCTGGGCGGTCTTCAAGACACAAACAAGTGCTGAAGCCGAAGCAGGCTGTGCCTATCCTGAGTATGCAGACACACTAGGTTGTGTTGAAGATGGCGAGGATGCCAGTGGCAGTGCCTCTGCCAGAGCCAAGGCTTTCATCGGTAAATACATGATGACTGTTCAAGGCGTCCGCGCTGTTAAAGATGACAACTGGGGTCAACCTGAAGTGGAAGTAGAGTAAATCCAGACTCCGTAGACATGTAAATAAAGAAAGCCCCGCCACCCGGCGGGGTTTTTTTATTTGCAGGATTCACAACCCTTTCACTGTTGCACGGGGTTTCAGGAGCATAGCCGCGAGACGCGCGTTCCACATTAGTCATTTTTGCTGCAATTCTTGTAATCTGTGGGGATTCGCTCTTTTTGCTATCCTATACGGTCGCTCGAAAGTTGAGGAATACACGCCGGTGAAACGCCTGATTTTTGATGAAGACCACGAAATGTTCCGTGACTCGGTGCGCCGCTTTATGCAGGCGGAGGTCGCCCCCAACGTGGAACAATGGCGTAAAGATGGCCGTTGTGATCCGGAAATCTTCCTGAAGGCCGGTGAACAGGGCCTGCTGTGCATGTGGGCCGATGAGAAATACGGCGGCCTGGGTATCGAAGATTTCCGCTTTGAACAGGTCGTGATCGAGGAAACCGTCAGGCACGGCGATATCGGCCTTTTCATGTCACTGCACAGCCGGCTGGTCGGTCCGTATATCGGCCGCCTGGGGAGCGAAGAACTCAGGGCACGTATGTTACCCAAGTGCATCAGCGGAGAAACAATTCTCGCAATCGCGATGACCGAGGCAGGTGCCGGCAGCGATATCTCGGGTATCAAATCCAAAGCGGTCCGCGATGGTGATGACTGGATCCTTAACGGTTCAAAAACTTTTATCTCAAACGGGATCATCAGTGGTGCAGTTGTCGTTGCTGCAAGAACGGTGCCGGGCAAACCCCATGGTCTGGGCCTGTTCGTGGTCGAAGAGAGCATGGAAGGTTTCAGCCGCGGACGCAACCTGGCAAAGATGGGTCTCAAGACCCAGGATACGGCGGAACTGTTCTTCGAAAATGTCCGGATTCCGGCCGAAAATGTACTGGGTGATCCGGAGCGCGGTTTTTATAGCCTGATGCATCACCTGGCCGAAGAGCGCCTGATCAGCGCATGCCAGGAAGTTGCCCACGGACAGGTCGCATTTGACCTGACCATGGACTATATACTTGAACGTAAAGCATTTGGGAAACCCATCGGCGCTTTCCAGAACAGCCGTTTCAAGATGGCCAATATGCGTACTTCGCTGGATGTCCTGCAGACCTTTATTGACCAGTGCGTACTGTTGCACAACAACGGAGAACTGACTGCGGAAGTGGCTGCCGAGGCCAAGTTGTTTGCCTCCGAGCTGGAATCCAGGGTGATGGATGAATGCGTCCAGCTTCACGGCGGTTGGGGCTATATGAGCGAGTACCGTATTTCCCACATGTTCAGCGATGCCCGGGTATCGCGTATTTATGCCGGCAGTTCTGAAATCATGAAAGAAATCATAGCCCGCAGTATCGGGCTGGATGAGCGCAAGCTAAGCAGTTAAAGCCGGTTGATTCAAAGAACCCCGGTCACCAGCGCCAGGCCGACACCGAACAGCAGTATTCCCACCAGCGTCTGCACGCTGGTCATGGTGACCTTTTGCAGGAAGCGTTTACCTATTAGTACGCCAGTGAAGGCAGAAACAGCCCCGGTGACCACCAGGGGCCAGCCCGTGAAATCGCTTACACGACCACCGGCGGCCGAGAATAGCGCCACGTATACCGAGATGCGGGTCAGATCGACCAGAAAGCCGATCACCGCATTGCTGCCGACAAAGCGTTCGGTGGTCAGACCCGTCTTGGCCAGAAACGCCGACCTCAACGCACCCTGGTGACCGGAGAGCCCGCCAAAAAATCCCGAAAGCACACCACCCAGCGGCAGGTAACGGCGGTCGAACTTCAGGGAACGAAAACGCGGCAGCAGTTCGAAAAGCGCAAAGCCGATCATCAAAAGACCGATCAACAATTTGACCGGTGTGATTTCTGCGAACACTTCATTATTGACCTCGACCGTCATTCTTGTACCAGACCGGGCAAGCCAGCCAAGCGCCAATGCACCGAGGACAGCCGTAACAATCGCCGGTAGTCCAAATTTGAGAACGACTTCCCGGTCAGCATGGCGCCCCAGCAACGACACTTTGAAGACGTTATTGGCCCCATGCACCATCGCCGTGGCAACAACCGCCACCTCTGCCGGAAAGAACAGGGCGAATATCGGTAATAACAAGGTCCCCAGTCCAAAACCGGAGTACATGGTCAGACCGGCAGCAATTAACGCAGCTAATGAAACGGCGATGTAGGCAGTCACGGTAAGTAATCAGTTGTCAGCGTTAGCATGTAAGCGCACCGTTTTCAAAATTTCCACAGATTACAAAGATTTTCTGGCTTCACTGTAGGAGCGACGCTTGCGTCGCGATTGGTTTAATCTT
>CALBDB010000146.1 GCA_937927755.1 uncultured Lysobacterales bacterium
GATGAACAGGAAGGCAATACCCAGCTCTTTTTGCAGTGTCAGGACCAGTTGCAGAATCTGTGCCTGGATGGATACATCCAGTGATGATACCGCCTCGTCAGCGATCAGCAGTTCCGGGTCTGTCACGAGTGCCCTTGCGATCGCGATACGCTGTTGCTGCCCGCTGGAGAATTGATGCGGATAGCGCCGCAACACATCGTGGTCGAGCCCCACCATGTGCAAAATACTCCGGATTTTTTGCTGTTGGTAGTGCTTGTCACCGATGGCAAAATGCTGCAATGGTTCAAGCAAGGTTTGCCCGATTGTACGGCGGGGGCTAAGCGAAGCGGAGGGCTCCTGGAAGACAAGCTGCATGCGTCTGCGGGCGGCCATCAGTTGTTCTGAATCCATGCGGAGAATGTCTTCGCCATCTAACAGCACTTCACCCGCTTCTACTTCGATCAGTTTCATTACCGCACGCGCAATACTGCTCTTTCCGGCGCCCGACGCCCCGACCAGGCCCAGTGTGCTGCCCGCCCTGATGTTGAAACTGACACGGTCGACGGCCACCTGTTCCTGGTCCTTGAAGCTCAGTGACAGCCGGCGGACTTCAAGTAAGGGCGTTTCGCCCTGATGCAGATACGCGGCCATTACAAGGGCCTGAAACAGGCGACAGCCTGTTGCTTGTCAGTATCAAGAGCCGGAACGGATTGGTTGCACATGGATTCGACCCTCGGGCACCTGGGGGCAAAATGGCAGCCCGGTGGAAATTCTCCTGCAGCCGGAACCTGGCCGGGTATCGAATTGATCATCGCAGGCCGCGTATCGGAAATCTGCGGTATACAGGAAAGCAAGCCGGCGCTGTAGGGGTGGCGCGCATGGGAAAACAGGCTCTCGCAATCCGTTTTCTCCAGCAATCGCCCGCAATACATGACCATCACCTTCTGGCAGCTTTGCCTCACGGTCGCCAGGTCGTGGCTGACCAGCAGGATCGCAGTCTGGTGCAGTGTCCGCAATCGCTCTAGCTGCTGCAGGATCACGGCCCTGGTGCTGTTGTCCAGGGATGTCGTCGGCTCGTCCGCAATGATGACCGCCGGTTTACACACCGTTGCCATGGCAATCATGGCCAGTTGCCGCATACCTCCGGATAATTGATGGGGGTACGCTGCGGCGATATCCTGCGGCTGGCTGAACCCGACCGCCTCCAACGACTCGATTACCTTCTGGCGGATATGTTCCTTGCCGCCGCCGCAGTGGCGCGCATAAACGGCGGAAATCTGCCGGCCCAGGGTAAACACGGGATCCAGTGCCGTGCCGGGGTTTTGAAATATCATTGCAATATCGCGGCCCAGTACCTCGCGCCGCCGGCTACCGGTGAGGCCGGAAATGTCACGGCCGTTGATTTCAATGGCGGATGATTCGACGTGGACACCGGAGTCCGGAAGCAAGCCCAGGATTGCCAGGGCCGTAATTGTTTTACCACAGCCGGATTCCCCCACCAGCGCCGTTGCTTCCCCCGCGTCAATACTGAAACTGATGCCATCTACGGCGTGCCTGCTGTCGGCCCCGGTTTTAAACCGCACACTCAGGTCGTGGACTGCCAATGCCGGTGTACTCATCGGATTGCCCTGCGTGTGTCGAGTGCATCCTGCAGGGCGTCCGCCAACAGGTTAAAACCCATCAACAGGAGGAACAACGAACCGCCCGCTGCGGCAAAATTTCCAAAATGGCCGGCCAGCACTTCCTGCGAGCTTTCTGCCAGCATCAGGCCCCAGCTGACGCCGTCCTGTATACCCAGGCCCAGAAAGCTCAATATGACCTCGGTATTGATCGCGGCAACAAAGACGATAGAGCCCTGCACCAACAGGATATGAAATGTGTTCGGTAATACATGCCTGAACACGGTTACAAGACCGGGCAGGCCAATGGCGCGGGCTGCCTCGATAAACTCCCGCTCTTTTATCCGCATGACCTCGCCCCTGATGATACGTGCAGTGGTGGTCCAGAACGTAACGATCATGGCAAGGTGCATAGCCCAGGGATTTCCCTGCAATGCGAACGCGACGGCGGCGGCAAAGAGGTAGAAGGGGATGGAGTCGAGCACACCCTTGAGCCATAGCACGAGCTCATCCAGCCAGCTATGGCTGTACCAACCTGCCAGCGCACCCATCAGCGTGCCCAGTATGGTTGAGCAGGCGGTAACGATCAGGCCCACCTCGAAGGCAGTTGCAGTGCCAAAGAGGGTGCGCTGGAGGATGTCCTGGCCGAGCAGGTTTGTACCAAACCAGTGATCACTGCTGGCATTTTCCCAGCGCTCACCGCTGACCTCCGACCAGCCCTGGCCCAGCAGTCCGCTCCAGACGCAAAGGGCAACAAGGGCAAACAGCACAACCACGCACAATCCGCCGACGCCAAGAGGGTCAGATTTGAGGCGTTGCCAGGTGGTGCCGGTCATGGTTTGGCGACCCTTGGATCGACCAGGCTGTAAAGCATGTCATTGACGGTCAGTGCCAGCACAAAAAGGACACCCGTCAATCCGACGACTGCTTTAAGTATGGGCTGGTCGCCGCTGGTGATCGCGTTGAAGGTTACGAGACCGATACCGGGAATGCCAAAGTAACTTTCCAACAGCAGGCTGCCGGATATCACCACGAACGGTACGGAAAACATGATGCGGGTCAGCACCGGTATCAGGCTGTTTTTCAATACGTGCCTGAAAAGGAGCTCCCGGGGCGATGCCCCATAGGCCTGCGCGGTGCGGATGTGATCACGTTCGATCTCCTCCACCATGACGGCGCGGTAAAACCGGGTGTTGTAGCCCAGAGTGACCAGCACCAGTGCGAGGGTGGGCACAGTAACGTAATAGAGGTAAGAGCCCAGGTCGTGGACCTGCCAGCCACGCACCGGGAACAGGTTCAGGCCGTAGGGTGTACATAGCAGAATCTGCAGGCCGATGATAATGACCAGGAAACTGACGCTCATGCCCACCACCGAGGCGCTCATGACCAGTTTGTCCAGCCATTTTCCACGGTACCAGGCGGCCAGCAGGCCAAGCGCCAGGCCCATCAGGTTGCCGAGTATGAAGCCGGGCAGCACCAATGCAATTGAAACCGGCAGGGTGCGTTTCAGGATCACCGATACAGGCTCGCCGCTAGAGTCGGACAACCCCAGGTCTAGGGTCACCAGTTCCCTCAGGTAATCGCCGTAGCGGAGCAGGAATGCCCGGTCATAACCCAGTGCACGTCGAACTTCGCTGATCTGTTCCGTGGTCGGATTCTTGCCCAGCAGTTCATAGGTCTTGTCCGGGCCAAAATAGACCATCAGCAGGAAACTGACAAATGTCACGCCGAGTATTAACGGAATGCCGTACAACACCCTGCGGGTAATATATCGACGATTCATGGTGTCGTGTTTGCAGGCTCCGCCAGGTCAACAAAACGCAAGAAATAACCTCCCAGGAATGAACGGTCCGGCTTCATGATCGCATTCCTGTCCCATAAAAACAGCAGGGTCCTGGAAATACCATTGATACTTACGCAGTCGTCGATCAGCATCTGGTTCATCTTCCGGTAGTTCTCCGTTCTCTCTGGCGACTCAGCCATGGCGGCACTGATGTCGTAAAGGCGGTCATACTCCGGGTTTTTGTAATTTGCAGAGTTGGAGCCGGGAGCGGAATTTGGTCCATAGTAAAGTTGCATCAAGTTTTCAGCATCAGGGTAATCCATTGTCCAGCTACTGTTGATCAGTGTCACTTTACCCTGTGAGTAAGCCCTTTGGTAATCACCGTAAGTAGCAAATATCATCGGGCGGATTTTTGCGGAAGGATAACCTGCATCCATCATGAAATTGCGGAACTGTTCGAAAATCTGTCTTTCAGTAACACTGTTTGGAAAGCCGTACTCCAGCGTGGGCAGGGTCTCTTCATCCCACCCGTTTGCCTGCAGCAGTTCCCTTGCGCCCTTTAGATCGCGTTGAATATAACTTGCATCCCCGGCCGGGTCGAACTCGGGGACAGAGGGTATGATGGCGCCCGGAAATACGCGACCGATGTCATAAAAGAATATCTCGTTTCTCTTGTCCCAGTCGAAAGCCTTGACCATGGCGCAGCGCAGTGCACGGTTACGGATATTCTGCTCGGGGTCGGGGTGAATTCCCAGGCGTTCGTCGTCCATATTGAAGTTGGTGTAAACAAAACCGGATTCCGGTGAAGCCTCGAAGTGGTACATGCCATCGAACCCGGGGCTGAGTGTCACCGGGTTGCGCTGGCTCAGGACGTTGTCAAACTGGCTCACCGGCACCTTTATAAAGTGAACCTCCCCGGCGGTAAATGCATTCCAGCGGGCTGCGTCTTCGGTGATGAACTCGAATTCCAGCCGGTCAACGAATGGTGGTGACCTGTCCTGCAATACCTGAAGGCCCAGGTTTGCCTGGCTGGCGGGGTCGTAGCCCTCGTCTGCAAGGTCGAATGGCTGCTGGCGAAAATCCGGATTCCTGGTCAACACCGCCCGTGCACTGTCGCGGCTGGCCAGCCTGAATGGGCCGGAACCCACCGGGTGGTTGGACAACATTTGTCCATACGCTTCCACCGCTTCCCTCGGTACGATCGCCGCATAGCCCTGTGTCAGCGTATGGATCAATTGTGGAAATGGCTTTGTCAGGGTGATTTGCACGCTGTGGTCATCCAGGGCACGCAAACCGGTAACTTCGCTATCGTAATCCGAACCTTGCTCTTTCCAGCGATCCAGCCCCTCGATCCTGTTTTGCCACAACCAGGCGCCCTGGGCGCGGGTTTCGGGGTCAAAATGGCGCATGATGGAATAGACAAAATCCTGGGCTTTCACTTCCCGGCCCTTGCCATTCGCGAATGCCGGGTCGTCCATGAAATACACGTCTTCCCTGATCCGGATGGTCACCTGCAGACCATCCGCCGAGATCTCAGGCATGGCCGCGGCCAGGTTGGGTTGCAATTGGTAAGGCCGGGCCAGGTATTTGTAACGGTACAGGGTGTCGTCGAGGGTAACGACAATAAAATTGGCATATAGCGAAGCCGCTTGTGCGGGATCAAGCGATCCCGGCGCACCATCCATGGCATGCCTGTAAACCTTGGCCGGCTTGCCGCCATTCGTGGCCGGTGGTTCCCCACAGCAAACCAGTATCAGCAGTGCCAGCAGAAGCGCAATTTGTATTTTTTTTAGCATTCTGCCCCGCGGACGCCCATTTGTTACGGATCACATCAGAAACTGAAGCTTATCCCAGAGGGGCGTGCTGTGCCAATTTGAGCTACGTGGTGATTTCCTGATCTCCACACGAACCTGAACCAATCGCGACCAGCTACGCCGATTGCCCCTACAGGTCGGGTTCGGGCTGTTCCTCGGGGTAGTCTTCCAGGTAGAGGTCGTAGTCGGCTATTGGCGGGTCGCCGTCATAAATTTGGTATTGCCGGTTTTGTAGCCAGACGTCGCGCATCAGCACATAGGGGTCGTAGGCCTGTTCGAGTTCGGCATCCTGGTCCAGGTAGCGGGCTCTCTGGTCGATGCCCCTGAAAATCCAGAGGCCCCATTCGTTGCGGCCATGGATGGCCCGGCCCACGGGATGGACGTAGCTGTCTGCCAGGCGGCCTGCGCCATCCCTGAAGGTCGATGGGCCAAAAAATGGCAGCATCAGGTAGCGGCTGTCTTCATAGCCCCAGGTTGCCAGGGTCTGGCCGAGGTCTTCGTTGTAATAGTACAGTCCTTCACCGGTGGCGACATCAAAGAAGCCCAGCAGGCCAAAGGTCGAATTGAGCAGAAAGCGGCCAAGCGTGGTTCCACTTTGTTTGAATTTGCCTTGCAGGATTTGATTTAAAAACGTCACCGGTGCATCGAGGTTTCTGAAAAAATTCCCGACGCCACGCTGAAACGGGTCAGGCATGATCTTGTCGTAACCCACCGCCACCGGTCGTACGACCTTGTCCAGGCCGTCGTTGAATGCGTATACCTTGCGGTTAAACCCTTCCCAGGGGTCGTTCTCGGGGTCTGTGTTGCGGCTTTGCGTTCCTGAGCAACCGGTCAGCAACAGGCAGAGCAGGATAAAGCTGATCAAAGAGCGCCTTTTCAGCATCCCCAATTACCTTACTCGTTCAGTTCCAATTGGCCGCTGTTGAGACGGGCGATTACGCTGTCTATTCCATTGGCTTCAACATCGGGCATTATCTGGTTGCGGTAGGTCGTGACGTAGGAAATACCTTCGACGATGACATCGAAGGCCTTCCAGCCTTCCGGTGTTTTGTGGAATATGTAATCAACCGGGGCCTCACCGCCCTTGGGTAACTGCACACGGGTACGCACACGTGTCATTTTTTCGTTCGAATCACCACGCTGGGGCAAAACCCGCAGTTTGACCTCGCTGCTGAAATACAACAGACCCTTTGAATAACGGTTGATCAACAGGTTACTCATGCCAGAGGCAAATTCATCGATCTTTGCCTGCTCGATACCACGGCCCGCGCGCCCCAGCACGAGGCGAGCAGCATAATCGACATCCAGCAAAGGCATCAGGTCAGTGCGGACCAGTGCTTGCAGTGCCCCGGGGTTGTCGGTGTAGTACTGCAGGTTTTCTGCTACATCGGCGAATATATGGACGGTGACATCTTCTACACGCGAAACCGGATCGGACCCGTGTATGTGGTCCGCAAACAGGTTTGCGGAGACGCAGGCACAGGCCAGGAATAAAATCCGTACAAAAGCCCTCACTCTTTTTCCTCTTTGTCACTGTTGAACAGGTACTTGCTGATCAATGTTTCCAGTACAACGGCCGATTGCGTAACGAAAATTTCATCGCCATCCGCAAGCGGTTCCAGCGCGCCTCCTGGTTCAAGGCCGATATAGCGGTCGCCCAGGACACCGCTGGTCAATATGGATGCGCCGCTGTCGGAAGGTATGTCTGAATAGCGCCGGTCTATCCTCATCTCGACAATGGCATCGAAGGCAACGGGATCAAGTGTGATTCTTTCCACCAGTCCCACGGTGACACCGCCGATTTTGACCGGTGCACGATCTTTCAAATCCGCGACGTTCGAGAATCGCGCGGACACCATATAGGTATCGTCGCCAACCTGCATACCGTAATCGGTGGCCTCGGTCGCGAGCCACAAAAGGGCTGCAATGCCCATCAACAGGAAAATTCCTGATGTCAGTTCTACTTTGTAATTTGCTCGCATGATTGTTCCGTCAACACGTCAAAGTCCATGCCGCTTCAAATAAGAAACGACGTCATTATGAAATCGAAAATCAGCACCAAGACCGAACTCAATACAACTGTCCGGGTGGTTGCCGTACCAACACCTTCACCGGTGGGTTTAGCATAGTAGCCAAAATACACCGCGATCAGGCTTACAAGGCCGCCAAATACGATGCTTTTCCACACGCCACCCATGAAATCCTTGGTGAAGTAGATACCGGTGTGCAGTTTGCTCCAAAAGATACCCGGGTCCAAACCCATGACGCCGATCGAAAACATCACGGCGCCGAGTAGGGCGAAGGCATTAAACATCGCGGTCAGTAACGGCATTGAAATTACACCGGCGAGGAAGCGTGGCAGTGCAATACGCTGGACCGGATCGATGGCCATCAGTTGCATGGCTTCGATCTGGCTGGTGGCTTTCATCAGGCCGATCTCGGCAGCAATCGAGGTGCCCGCGCGCCCGGCAAACAACAGGGCGGTCAGTACCGGGCCCAATTCACGGAAAAGCGATTTGCCCACCAGAAGGCTGACCTGGTCGGAAGCGCCGAATTGTTGCAGTGCATTGATGGACTGCAAGGATAAAACCATACCGACAAAAAAACCGCAGATCATGATGATAACCAGCGAACGTGCGCCAATCAGGTATGTCTGCTGCAATGTGCTGATCAACAACTGCCGCTCTAAACGTATACTGCCGAGCATGCGCATCAGGAAAAGACCGCAATGTCCGGTCTCGGCAATGGGGGCCAGCAATTTGTTTTTGCGGGTTTGTTCCATTTTCATTATCTGCCCGGGCTGGCAGTTGCGTTGCCGGCGTCTTCCCGGTACTTAAAGGAGATCGGCCCTTCGACCCGGCCATTCATAAATTGATCAACGGCGGGGTCGCTATTACGCATTAATTCCTGCGGACTGCCTTCGGCAATGAGCTTCGCGGAGGCGAGAATAAAGCAGTAATCCACGAGTTTCTTCATCTGTGACACATTGTGTGTAACGATGACACTGGTCAATCCCAGGCTGTCGTTGGTTTCACGGATAAGGCGTCCCACCGTCGACATGGCAATGGGATCCAGGCCTGTCATTGGCTCGTCAAACAACACGATTTTCGGGTTCAGGATTACCGCTCTTGCCAATGCAACGCGCCGGGCCATTCCGCCGGACAGGCTATGCGGCATCAGTTCTTCGGTGCCGGCCAGGCCCACGGAGTCGAGCTTGGCCGTGACGCGCTCAGAGATTTCCTCTTCGCCGAGGTCGGTATGTTCCCTCAATGGAGTAGCAACGTTTTCGAAAACCGTCAGATCGGTGAACAGGGCGCCATTTTGCAACAGGACGCCAATATCCTTTCGGCATTCGTACAGTTTGCGCCGAGAAAGCTTTGATACCTGTTTTCCGTTGACTTCAATACTTCCCTTTGAAGGTTGCAGTTGGCCTGATATCAGGCGCAGGATAGTTGTTTTTCCCACGCCGCTAGGCCCCATGATCGCCACGATGCCACCGCGCCCGATGTCCATGCTGACATCATCCAGGACAACCTTGTCGCCACGCTGGAAATGTACATTGCGAATGCGGATTATCGGATCTTTCAAGCTATCGTCCCTGTGGTCATTCTTGTCTTATTGGTGACTCTGCCTAATTGACCGGAAAGAACCCGGTTCAATTTCACACTGCATGTGCCTAATTGTAGTATGAAACAGGAATGTAAAGAGTGCCAGACGTCACCCGTCCACAATGCCGGGAGCAGGGATCACTTTTCTGAGGCCAAAAAAAACGAGGGAGACTTGCGTCTCCCTCGTCGTAGAAGTGTAGGAACTCCGCTTATGGTGGACTGCAGATCCTCCTAGGCCTTTCCAACTTCGTCCAGTTCCGATCTGTTCTGCCCTTCGGTTTCTGGTCGCGGGCCTTCCTCCCGCTTTTATTTATCGACGCTTTCGCGTCTATCTCAAGGAACCGCGTATCCCTATCGAGTCACCCTTATGGTACGACCGCTTCTTTTGGCAGAACCCGGTCCGGGTGACGCGTCCTGTACCACCTGGACGCTGTCCGTTTTCTTCCACCCTATCTACCTTCCGGCGGGTCGGCCTTCCGGTATATTCGCTTTCCGTCCGCTTCCGGCCTCGCGGCCTTCTCCTTCCGATTCGAGCCTTTCGGCTCTCCTCTTCCGTTTCAGGTCTTTCGACCCTCTCCGTTCTTCCTGCGACTCCAACCTTGCGGCTGGTGGGCTTCTGTCTAACGGGGTATTCAATCTACTCCTGAAAACATCGATTGTCAAAACGTTGAGTGCCTACTTTAGGATATTTTTCTAATCATAAATATCAGTAAAAAATTACAAGTACCTGAATAAATGAATAACACTGGTTTTAGACTTTTTTTTCGTTTGCGATAAAGCGAATGTAATTGATTAAAATTGACTCAAAAAATTCAGGGTGCATAAAAAAACCCAGGGCAAAACCCCGGGCTTTTTTTGCAAAATTGTTTGTCGTGCCGATATTAAAGTGTTTCAACCAGCAGGTACAAAATTGCAGTCAATAGGAATCCACTTCCGATGACGCCTTTAACCGAGGTCAAGGGGCCGGTTTTGCCAACCACGCCATTGAGCGCCAGCACTATGATCAGGCCAAATACGATGGCTAGTGACGCCGTACTGGCCTGGTGTATAGAAGTTTGCAGCTGCCCCAGGTGCATGGATGAAGCCATGAAGAACAACATTGGAATCGAGAACAGCGTATTGGTGCGTGATGCCAGGCCGGCTTTGCCCAGTGCGGCGGCTGCGCCCGGTAAGGCTTCACCGCCTTCTGCGACCTGCTTTGCCGATGCCACCACTATTTTCTGGTTGGGCCAGATGATAAGCCAGACATTCAGGAACATGATGATACCCATTGTCACGCCGATCATGATACCCAGGCCACTGAGATGCTTCACATAGACTAGCAGCAGGCCGCTCAGCAGCGTAAACATCGCGCCCCAGCGAAACCACCACAGTGCACGCGGGACCAGCTTTTGAATAACGTCTGACTTGGCGCCGCCATCAGCTTCCTTGAAATATTCACCCTGTACAAAATTGAAATAGTAGAGCAGGCCGATCCACGCTACACCGGCGAGCAGATGCACCCAGCGCAGCATGAATGCCAGGGCGTTATCACTTAATAAGGCAAGTTCCACAATTGTATCCTCCCTCTTAGAGGTTTTTTAATGAAGTATGAAGGCAGCACCGCCAACCGCAATGGTCACGGCTCCCGAATAAGAATACCGTAGTTTAAGCCATTCAGAAAACCGCTGTCTGAAATTAACCTTGAGCAGATTGGCAGGCCCTCCAATTGCTGTTTGAAGTTGAGGCAGGAATCTATAAAATCATTACTTGCCTGAGATAAGTCTTTTTGCAGGTCGGGCCATTTCTTTTTAGTTGATACGAATGGCTTTACCATTCTATTGAGACAAGTTAAATAATATGCATTCAGAATCGGGACAAGGTGGAAACGGCAGGCAGGATGACTCCGGCCCTGAACAGCCTCGCCCTGATGCTTACCCGTTTCCGCTCGATGCTGTTGTCCTGGCCGGAACCCACACGAACCCGAACCGCTTGATTGCCGGTCGCAACAAGGCGTTCCTTGAAGTGGGCGGGGAAATCCTGGTCCGGTATGTCGTTAAAGCGCTTGTAAATGCCAACAGCATAGACCGGATTTTCGTAGTTGGGCCTCCCGAGGAGTTACACGATACCCTGGACGGACTATCCTCCCGGGTCGAGGTTATAGCGCAGCGCGGGAAAATGCTGACCAATTGCTGGGCGGGGATTGAAGCTTCCGAAGATTACCATCGCGATGACGACGTGATTCCGGTTGATGAAAGGCCCTTGTTGATCATTTCCTGTGACCTGCCGTTGGTGACCGCCAGATCCATTGACGATTTTGTGACCCGTTGTGCACGTGAAGACAACAGCGTTGATGAACCCTACGCGATGCTGGCTGGTGTCGTTGATGAGCCTGGCGTGACGCCATTTCATCCAACCACTGATAAGCAAGGCATTGAGCGGCCATTTGTGGAATTGGAGTTCGGGCGTTTGCGCCTGGCAAATATATATGTCGGACGGCCCCGGAAACTCTCCCACCAGGAGTTCCTGCAAACCGGTTTCTCATACCGCAAAGCCAAGGACTGGCGCAACGTTGTAGCCCTGACATTCAACTTTTTCAGGAGTCATGGTGGTTGGCAGGCAGCCTGGCTGACCATGCGTGTGCAACTCACCCTGATGTTATCGAAAGGGAAGGGCCGTTGGTACAGGCGCTTGAAGAGCGGCAATACGCGTGAGCGTGTCGAGAACAGTGTGAGCAAGGTGTTGGGCGGGCCGATCAAGGTTGTCGTGACGCCGTTCGGAGGTCTGAGTCTCGACGTGGATGACGATGACGACTACCGCATACTCGACAGTTGTTACAAGGAGTGGGCGGCCATCACGGCGGCAGTTGATCCGGAGCTATAATCCAGCGCCGCGGGAAGTTTTCGCTGAAACCTATAACAGGTACAACGACAGCGACGGCCAGAACGCGATCAACACCACCGAAATCATCAGGAATACGAAGAATGGCAGCGTGGACAGGTAAACGTTCACAATTGGCCGGTTGAACCGGTACCCCGCGATAAACAGGTTCAGGCCGACCGGCGGCGTGATATAGCCAAGCTGCATGGCCGCGAGAAAGACTATACCCAGGTGTACTGGGTGCACACCGAACTGGATAGCAACCGGAAGGATCAACGGCACCACCAGTACGATCGCTGAAAATATATCCAGGATTGCACCCAGCATCAGTAAGAACACCAGCAACATCACCATGAAGGCAATCTCGCCACTGACAAAACCGCTGATCCACTGCAATAACTGCTGCGGTACACCTGCGTCGATCATGAAATTGGTGGACGCCCTGGATACCCCAAGTATCATCATGATGCCGCCGACGAGGACCATCGATTCGCGGATGATGGAGGGCAGTTTGCGCAAAGACACCTCTTTGATAATGACAACATCAACAATCAGAACGTACAGGGCGGTAACCGCAGCGGCCTCGGAAATTGCAAAATAACCGCTGTAGATTCCACCAAGAACGATTATCGGCAACGGTATTTCCCAGATGGACTCCCGCACTGCCGATCGCACTTCGCTCCAGGAAAAATCACCCAACGGCGTGCGGATTGCGCGGTTTTTCCAGATACTGAATCCGGACAGGATCAGCAGCATCAGGAAACCGGGCAACAGTCCGGCCAGGAACAGGCTCTCAATCGGCACCTCTGCGACCACGCCGTAAAGGATCAAGGGCAGGGACGGCGCAAATAACAGTCCCAGGCTGCCAGCTGAAGTTACCAGGCCAAGATTGAATTTTTCCGGGTAACCGGCTTGTTGCATGGCAGGGAACAAAATGGCGCCCAGGGCGATGATCGTGACACCCGAAGCACCGGTGAATGCCGTGAAGAATGCGCAGGCGATCAGGGAAACCACCGCCAGACCGGCAGGCATCCAGCCGAGCAGGGCAGTCGTCAGCCTTACAAGGCGAAGTGGTGCGTTGCTTTCGCTGAGCAGGTAACCGGCAAAGGTAAACAGGGGTATGGCCAACAGTATCGGCATTTCTGCAATGCCATAGAACTCGATGGCAAAGGCCTGCAGATCAATGTCGGCCTGGGAAAAATTCCAGAATGCGCCCGCAGCGATAACGGCGAACAGCGGCGCACCGAGCAGTACCAGCAATACCAGGATTGCGCCCGTGACAATCATGGCCTGTCGATACCGGTAGCTGGTCCAAACGGCCGCTTGATGGCTAGCACCAGGTGGCGATAGGCCATCAGCACGAACCCGACGGGTAGTATGATCTGCAGCATCCATGCTGGCGTGTTCCCCATCACCGTGTCGCCAAATTCATAGGACCCAAGGACAAACCGGGCACTGTGCCATGCGATAAAAGCGCAAACGGCCGCGGTAAACAGGTCAATTATGATTTTTGTAATAAGTTGCAGGCTGTCCGGCATGAAACGGTCCAAAACTTCGATGCTGATATGTTTATCCTTCCTGCTGGCGGCGAGGCCGCCGGCAACAGTCAGCCACAACACCATCATGCGGAGCATTTCATCACCCCAGAACAAACTTGTATCTAAAAAGTTCCTCAGAAGTATCTGGGTGCCGGCCAACAGGATCATGCTGATCAGGATGATTACAAGTACGGCGTTCTCCGCGTATGTTCCGGCTTTTTCGAGCTTGTTAAAAACTGAAACGGTACGGCTCACTGGGTGCAGTCTTTGATCGTTTCACCGGCACGGAAGGCGGCAACATGACATTCGATCTCGTTGAGTAAACCGATATCCACAACGCCTTGCCGGGCCAACTCGTGGTTGGATTCCCGGACAGCAGCGTGCCACTGGGGAATCTGACCCTGGTCGGGTGTGACCGACTTCATGCCATCGTCCAGCAGAGCCTGGTAGGCTTTTTCATTGTCTTCGTTGCCTTGTAGCTCAAAACCCCGGTAGACCCGCTCCATGACTTCCCGAACGACCAGTTGGTCGTCCGCCTGGATGCGGTCAAAATATTTTTTATCCACGATGAGAATGGCGAAAATATAGGCCAGCGGCAGCTCGGTGATATAGCTCACACCCGTGTTCCACTGCAAAACAATAGTGCCGGCTGGGGGCCCCATGATGGTGTCTATCAACTCGGTCTGCAAGCCGGTCAATACGTCCGTTAACGGCATGGTTACCGGTGATATGCCGAGCGCCCTGGTCGCACCATAAGCCAATTTGTCGCCGTCTGGTATCCACACTTTCAGACCCTGCATATCGTCCAGGTTTGCGATGGGCCGGTTTGACATGATGTGGGCAAAACCGCCACCGGCAAAACCAAAATTGACATAGCCGGCCTGTTCCAGCAAGGCACGTAACTTGTCATCCATCCGGCTTCTCGCGAACTGCACTTCCCCGAGATCGCTGAACAACATGGGCATGGCATAGAGAACGGCGTCTTTTTGGAATTCACCGACGATACTCGAGGTGAATGCACCGCCGTGTAATTGGCCGATACGCATCTTGCGCAGCACCTGGTTGTCATTGCCCTGCACACCACCCCCGTAGAACTTGAAGATTACCCGGCCCTCCGTGCGCTCCCTGATTTCTGCGGCGCCGGCGCGCATGGCGGTCATCCACGCGGATCCTTCCGGCGCCAGTGTTGCCAGTTTTATGGTTTGTGCATTTGCGACAGACACCATGGCAAGCAGTGCCAGCGTGACGACCATTCGCACGGCGGATCGCCAGGCAAGGCGTTCGGTTTTAAAACAGTGATTCATTAAATTGGATCCTTAAAAATACTCGTCCGCTGCATCCAGCAATTCTTGTGCTTCGAGTTGTGCCAGCGTGTTAAATAAAGTGTAGCCATCCTGCTCAGCGTCTGCAGATATCACATCCGCCAATAGCTGGTCATGCAACTCCCTGTCGTAGAGCGTGCGCGCGTAATAGCGTGCGTAATCCACGTTTATGGATAAATCCTTGCCGTCTGAAAGGGCTTGTGCGCGCTCGTAATGGGCCTTGCCCGCCTCAAAATCACCACCCAGTGCCGGTGGCCGAATGGTATTCAGCACGGCGAGAAAATGTTCGACCTGGACCGCCTTGTAATGTTCATCCAGCTCTTGCACCCGCTTCAGCGAGGATTCAACACGCGGCAGTTTTGCCATTGCCCCCCAGTCATCACTGTGAACCTTGATATAGGCAATTGAAGCGAGTCCAAATGTGAAAAGACTGGCGGTGTCCTTACTGTTCAGTTTCTTCAATACTTTTTCAAATTCCTTGAATGACAATTCATCGATGCCACAAGCAGCCTTATTGCTGGCACAAAGGGATTGTTGTCCGTAAGAAAGAGCCCGTTTTGTCAGGCGGTCAGCACGTTGTTTGTCTTCAACAAAAATAACGCCGTACGCGGCATAAAGCTCTGCGGCGGCCCCCAGCATCGACGCATCGTCTGGTGAGCCCTCGATAAAACTATCCAGCATCAGCAGGTAGGCAGGCGCACCATCGCGAACCGTTTCAGGGTCATCCTGGTTCATGATGGCTGCACTAAGGTTTGCAGCCATTCCACTGGTGGCCGATTGCATCATCGAGGCGCAAGCACCAAGCAACAGAAAAACCAGGGGGATAATTACAAGTTTTGTCTTATTACATGTCACGTTTAACTGGGACGGCTGAATTGAAGTGGGGGAATTATAAACTGATACACAACAGGATGCTGAACTGAAGCACGAAACTGATGGGCCCAAAAAGATGGACATGGCGGCTGAAAACGGAATGAGCGCGAAACGCGGAACCGGGCAGATTAAAAAACCCGGTGCCCGATGTGCCCAGTTTAGGGGGGGAAGAAATTAAACCGGAGTACGGGAACCGGGTTGATACGTTAATTTAAATCGGGATAACTGCAGCTTCCTGCAGTTATCCCTTCTCTTATTATTTTTATTAGTGTGCCTGGCTTCCAGAACTGATCAGACTCGCTCACCAATCACTGGAGTACTCCTCTACCTGTTATCCGGTCGTGCCGGGTTGATTCATTCCAGGGCAGGTCAAGTGGCAGTTTTCGGAGGACAAACCACATTGATTACCCCGGATTCAACTTTGTTCAAACCCGGCTGTCACCAGTTTGCTACCGGGCACCGGAAAAGGAATATCAGAACAGCCCCAAGTGCACGTAAATAAATATAATGCAGAGCCAAATTTAATGAAAACCAACTGGCGGAAAATTGAAGGAAGATTTACGGAACGTTTACAGATGGGTTAGGATTATCGACTTGCGTACGCCTTGAAGTAAAAATTTACAGGAAAATTTTCAGTGGGCTTGGAATGCTATCGCATCGGAGACCTGTTACTGGATGCAGGGAAGCAGGAGGTAATCCGAAACGGGGTTGTTGTGCCTGTGCCCCGGCTTTCTTTCAAATTGCTGCTTTCTCTTGCGCGCCATGCGCCCAATGTAGTCTCTATCGAACAATTGGAAAGAGAGGTTTGGGAAGGCCTGGTAGTTGACCGTGGAACGATTAACAAACGGGTATTGTTGCTGCGCAAAGCACTCAGCACCGATGAAGGCGATGACCGGTACATAGCGGTAATCCGTGGTAGTGGTTACCGGCTCATCGCCCAGGTAGAGCGGGTCGAATGCTCATCCCAGGAAACAGGTCTGGCAGCAAATGGCCGAAGAATACCGGTGGAGAAAAAGCCGGGTCCGATGCGCAATTTCCCCTTTTGGTTATTCGGAATCGTTGCCTTACTGGCCGTCTATCACGGCTTCCAGATGACCACTGCGAAAATTGCGGAACGCGAAACTATTGATACGGTAACTTCCGGGGCACAACCATCGTCGGCCAGGTATAACCAGACAACCATCGCCGTCTTGCCGTTTTTGGATTTGAGCGAAACAGGTTCCCACCAGTATCTTGGTGATGGAATCGCCGAGGAAGTCATAAACCTGCTTACGGCAATGGATGGCCTGCAAGTTGCAGCGAGAACATCGTCGTTTTCGTTTCGCAATTCTGACCTGACCACTTTGGAGATTGCTCCCCGGCTGAGGGTCGGCACCATTCTCGAGGGGAGTGTAAGGTCATTCGGTGACAGGATCCGTGTAACCGCTCAGTTGATTGACACCCGTACCGGTTTTCACATCTGGTCACAGAATTACGATCGATTATATGACGAAATTTTCGAAGTTCAGGATGACATCGCCTTCAATATCGCCCATTCGCTCAAACTGACCCTTGACGAAAGTAACCAGATAGACTCCGAGCGATCCACCACCAGCAATATCGAAGCTTTTGAACTCTATCTGAAAGGCCGCGATTTATACAATAATCGCATAAAGCTTCGTGCTGACGGACTCCGCGACGCGCTTGATTACTTCACAAAGGCCGTTGAACTGGACCCGGGGTTTGTTAGCGCACATGCAGGGATCGCGAGGGCCACCTGGTTACTGACAACCTACGATGACTCGGTGGATGAGGAAGCCTATTTCCATCAAGCTGAAACCAGTGCCATGT
>CALBDB010000147.1 GCA_937927755.1 uncultured Lysobacterales bacterium
ATCCTCTCAGTAAAATCGCGACCAGCTGCGCCGATCGCTCCTACATTTGGATTTGCTCAGCTCATCCCCAGCTTTTCGAGGATAGCCTTGACTGCGCCATCCAGCGGGATTTCTGAGTTTTCGGTATCTTTGCGATAACGGTATTCCAGTGCGCCGCTATCCAGCCCGCGTTCACCGATGACTACCCGGTGGGGGATTCCGATAAGTTCCATATCGTTGAACATCACGCCAGGGCGTAAATCACGATCGTCATAGAACACTTCCACGCCTGCATCGAGAAGCTCGGCGTACAGTTTTTCGGCTGCTTCGCGTACGCGGTAAGATTTCTTGGCGTTCATTGGCAGCAGCGCGAGTTGGAAAGGCGCGATAGGTTCAGGCCAGCATATACCCCTGTCATCGTGGTTCTGCTCGATGGCAGCGGCAACGATGCGTGATACACCAATTCCGTAACAGCCCATGTGCATGACGTGGGACTTGCCGTCTTCGCCAAGGACAACCGCGTTCATGGCTTCAGAATATGCGGTACCGAGCTGGAAAATATGACCCACTTCGATACCCCGGGCAGTTTGCAAGACACCCTTACCATCCGGGCTTGCGTCACCTTCGATGGCATTCCTCAGGTCGGCTGTCAGCGGAGATGCCACATCCCGGTCCCAGTTGATACCGAAGTAATGTTTATCCTCGATATTGGCGCCGGCGGTAAAGTCAGACATCAACGCGACTTCCTGGTCTGCAATGACGGGCAGGGTGAGGCCGACCGGCCCCAGCGAGCCCGGGCCTGCGCCGACAGCCTCTCGGATTTCCTTGTCACTGGCAAACTCCAATGGACAGGCGGCCTGCACCAGTTTTTCAGCCTTGATCGGGTTGAGAGCGCGGTCACCGCGCACGAGCAATGCAACAAAATCCGCTTCCTGGTCTTCGGCCGCGTGCACGATGAGAGTCTTGACGGTTTTTTCGATCGGCACGCCGTATGCACTGACGAGCTCGTCTATCGTGTGCGCATCCGGCGTATCCACCGTACGCATCTCTTCGGTTGCTGCGGGTCTTTCGTAGCCTGGTTTGGCTACCGGCATCATTTCGATATTGGCGGCGTAATCCGACACGTCTGAGAACGCGATCTCGTCTTCGCCCGAATCTGCAAGTACGTGAAATTCGTGTGACTTGTGCCCGCCAATTGCGCCGGAGTCTGCCTCGACCGAGCGAAAATGCAAGCCGGTGCGGGTGAAGATACGCGAGTAAACCTCGTACATTTCCCAGTAGGTGTCATCCAGGCTGGTATGGTCAATATGGAAGGAGTAGGCGTCCTTCATCAGGAATTCACGCGAGCGCATGACACCAAAACGTGGCCGGATTTCATCGCGGAACTTGGTCTGAATCTGGTAAAAAGTGATAGGTAGCTGTTTGTAGCTGCGTATTTCGTTACGTACAAAATCCGTCATCACTTCCTCGTGGGTAGGGCCAAAACAATATTCGCGTCCGGCCCGGTCGCTTATTTTCAGCAATTGCGCACCAAATTTCTCCCAGCGCGAGGTTTCCTGCCACAGCTCCGCCGGTTGTACCGCCGGCATCAGCAGTTCCTGGTAGCCGGCGCTGTTCAGTTCATCGCGGACAATTTCTTCGACCTTGCGCAGTACACGCAGACCCAGTGGCCCCCAGGTGTAGATACCCGATGTCAGCTTCCGGATCATGCCGCTGCGCAGCATCAGCTGATGGCTGGCGATCTCGGCTTCGGCCGGGGTTTCCCGGGTGGTGAACAGGTGGAATATACTGGCTTTCATTTTATGTCCGTATGTTACAGGGCTGAAGTACGGGGCCAATCAACAGCTGGCCGCCGCGTTAAAGGGCGCCATTTTAACGCGCTGTGCGGGCCAGTACACGCATCAATTTGGAGCGCTGGTGTGTGCCGCTCTATTTGTCACACTTCTCGGCAATATAGGTCTTCGCCTCGTTCAGCATTTCGAGACGTTCGTTGTCGTCCAGGCGTCCGACTGTTCCGTCTTCGAACTGCACGATTACCCGTGGAGAGGGTTCCAGTTGGGCGACGAGCTGATGTCTTTGCTCACAACCGGCGGCAATTGCTTCCTTCTTCGCGGCGGCTTCCTTCATCTTCTCCGCCCGGTCGGCACGCTGTTGCTGGGCAGCTGAAAGCGGCGGCTCCTCCAGCGGGTTGCTGCCTGTAGCCGCCGGGGCGGGATTGACCGGGGTAATGCCGCTTGGATTATTCTTGATTTCGATAAGCTCGGAGTTGGCTTGCCCTTCCGGATTGTCCCCAAAATGGACCACGCCGTTTTCATCGACCCAGCGATAAATTTCGTCATCTGCACGGGCGTCCATGGCCGTGAGCACCAGCGGGGCGATCAGAATTGCCGTAAAAATTATTGCACTGCGCATCTTCGTGTCCTTTTTCGAAGAAATCCTTTCTGTTTTATAACACAGTAAGCCTGTCGCCCCAATAATCACGAAGGATTGCATGTTATTATCCGCCCCTAAATGATGCCATGGAGCATGATATGGAATCGGACAAACCAATGCGCAGACGGGGTGTGTACCTGTTGCCTAACCTGTTGACTTCTGCAGCACTGTTCGCGGGTTTTTATTCGATCATCTCGGGTATCAATGGGAAGTTCGAGGCCGCGGTTATCGCCATTGTTGTCGCCGGAATTTTGGATGGGCTGGATGGACGCGTTGCCCGGCTGACCAATACGCAAAGTGATTTTGGCGAGCAGTATGACAGTCTCGCAGATCTTATCTCTTTCGGTCTTGCACCTGCTTTGCTGGCCTTCAACTGGTCGCTTTCGAGCTTGCGTGATATCAGTGCGCTGACTGGTAAACTTGGCTGGCTTGCTGCATTTTTGTTCGTGGCCTGTGCTGCATTGCGCCTGGCGCGATTCAACACCCAGGCGGGGGTTGCCGACAAGAGCTATTTCCAGGGGCTTGCCAGCCCGGCCGCAGCAGGAACGCTGGTTTTTACCATCTGGTTTTTCGTGGATAACAACATTGCCGGTGAGTCTGTACGCTGGTTGATATTTTTTGAAACCATCGTGCTTGGTATCCTGATGTTTTCCAACGTGCGTTATTTCAGTTTCAAAGCCGGGCCAAAGGGCGACAAGGTGCCGGCGTACTGGGTGTTGCTGGCGATACTGGTCATCGTACTGCTGGCGCTGGATCCACCCGTTATGGGGATGATTTTTGGCAGCGCTTACGTTATTACCGGTCTGCTGATAACCATCGCCGGGCGCCGCAACTGGAAGCTCAGACGCGTGAATCGGCCAGGCAAACAACAGAAAACTGATCCTGTGATCGGGACAGGTTCGCGGACAGTGTCAGACGAATACGATGACGATGTTGAATACGACCGGGATTCGGAAAACAGGCATGATTAGCAGCCGGCACCAGGCCTATCTCGAAGCCATGGATATCGGCGTCTGGTGTCTGCGGGAAGGCATATTGCCAGAAACGCCCGCCACCGCGAGCTCTCCTGGCTTGAAGCTGGGTCCGGGTGGCGGAGGTATATTGCTGGTTTGTGCCGTCGACAGTGATTCTGCGAGCCGCCTGGCGAGTGACATCGGCCGTGCGATGGGCAGCAATCCCGTTTGGGCTTGGCCGTGCACCGATGCCAATGCAAGCTTGTTGCCCAAGGCGATAGAAGACAACCTCTTCACCACCGTCGCCATATTTGGCGAAGAGCTTGCCGGAACTTTTTTTGATGGTGAACTGCCGGCCAGTCTGAATGCGGCAAATATCGTGCTTTTGCCAGCTATGCAGGATATTCAGAACAACGCTGATGCACGCAAATTGCTTTGGGGTGCGCTGTGCAGGTCCGGAATGGTGAGCGCCGGTGACCAGCAAGCCTGACAGGGAACACCCGCTGATTCGCCGTCTCGTCATAGAAGACGTAGACCGGGTCTTCGAAATAGAAAAACTGGCTTACCCATTTCCCTGGACCCGCGGGATTTTCATGGATTGCCTGCGCGTCGGTTACGCATGCTTTGGATTGCAGATAGGCAAGAACCTGGCCGGTTATTCCATTGTCAGTAGTGCTGCCGGCGAGGCGCATTTGTTGAACCTTTGCATACACCCGGACTGGCAGCACCGGGGTTACGGCAGCCTGTTGCTCGAGGACACGATCAATCACGTGGCCCGGCTTGGCAGCGAGGCGATATTCCTCGAGGTGCGCAAAAGCAATCCACGGGCGGTTGACCTGTACAAGAACAGGGGTTTCAAGGTTATCGGACAACGGCCTTCGTACTACAAGGCCGGCGAAGGGCGCGAAGACGCGATCGTCATGCGCCTGACGCTGGACCCGGTCAACAATTGACGCAGAGCTGGCTTTAACGAAGCTTTTCGAGCTTTTCTATTTGCGCCAGGAAGCCCGCGACTTTTGTCTTGTGGGCAGCCAGGCGTTCGTGCTCCTGTTCAACCACGGCCGGTGGTGCGTTGTCGACAAACCGGCTGTTGCCCAGTTTGCCCTCGGATTTCTTCAGGTTCGCCTGTTCACGTTGCAGCAGTTTGCCGAGCCGGGCGAGTTCGTCTTCGAGGTCGACCAGGCCCTTGAGCGAGACCAGCACCTTGAGGTCGCCTACCAGGGCAACAGAATATTGCGATGTATCGGCATCGATCTCCAGCCACTGGCTACCGGCGATTCTTCCGACACCGGTTAACAGGGTTGCAAACTGCAGTTGCCTTTCACGGTCTGACTGCGAGCCACCCTGGAAAGCAATATCAAGGGGCTTGCCGGGTGCTACATTCAGTTCCGCACGTATATTGCGGATGCCTTGCAGAACAGCCTGCAGCCAGCCGATGTCTTGTTCAGCTTGTTCATTCACCTCACCTGGTTCCGGGAATCCCTGCAGCATGACACTATCGCCCTCGATCCCGAGTGGCGCTTTGAGCATTTGCCAGATTTCCTCGGTGATAAACGGCATAAACGGGTGCAGCGTGCGCAGGCTGGTTTCGAGTACATGCAGCAGGGTGTAGCGGGTGGCATTCTGCGCTTCGCCGTCACCCTTTTGCAGAACAGGCTTGGAAAGTTCCAGGTACCAGTCGCAATACTCATTCCAGATAAATTCATATAGACGCTGTGCCGCCAGGTCGAGGCGGTATTCATCGATATGCCTGCTGACCTCGGCAACCATCCGTTGCATACGGGAAACAATCCACAGATCGGCAGCGTTTGAAGGCGGCACGGCACGGACATCGTGGTCCGAGGTGCTCATCAAAACGTAGCGCGCCGCATTCCACAGCTTGTTGCAGAAATTGCGGTTGCCCTCTATGCGACCCAGATCAAAACGTATATCCCGGCCGGTGGTGGCCAGTGATGCGAATGTAAAGCGTAATGCGTCACAGCCGAAGGCAGCGATACCATCCGGGAAATCAGCGCGGGTTATTTTCTCAATGGCAGGGGCCATGTGCGGTTGCATCAGGCCGGTTGTCCTTTTCTTGACCAGTGGTTCCAGTTCTATACCGTCGATCAGGTCGATTGGATCGAGCACGTTGCCCTTGGATTTGGACATTTTCTGGCCATGGGAATCGCGTATCAGGCCATGGATATAGACCTCGCGGAATGGCACATCACCCATGAATTTCAGACCCATCATGATCATTCGGGCCACCCAGAAAAATATGATATCGAACCCGGTTACCAGTACGTTGGTCGGGTAGTATTTATCCAGGCGGGCTGTTTTTTCCGGCCAGCCCAGTGTGCTAAACGGCCACAGTGCTGAAGAAAACCACGTGTCGAGTACGTCCTCATCCTGTCTCAGTGGAACGTCATTACCCAGGTTGCCCCGTTTGCGCGCATCGGCCTCATCATATCCAACATAGATCGAGCCGTCCTCAGCGTACCAGGCGGGTATACGGTGGCCCCACCACAACTGCCGGGATATGCACCAGTCTTCGATACGGTGCATCCAGTCAAAATATGTCTTGTTCCAGTTCTCCGGAACAAAACGGATTGCGCCGCTCTCCACTGCCTCGATGGCCGGTTTGGCCAGGGGTTCGATTTTTACGTACCACTGGTCCGTCAGGTAGGGTTCGACGACTGCTCCTGACCTGTCGCCGCGCGGGATCATCATTTTGTGTTGTTCGGTCTTTTCGAGCAGGCCTGAGGCTTCCAGGTCTGCGACTATTTGCTTGCGGGCTATAAAGCGGTCAAGCCCCCGGTAGACTTCCGGTGCCTCATCGTTGATCGTGGCATCATCATTGAGGACATTGATGACCGGCAACTGGTGGCGTTTACCCATCTCGTAATCATTGAAATCATGCGCCGGGGTGATCTTCACGCAACCGGAGCCAAATTCGATATCGACATAGCTGTCCGCGATCACCTTGATGGTGCGTCCGGTCAGTGGCAACTCCAGTTCGAGGCCGACCAGGTCTGTATAACGCGGGTCATCGGGGTTAACGGCAACTGCCGAGTCGCCGAGCATGGTTTCCGGCCGTGTTGTTGCAACCACGACATAGCCCTTGCCATCGGCCCTGGGGTACCTGATGTGCCACAGGTGGCCGTTTTCCTCTCCGGATATGACTTCAAGGTCGGACAGGGCGGTATGTAAAACCGGGTCCCAGTTCACCAGCCGCTTGCCGCGGTAGATCAGGTCTTCGCTGTAAAGCTCCACGAATACCTTTGTGACGGCCCGGGACAGTTCCTCGTCCATTGTGAAACGGTCGTGTTCCCAGTCCACCGATGTACCCAGGCGGCGCATCTGCTTGGCGATCTGTCCGCCGGAACTGCCTTTCCAGTCCCATACGGCTTCGAGGAACTTCTCACGGCCGAGGTCGTGGCGAGTAATGCCTTCCTCACCCAGGCGGCGTTCAACAACCATCTGGGTGGCGATACCGGCGTGGTCCATACCGGTTTGCCACAACGCCGAGTCACCCTTCATGCGGTGGAAACGGGTCAGCACATCCATGATGGTGTCCTGAAAGGCGTGGCCCATGTGCAGGTTGCCGGTTACATTCGGCGGCGGCAGCATGATGCAATAGGCTTGCTCGCCGTCACCCGGGGTAAAATACCCGCGTTCCTCCCATAGCTGGTACCAGCGCCCTTCGATGGCGTCAGGCTGATAACTCTTGTCCATCATGAATTGTTCTCTTGCATCCGGGGATTGAGTCCCAGGCTTCGGTAGGTTTTAAATTTCACCCTGGAGGCTTCCCTCTCATCACTGGCGTATGGAACGATTTCCAATACCCGGCTGAATCTTTGTGGTTGCGGAACAGCCTCGGGACAAAGGTTAATCACCACGTCTGCCGGATTCAAGCTGGAAAGCGTTCCGATATTTACCGGCGCCCTGCAGCTATCGGCCGGCAGGCCGCCCCC
Organism: uncultured Lysobacterales bacterium; assembly: GCA_937927755.1. GTDB lineage: Bacteria > Pseudomonadota > Gammaproteobacteria > Xanthomonadales > SZUA-36 > SZUA-36. The sequence continues at coordinate 7,319 of CALBDB010000147.1, forward strand.
GGCTGCTTCTGTTACGGCATGCGGCAGAAACCGGCCTTCCGGGCTGTGCCACATCAATTCATCCAGTTGCCTTGCCGAGGACTCTGTGGATGTGACTATGAAGATTTTCTGATTTCTTTCCCAGGCCATCAGCGCCAATTGGCAGGCAAGCCTGTCTGCACCTTTCGAGGCATCGCCCAGCAGGTAAAAATCTACTTCGCAGGATTGGCTTTGGGTGTCTGTGCTGCTCAAGATAAAACTGACTGGCGGCCGTGTTTTCAGGCCTGGTTAATCAAAAACTGTGTCAACAGGCCAACCGGTCTGCCTGTGGACCCTTCGTCTCCGCCCCACTTCCAGGTAGTGCCGGCACAATCTATATGGGCCCACCGCTGACCTTCGGTGAAACGTGATAGGAAACAACCGGCGGTGACACTACCGGCAGGCATACCGCCAACATTCTTCATGTCGGCAAAAAGGGACTTGAGCTGAGCCTGGTAGTCATCCCAGAGCGGCAGTCGCCAGCCCCTGTCCACGGCCTGCTGGCCTGCTTCGATCAACTCGTCAGCGAGATCATCGTGCTTGCTCATAATGGCCGAAGCATGGTTGCCGAGTGCAATTACACAGGCACCGGTCAAAGTCGCCACGTCGATCAGGGCGGCAGGATTGAATTGCTCGCTGTAAGTTAGCGCGTCACATAATACCAGGCGACCCTCGGCGTCTGTATTGAGAACCTCGATAGTTTTCCCCGACATTGAAGTCAATACATCACCGGGCCGGTAGGCCTTGCCGTCCGGCATATTTTCAGCAGCCGCTACTACACAAACAACGTTAACCGGCAATTGCATGAGTGCGCAGGCTTCGAATGCGCCAATGACGCTGGCCGCACCACCCATGTCAAACTTCATCTGTTCCATGTTTGGCCCCGGCTTAAGCGACAGGCCACCGGAGTCGAATGTAATGCCTTTTCCAACCAGTACCACGGGCGGGCTGGTGTCATCCTTGCCCCGGTATTTCATAACAATCAGTTTTGGTTCGTTAACGCTCCCCTGGCCCACGGCGAGTAAAGCCGACATCTTGAGTGCGGCCATTTCTTCCTGGCCCAGCACCTCGATGTCGACATTTGCATACAGACCTGCGATTTCACGTGCCTCGGATTCGAGGTACGCGGGATTGCAGATATTGGGTGGCAGGTTGCCCAATTCCCGTGAACGCCGATAGCCGGCAGCGAAGCCCCTGGCCTGCTCCAGGGCGGGCTGCAATTCGTCACCAGCGCTAAAGGATGCGGCTTTCAGTGGCTCGTGGTCATCGTCCTTGGGCGCCTTGGTTGCTGTGTAGAGGTAATTGCTCCAGTCCAGGTTCACGGCAGCCTGGCGGAGACGCCAGTGCTCGTTCAAATCACTCGCCTGGATGTCATTCAGACAAAAATGTGCACTGGTGACGGCATGGTCCCGCAGAAATTTTCCTGCGCTCTTGCAGACGAGGTCGTAACGTACGGCGTCAAACTTATCGGTTTCGCCACAACCCATGACCAGGATTCGCTCGGCTGCAACACCCGGCAGGCCATGCAGCAGGGTCGCGCACTTCCAGCTGGTATCGACATCGCTGCTGTCGATCAGTTTTTGCAGGGCGCCGTTGCTGGCCTGGTTAACAAGGTCTGCCGAGCCCTGCAAAGCCGCTTTGGAGAACACGCCGATAACTAGGCATGCAGTATCAACTGCGTTTGCAGGTGTTGAGTCAAGTGTGATTTTCATAGTGTCGATACCACTGTTTTGGATTCTGCCTCAGATTCCCATCCCCAAAAATAGCCAGTGAGTCGTTTAACACTGCTAGAATGCGAGCGAATTTGTAATTCTACAACGAATTGATAGCGAAGAACTAATATTGAGCATACTGCAGAAATATATATTACGAGAGTGGTTCTGGACTTCGCTGGCCGTAAGCGTTGTCCTAATCATCGTTTTGCTCGGTGCGTATCTCGGCGATATGCTCAATGATATTGCAGACGGCAGAATGCCTGCTGGCCTGATGAGCATGCAGTTACTGTTTCACATGCCCGAAACTTTGGGAAATATCCTCCCCCTGGCAGGATTTGTCGCTGTCATGTGGGGCCTGGGCCGTCTTTACCGTGACCAGGAAATGGCGGTCATGCGCTCCAGCGGTTTTGGCTGGACCAACTTGCTAAAACCCCTGTTCAGCCTGATGATCCCATTGGCGGTTACGCTGCTGGTGTTGGGTCTTTCCGTTGCCCCTGCAACCTCGCGTATGGCCGAGGAGCAACTCGAACAGGCATTTCGTTCCGCTGCAGTCTGGGGGCTGCAGCCCGGCAAGTTCCACGTGCTGCGGCACGGTGACCTGGTGCTGTATGCCGAGGCCATTGAAGAAGACGGCGCCTCTTTGCGGAACATTTTTATCAAACAACGTGAAGAGGAGAGGGAGCAGGTCTGGGTAGCTCAAACGGGACGCTACTGGATGGATAACGCAAGCGGTGACCGTTACCTGATTCTTGAAAATGGCAAGGTGACTGATATTGCCCCCGGGCAACTGGATTTGCGGGTGTTGAATTTCAAACGCAATGACCTGCGTTTGCCGGAGTCGGAATTCCGAAAAAAGAAGAAAGAGGCCAAGATCAACTCAAAACCCTCGGTTGAACTGATCAATGAAGGAAGCGCAGAATCCATTGCAGAATGGCAATGGCGTTTATCACCCGCGATCACCGTCATAGTGTTGGGGTTACTCGCCATCCCCCTCGCACATTCAGAACCGCGCGAGGGCAGGGGGGTCAGGATCGTTCTCGGGATCCTGGTATACCTGCTTTACGGCAACCTGCTTTACCTGTGCCGTTCGTGGGTGAGCGACGGTGTTTTGCCAACATACATCGGAATGTGGTGGGTTCATATAGCTTTCCTGGTTATCAGTTTTGCCTGGGTCCGGAAACAGGGGCGATTACCCGTGAAGTCGGCAGCAGCGTGATCAGGACGGTTGACAGGTACATCGGCAAGGCCGCAATTCTCGGCATCCTGTTGGTGTGGTTAAGTCTTACAGCGCTGATGATGATGTTCAGCCTGTTGGGCGAATTAAGGGATACCACTTCCAGTTACGCAGCCTCAGATGTGTTCTGGTTCGTATTGCAAACGGGTCCGAGATCGGCATACCAGATATTTCCCGTGTCAGCCCTGATGGGATCCTTGCTGGGCATTGGCAACCTGGCGGGGGCGAACGAACTGGTTGCATTCCGTACATCGGGCGTGTCGCGGCTCAGGCTCGCAGCGGCCGGAATGGTGGGCGCCTTGCTGGTAACAATTCCGGTGATGATCGTCGGCGAGTGGGTTGCGCCCGATGCCGAGCAGCAGGCACGCGCATTCAAACTGAGCCGGCTTTCCGGGCAGGTGATTATTGGTGGGCCCTCCGGGATGTGGATGAGGGATGGCAGCAACATTATTAATATCCGGCGCCCTTTGCTGACTGAAGAGCGGGGTGAACAGACCATTAACTTTCAGGATGTGGAGATACATCATTTCGATGGTTTTTCGGGACTGCAGAAAATCACCCTCGCAGAAAGCGCTTCTTTTGATGGAAACCAATGGACACTTGAAAATGTTTCCGGAATAGATATTGGCCCATCAGAAGTGCTTCGTACGCAACAGGATCAGACACCATGGGAATCGGGGGTCAAGCCCGAGTTGCTTGAAGCCGCAGTGACACGCCCGCCCTACCAGTCAATACGGGTTTTATGGGACCAGTTGAAATATCTGCAGAGCAACGGCCTGGATGACAGGATTTACAAATCCGCGTTTTGGGAGAAAATCACTTATCCGTTTGCCATTATCGCCCTCGTGCTGGCGGGTATGCCTTTTCTTTTTGGCTCTTCGCGACAACACAACCTCGGCTTCAGGTTGTTTATCGGGATGACGCTGGGCGGCATGTTTATGCTGGTCAATGGTGCGGCACAAAATTTTGCCACCGCCTATTCTCTGCCGGTGGCGCTCGGTTCGGTGCTGCCATCGGCCATATTGATGATTGTTGCGGTCACCGTTTTACGCAGATCAGTTTAAGGTCTGACCTGCTTGGAAGCTGACTGAACTGCCGGGTCTTTCAGGTTTTGATCAGCAGCGTACGCGCCGCCAGGTCATGCCAACAGCGCTTGTCTATATCTGCGAGCGCCCACAGGATACCCAGGCCCAGGGCCGATACCGAAACCAGGGCAACCATGAACCGCAAGAGACATGCAGGCCAGGAAACCGGCCCCCCATCTGTTCTGACAAGCCGGATTTTCCAGGCACGCATACCCAGGGTCATACCACCGTACCGCCAGCAACTGCCGAGATAGGCGAAACAGACCAGGCATAGCCAGCAAGTAAACCAGAAGTCCCTGAAAGCGGTTGTGTTCTCACTGCCAAACGGCAGGGCCGTAGCAGAGGCCACAATCAGCAGACCCATCAGGATGACACCGTCATACACCATGGCCAGCAACCTGCGGGACAGCGGGCATGATTTATAGGTGAAACTACTTGGGTTTTGTGGCACTACACATTACCTTCGGTTATTCTGAGCGGCTCAAATTTTGGGAATGATTTTGAATATATCATTGATCTTGATCTACTTAACCCGAAAACCCTGCGAGCGACTTGAATTGGAAACAGGCAATGCTAAATAGATTCATCCGGAAATCCCCGGTCACGCTTATTTTTGCCCTTGCCGGCGCGATGATGCTGCCCGACACACAGGCCCAGGTACTGGAATCCACGGTAAAAAAAGAGAATGCTATCAATAGCGCCGCGGCAGCATCGCAAATGCGGGTCACCAGCCTGGCCCAGCAGACCTCCGATCTGTTGTCCGAATACCGGCAAGTTGTCCGTGAAACCGAGAGCCTGAAGATTTACAACGACAATCTTGAGAAAGTTGTCATGGATCAGCGCACAGAGGTCGCCTCCATCAACCAGCAACTGAACGGTCTTGAAGCTACCAACCGCGGTATCGTGCCCTTGATGCTGGAGATGATCGATACGCTCGATAAAATTGTTGAAAACGATATGCCGTTCCGTCTGCAGGAGCGGCGCGCCAGGGTCATGCGTCTGCGTGACATGATGGACCAGGCCGATGTTACCGCATCGGAAAAATACCGCCGTGTGATGGAAGCCTACCTGGGCGAAATGGAATATGGCAGGACTACAGAGGCCTATTCCGAGGCACTGCCTACAACCGGTCAGACAGTGGACTTCCTGCGGGTCGGACGGACTTTACTGGTGTACCAGAGCAGTGACCAGGCGACCACGGGCTGGTTCAACCCGACCACGCGTGAGTATGAAGAACTGCCAAGCCGATACCGGCTGGAAGTCAAGGAAGGTCTTGCCATAGCCAAGAATGAAAAGGCGCCGAACCTTGTCGTGCTTCCGATCCCGGGTGCGGAGGCAGCACAATGAAAATGCTGGCTGCCCTGATTACAGTCGTGGCGATGGCGTTTTCAGCAAGCGCCGGCGCACAGACACTGGAAGAACTGGCGGAAATCGTCCGCCAGGCTGCAAACACCGAGGGCCAGATCAACCAGGAGAGGGAGGCACGTTTCCTGAGGGAACGCGACAATCAGCGTGTACTGCTGGCAGAGGCGAGGGCAGAAATGACCCGCGAGGAAAAACGCAGTGATGACCTGAAGTCCGAATACGACCGTCTTGAGCGCGAACTGGCTGAGCTGACCACCGTGCTTCAGGAACGTATGGGTAACCTTGGTGAACTGTTCGGTATCGTCCGGCAGTCATCCGGCGACATACAGGCAGCACTGAATGATTCCATGGTCTCGGCTCAGCGGCCAGCGCGTGGCGTTTTCCTGTCCGGGCTCGCACAACGCAAGGCCTTGCCAAATGTGCAGGAGCTCAGCACGGTCTGGTCCAGGATGGTTACGGAAATTGCCGAGTCCGGCAGGGTGGTCAAATTCAACACCACCGTCGAGCGTGCAAACGGCGCCAAGGAAGACATGGAGGTTGTCCGTATAGGTGTATTCAACGCGGTATCTGATGGCCGATTTCTGGATTGGGATTCGGCCAAGAGCACAGAGAACCTGATAGAGCTGGCCCGTCAGCCCGCAGCACGTTACAAGTCGATGGCAAACGATTTGCAAAATGCCGCACCAGGTGAAGCAGTGGCGATGGCGGTGGATTTCACGCGAGGGCAAATCCTCCGCGCGGTCGTGCAGAGTAAGACGCCGGCCGAACGTATCAAGGAAGACGGCGGCCCGGTCGGCTACGTCATTATTTCCGTCGGTATATTCGGCTTATTACTGTGTCTTTGGAAAGCATTCGTGTTGTATACAACGGGCGGCAAAATGCGCAAGCAGTTCAAGAGTGAAACCGCAAACAAGGGCAACCCGCTGGGCCGCGTCATGGCGATTTATACCGACAACCCGGATATCGATATCGAGACGCTGGAGTTGAAGCTGGACGAGGCGATCCTGCGGGAATCCGCGCCACTCGAAACCGGCCTGAGTTTTATCAAGGTCCTGTATGTTGTTGCTCCGCTGCTGGGCCTGTTGGGAACGGTGGTGGGTATGATTGCGACCTTCCAGATGATTACCCTGTTTGGCACCGGCGACCCGCGTATGATGGCCGGCGGTATTTCAACCGCCCTGGTGACCACCGTGCTGGGCCTGGTCGTAGCCATCCCGTTAACCCTGTTCCATGCGTTTTTACAGGGCAAGTGCAAAGCCCTTATCCAGATGCTCGAGGAACAGGCGGCAGGAATTATCGCCAGGCTCGCGGAGCGCCATGGATGATCTGGTTTTATGATGCACTTGCTTCCATAAGGAGCTTCCTGGACCTGGGCGGCAACGTCCTCTATGCCATCATGGCAGTGCTGTTCCTGATGTGGACGTTTATCCTTGAACGGCTGTGGTATTTCTACCGGGTTCACCCGAATGAGAAACAGGCCATCGTTGCTGCCTGGGAAGCCCGGACCGATACCCGTTCATGGTACGCAAAACGAATCCGTGAAGAGATGATTTCGCATACCTCGGTCGCACTGAAAGCCAATATAGGCCTGATCAATGCGCTCATTGCAATCTGTCCGCTGCTGGGCCTGATGGGGACGGTTACCGGCATGGTCAGCGTATTCGACGTTATGACCTATTCGGGGTCCGGCAACGCCCGCGCCATGGCGGCCGGTGTATCCATGGCAACAGTTCCGACCATGGCCGGGATGGTGGCCGCGCTTTCCGGCGTATATTTCGGTACATGGCTGGACCACAAGGCAAGCACCGAGACAGAAGCACTCGCTGATCTGTTGCAGGCACAATGATGATAATGGATAAACAGGCAAAGTGATCGAACAGCAGGACCATGTGAATTAATGGCAAGACGACACGCGTATACAGAAGAGGCCGAGATCAATATCACGCCGATGCTTGATATTGTTTTCATCATGTTGATCTTCTTTATCGTCACGACATCCTTTACAAAGGAAACCGGGGCAGTCATCGCCAAACCTCTTGCTGAGCAGGCCCAGGCACTGCGGAATGGAACCATACTGATCGGCATCAAGTCGAACGATGATATATGGATGAGCAAACGCCTGATCGAGTTGCGGGAGGTGCGCTCGATGGTGGAAAGCGCCAAGGCTGAAAACCCCAAGGGCAGCGTCGTGATCGTTGCCGACAAGGGTTCCCGGATAGGTACGGTTACCCAGGTTATGGACCAGGTGAAAATGGCGGGTGTAGAGGGCATCGCCATATCCGCTGAAAACCCGGACGGGTAAAGCAGGTACGTTTTCAACATGATTTCGATATTGACATGAACAAACTCAGGGGCCTGATTTCCGCACTGCTGGCTGTGGGTGTGACCTTTGCCTTGTTCCTGTTCATGTTCAAGCTGATATCCTCCGGTCGTAACAACAACCAGGAACTGGAGGCGATAGCCGGCATTCACTTTGGTCCCGTTGAGATTCCCGACGAGGTGATGACAAAGAACCGGCGGATACCAAAAAAACCGCCGCCACCCAAGGATCCACCGCCACCACCCAGGATGCAGGTTTCCAGGATGGACCAAACCGTGCAGAACATGCCGGTCATGGATCTGCCAAACCTGGACATCCCGATGACGGCAGGCGAGGGTGTTTACATTGGCAATTTCGCCACCGTGGATAAAACCGAGGAGGGCGACATCATTCCGATCGTTGTCATCCGCCCCTTGTACCCGCGTGAGGCCGCGCTGGCAGGCCAGGAAGGCTGGGTTAAAATTGAATTCACGATTACCGCGACCGGAACGGTGAAAAACCCGCGTGTTATTGATGCGGATCCACCGAGGGTATTCAACCGCGAGGCATTGAGGGCAATCCTGAAGTGGAAGTTTAAGCCACGCGTCATCGATGGCGTGGCGGTTGACCGGCCTGCTACCCAGACCATCGATTTCAACCTGGACCAGTCCGGGGGTTAATGGATGCACGTTTTGGCAAAATATTTCCTGGTATCGATCCTGTTGGCCGCAGTTGTCATGTCGATGCCTGTGCAAGTCCAGGCGCAGTCCGCCGAGTGCGGTAAAAAGCGCGGTAAAAGTGCTGCGGCTCTGGACGAGCTGACCTGGAAAAAACTCAACGATATTTACGAGGACATAGGAGCAGAGCTTTACGATACCGCCTTTGAGAAATTGCTCAGGATTTATCCGAGGGCATATGACGATTACCAGAAAGCGATAATGGCCCAGGCACTGGCGCAGATAGAGTGGGCACGTTCAAATTATGACTCGTCCCTGCAATACTTCGAAACCGCAGTTGAACTGGATGCGCTGCCGGACCTGGCGCATTTCTCCCTGATGTACCAGATCGCGCAGTTGTATTACATGAAGGACCGTTATGACGAGGCCCTCGATAAACTCGAATTGTGGATGTGCAAGGTTCCCCCGGAAAAGATCACGGCGGAGGCCTATGTCCTGAAGGCATCCATCTTTGCCCAGAAGAAAGACTGGAAAAATGTCATTGCTTCGATAGAAACCGCGATCTCTATGTCCGACGCACCCAAGGAGGGCTGGTACCAGTTGAAACTGGCGTCCCATTTCGAATTGGAACAATTCCCCAAGGCCGCTGAGACGCTCGAGGTCATGATCCAGTCCTGGCCCGGCAAGAAGGATTACTGGGTCCAGCTTTCCCAGATTTATTACAAGCTCAAAAAGAACGACGAAGCGCTTTCCATAATGGCCCTGGCCTACCGGCGCAACATGCTGGAAAACCAGCTCGACATCATATACCTGTCAAACTTGTACGCGAACAATGATGTGCCTTTCAAAGCGGCCGGGGTTCTGCAAAAAGGCATAGAGGATGGCTTTGTCGAATCGAACAAGAAGCACTGGACAGCAGTGGCGGATGGCTGGTACGCGGCAGAGGAAATGGAAAAAGCGCTGTTTGCCTACGAGAAAGCGGGCCAGGCTTCTGATGACGGGGAGATAGATTTACGCCGTGCTTATATCCTGGTGGACATGGAGCGCTGGAGCGAAGCATCGGAAGCCGTGGCGGCCGCACTTGAAAAAGGTGGTTTCAATGAGCGTAAAACCGGTGATGCCTACGTGATCCAGGGTATGAGTGAATTCAATCTTGGAAATTACGACAAGGCCAGCACCGCCTGGGGGCGGGCAAGCAAATACCCGAGAGCCAAAAATTCCGCACAACAATGGATGAACCATATGCGTGAGGAAAGGGCCAGGAAGTCCTCTTGAAGCCACCCACCGACGCCCCCGCAAAAGATATGAGCAAGGATCCGTATATCGAACGGTTCCTGGATAACCTCTGGGCCGAGCGGGGTTTGAGTGACAACAGCCTGCAAGCATATCGCCACGACCTGCAACACCTGGGCGACTGTCTTGCCCAGCGGGGAAGAAGCCTGGTTTCCGCCGCCAGGGAGGACCTGTTGGCGGTACTGGCCGCCGAGGTTCAGCAGGGCAAAAGCCCACGGTCCTTATCCAGGTACCTGTCAGCTTATCGGCAGTTCTACGCCTGGCTGGTGCGTGAAGGAACCATCTCCCAGGACCCGGTAGCCTTGATCGAGAGTCCAAAGACCGGGCGCGGTTTACCCAAGGCGCTCACCGAGGAACAGGTTGAATCCCTGCTCGCTACCCCCGACGACCAGACACCCCTGGGTATGCGTGACAAGGCGATGCTGGAGTTGATGTACGCCACCGGCTTGCGGGTCAGTGAGCTCGTCGGGCTGGAATTATCCAATCTGAATCTCAACCAGGGCGTTATCCGTGTCGTCGGCAAAGGTCAAAAGGAAAGACTGGTGCCGATTGGGGAAGAGGCCCATGCGAGCCTGCAAGCCTACCTGGCCAGTGGCCGGCCCGGACTTCTGAAAGGCGCGCAGACCAATAGCGTTTTCGTCACCTCGCGGAAAGCGGGTATGACACGCCAGGCGTTCTGGCACATGGTGCGGCGGTACGCGGTCCGGTGTGACATCCAGCAGAAGCTGTCACCGCATACATTGCGTCATTCATTTGCTACACACCTGCTCAACCACGGAGCCGATCTGCGTGTTGTCCAGTTGTTGCTGGGCCATAGTGACCTCTCCACGACACAGATCTATACCCACATCGCACGCGAGGGTTTGAAACGAATGCATGAGACACATCACCCCAGGGGCTAGTATAATCCGCAACCTGTTGAACTTTTTGCCGTGCACATGTCAAATGCAAACGGGCACAGACCAAACTAATAATCGGAGAATTTTAATGAATCGAATACCGCTGCTCATTGTGGCTTTGCTGGCCAGTTTGTTGATGATGTCTGCGCAGGCTGCTGCGACGGATGAACAGGACTTTAATGCCGTCGAGAAGAAAATACGTACGCTGGTGCCCAATGCGAAAACCATTGCGATATCAGAGACGCCTATCGAAGGTGTTTTACAGGTCCAGATCAATGCCGACATTATCTATGTGACATCTGACGGCGAGTACCTGTTGCAGGGCCAGATCATGGAAATCGACTCACGCATCAATATCACGGACCAGGCAAAATCCGGAATCCGCATGAGCCTGTTGTCAGGTTTGGAACGCGATGACCAGATATCTTTCGCACCGGAAAACCCAAAGTATGATTTGCTGGTCTTCACAGATATCGATTGTGGTTACTGCCGCAAACTGCACAACCAGATAACGGAATATAACGAAGAGGGTATCGCCATCCATTACATGGCATTCCCGCGAGCTGGTATCGGATCGAATTCCTATGACAAGTTTGTTTCCGTCTGGTGCGCTGATGATCAGCAGACGGCGATGACACTGGCAAAAAATGGCGACGACCCCGCACCGGAGACGTGCACGAACCCGATCGCAGAGCAATACGATCTCGGTCGTGAACTGGGTGTTACCGGAACGCCGGCACTGTTAACCGACGACGGTACGCTGATACCGGGCTATATGCCGCCACCGCAATTGCGCCAGCGTCTTGAAGCCCTGGATGCAACTGCCGAATAAATCCGCTCCCGGGATCCCAGGAGCCAAATTGCCAGATACAGGAACCCTGCCTTAGCGGCGGGGTTTTTACTTTCACGGTGCCGAAAATATTCCCAAATTGCTGCTCAAATTCCACCGGTCTACCGCTATAATGTTGGTTGCTAAAAAGGGAGTGATGCTTTGACCGAGTTTACCTGCCTGCGTGGCGGCCCAGCTTTTTCCCAGTTCCAAAGGCAAAAACTTATCGATGGCATGAGCGCGCGCCTGCAACAGGAGCTATCGTTCAACGCACAATTCATCTATTTTGTTGAGAGCCAAAAAGCGATCCCGGAAGAGGATTTGAAGGGTCTTGAAGCCTTGTTGCAGGCAGAGTTGGTCACACACATAGAGTCCTCGGCGATGTTGCTCGTCGTCCCGCGCATGGGTACGCAATCGCCCTGGTCGACCAAGGCAACGGATATTGCGAAGCTCTGTGGCCTGGATTCGGTCAGCCGGATCGAGCGCGGCACGGTCTTCCACCTCGATGCAGATAAAATCGAACCACGCATGGTCTCAGCCATTGAACACCTTGTTCACGACCGTATGACGCAGACGGTATTGCATGATCTCGAGGAAGCCAGGGCGTTGTTTGATCATCATGAAGCCAGGCCCCTGGGTATCGTTGACCTGTCGGTGGATGCGCAGCAAGCCCTTGGAAAGGCCAACCGTGAGCTTGGCCTGGCGCTGTCGCAATCCGAGATCGATTACCTGATCGATGCCTATCAAAAACTCGGCCGCAATCCGACCGACGCAGAATTGATGATGTTTGCGCAGGCCAATTCCGAACATTGCCGTCACAAGATATTCAATGCCAGCTGGACGCTGGACGGTGAGCCCCAGGATCTCTCACTGTTTGCAATGATCAGGAATACCCACGCCAGGAATCCGGACGGTGTGCTGTCTGCCTACCATGACAACTCAGCGGTCATCGAAGGGCGCCGCAGCGAGCGTTTTTTTCCACAGCCAGGAAGCAGTGAGTACGGCTACCTGGACGAAGACCTGGGTATCCAGATCAAGGTCGAAACACACAACCATCCAACGGCAATTTCACCATTTCCCGGTGCCGCAACCGGTTCGGGTGGCGAAATCCGTGACGAAGCCGCAACCGGCCGTGGCGCACGTCCGAAAGCCGGCCTGACCGGATTTTCAGTTTCCAACCTGCTGTTGCCGGACCGGCAGCGCGGATGGGAGGAGAACTCCGGCAAACCGGATCGTATAGCCAGCGCGCTGGATATCATGATTGAGGGGCCTGTCGGCGCTGCATCTTTCAACAATGAATGGGGCAGGCCCGCGTTGACGGGTTATTTCCGCACCTTTGAACAGACCATCGGCGGCCGTCTGTGGGGTTACCACAAACCGATAATGCTGGCCGGCGGTATGGGCAACATCCGTTCCGGGCATGTAGAAAAACTGCGGTTGTCAGAAGGCTCAGCAGTCATCGTCCTTGGCGGGCCGGCCATGCTGATCGGTCTTGGTGGCGGGGCCGCATCTTCGGTGGGGAGCGGGCAGGGCAATGAAGAGCTGGACTTTGCCTCTGTGCAACGTGGCAATCCTGAGATGCAAAGACGTTGCCAGGAAGTGATTGACCGCTGTTGCGCGCTGGGCGAGGACAACCCGATCGTGTCGATTCATGATGTCGGTGCCGGCGGATTATCCAATGCCGTGCCGGAGCTGCTGAATGACAGTGAGCGTGGCGGCCTGCTGGAACTGAGGAAAATCTTCAGCGCGGATGGCGCCATGTCGCCCATGGAAATCTGGTGTAACGAGTCACAGGAACGCTATGTGCTCGGTGTGGAGCGCGACAGGCTGGAAGAGTTCGAGTCGTTTTGCAAGCGGGAACGCTGCCCTTATGCGGTGCTGGGTACCGTGACAAATGAACGCAGGCTGCGTTTGAACGACGCCCTTCTGAACGAGCTGCCGGTGGATATGCCGCTGGAGGTATTGCTCGGAAAAACTCCCAAGATGCACCGCGAGGCGAGCGCTGTTGACGTCAAAACAGCGGCCGCTCCCCCGGGTACCAATGACCTTGAAAGCGACCTGCTCAACGTGCTGCGTTTTCCGGCCGTTGGCAGCAAATCGTTCCTGATCACCATTGGCGACCGTTCGGTGGGCGGCCTGGTCGCGCGTGACCAGATGGTGGGCCCCTGGCAGGTGCCGGTGGCCGATGCCGCGGTTACCTTGCATAGCTTTCACGGATATTCCGGTGAGGCCATGGCCATCGGCGAGCGCACACCACTGGCGGTTGTCAACAGCCGGGCAGCGGCGCGCTTGGCTGTTACCGAAGCGATCACAAATATTGCGTGTGCGCCGATTTCGAAACTGTCGGATGTGCGATTATCAGCCAACTGGATGGCCGCTGCCGGTGAGGATGGACAGGATGCGGCCCTCTACGAAGCCGTCAAAGCAGTCGGCATGGAACTTTGCCCGGAGTTGGGTATTGCGATTCCGGTCGGCAAGGACTCGCTGTCGTTGAAAACAGACTGGGCAGAAGACGGTCAGTCCAGGCACATGCTGGCACCGGTCTCGCTGGTGATATCGGCATTTGCCCCGGCTACCGACGCCCGTCTTTCGCTGACGCCCCAATTGAAACTGGGTGGACAGCCCAGCCGCCTGTTGTTGATTGACCTTGGCCAGGGCGCAGACCGCCTCGGCGGGTCCAGCCTGGAACAGGTGAGCGGCACATTCAGTGACCGTGTTCCAGATCTGGATAATGCCGGGCACCTGGTTGGCTTTTTTACAGCGATCCAGGAGTTGATGAGGGATAAGCGGATCCTCGCCTATCACGACCGCTCCGATGGCGGTTTGATAACTACGCTGTGTGAAATGGCGTTCGCAGGGCGTTGCGGACTTGCATTGTCATTTGATGCCGCGCCAGCCGGTGATATGGATTCCATATCACCGG
>CALBDB010000148.1 GCA_937927755.1 uncultured Lysobacterales bacterium
TGCAGGTTTGATCTTCAGCCCACGAGAGCCTGGCAGGTCGCGGGAAACGATGTTACCGGCGAGCGACAGGAACAGGCTCGAGGTGGACAGCGCCGCAGCCAGCACCGCCGGGTAGACAAACAGCTGTGCGACGATGCCGAGGTAATCCGCGACCTTGAATACTGCCTTGTCAGGGTCAACGATTGTCAGTGTGCCGTTGGCCACCAGGTAAATGGCGCAGTAGCCGACCGCCATGACCATCATGCCTGCCACCATGTTGGTGAGCACTGCGTAAATGGACAATTGCGGCATGTCGCGTGGGCTTCTGAGCATCAAAATGCGTGTCAGTACCTGGGGTTGGCACATGATGCCGAGCGTAGGCAGCAGCACCCAGGCAAATGAGTAGGATCCGGGCAGGCTGCCCCAGGCCGTCATCGAATCCGGGTTAAGCCCGGCCGCTGCTCCCTGTTGTCCTGAGATGGCTTCCAGCACCGGGCCGAATCCGCCGGTCACTGTGAAGAAAGCAATGATAAAAATAAGACCGGCCAGGACGATCACAAAACCCTGGAATGCCTGGGTGAGTATGCCGCCGATTTCGCCGCTGATGACGGTGTACGCGATGAGGATGGTGAATATCACCGCGCTGATTACGAAGCGGTTCCAGTCAAACAGGTTTTCGAAAAGCTTGGCGCAGGCTTCGACCTGGGCTGACAGGTACATCACACAACCGATAAACAGCATGATCGAAAGTATCAGCTTGATCCCGCGGTGGTGGTTAAACCGGAGATCCGAAAGGTCGCCGAGACTGGCGACGGTGCCGATTTCTGCCATACCCCGCAGCTTCTTGCCGATGACCAGGTAGCCGAACACGAACGCAGGTGCGGCAAACATGAACAGCAGGATCGTATTGCCCGTGCTGTACACCAGCCCGGGCACGCCAACCACGGCAAAGGCGCTGCCGACCGCAGCCATTGTGGCAAGACCGATCGTAACGGGGCCGAATATCTTGGCGCCGCCGAAGAACGCCTCCGGCGAGGTTACTTTTTTCTTGGCCCACAGGCCGATGCCAAAGGATATGGCAAGCACCAGGAAAGACGAGAACAGGATCAGGTACTTGGCAGACTCACTCATGCCTGCCCCTCCTTGTCCCTGTCGCCATCCTCACTCATGGGCTCGTGCACTTGACGGACGAAGTCATCCCAGCGCTCCTGCGACAACCAGCGGTCCTTGACCATTTCGAATCCAAAACCCATCAGCAGGGTCGGTACCACCCAGAACAGCACGACGATCGCGGCGAACGAGGGGTGGAAGCCGAGGATCGTGAAATCGGGGTATTGACCGGCAAATGCCAGGGCATAATGGTCGCCGAGCCAGAATGCCGCAGCCCACATAATGATCCATACCAGGGCGGGGAAGGCTACCAGCTTCAGGTCGAAGCGCCCTTTGTGAGATGACCCGAGCACGCCGTAAATCAACAATAAGCCCAGCAACACATAGAGCCCGGCGAGCCAATGCCCGGTGCCCGCCAGGCCGACCATCATGATCCATAAAACCGCGCTCAGTGTTATGAGCGATGTTTCAACATTAAATTTCATTGAGGGAAATTGGTGATGGTACCAGCGGGCCCATATGTAAATGGGCCCGCCACGTACTTACATCAGAACCAGTTGAACTGCACGGTACCCCAAATCTGGCGGGGGTTGCCGTAGAACGCAGTGACGTTATTTTCGAGGCCAAGGCCCGGGAAGTAGTAACCGGCTACCTTGTACTCTTCATCGGTCAGGTTCTTGCCATGTAGACCTGCACTCCAGCGGCCGCTGTCATCCGCCCATACCAGGCTCAGGTCCCAAAGTGTATATGAGTCCTGGTCAAGCTCGGGTGTGGGAATTTCAAACTGGCTGGTCTCGCCCCGGTACGACAGGGAGGTAATGAATGAAAACGTACCCGGAGTGTTGAAAAGGTTAACAGGTATGTCGTAGGTCAGCGCACCGGTTGCAGTCCAATCCGGTGTATTCTGGAATACCCGCTCATCCGCCACGTCTTCGCCTGTCGGGCCAATAAATTCCTTGTATTCGGCATCAATATAACCAACTGACCAACCCAGGCGTAAGCTGCTGCCAGCCTTTACAAGGTCATCAGCCAGGATGGCCTGGCCTTCCCATTCAATACCATTGATATCTGCAGCACCGGCATTGGTGGTAATACCAATAAAGGTGTCTTCAAGACCATCACCCGTTGTGTCCACACCAACGGAACCCGGTACCTGTACATCGGTGTAGTCGGAGAAGAACACGGAGAGCTTGGAGGTCATGCGGCCCTGCGCAAGCGTGGCCTTCCAGCCGAACTCAATAGTCTCAACGGTTTCCGGATCGAACTTCATGTATTCAAATATTTCTTCTTCGGAGACAACGCCATTACCATCAGAGTCCGGAGCCGCAGTGGTCTGACCGCGTGGGTCAAAACTGCCGCCCTTGAAGCCTTCGCTGTAAGAACCGTAGATCAGGTGATTGTCACTGGGTGTCCAGTCAACAGCCAGGCGGGGTGTGAAATCGCTGAAAGTCTCCGAACCGTGGAAATCGGATGTCGTTGCAATCGGAATCGCGCTGCCGCCAAAGATAGGTGACGTTCCTCCAATTTTGCTTTGTCTCAACACCGTTGAAGTGCGCTTGTCTTCGGTATATCGACCACCAAGCGAAACACTCCACGCATCTGTAATGTTATAAGTGAAGTCGCCAAATACCGACCAGGTCTTTGTGTTGACATCACCTTCCGTGAAAGCATTAAAGCCCGGCAATCCAATGAGACCGCCAAGCTGGGCAAGGATTACATCAAAAGCGGTGTGTGCGTTGGCGTCGAGGTAATAGAAACCAAGCAGACCGGACCAGCGGTCGGCAGAGAACAGCATCTGGAGTTCTTCGGAGAACTGGTCATTGTCGTAAATGGCGGGCACATCGAGATCAGCTGCCGGCAAACTGTCAAAATCAATTGGCGTCCAGCTCTCATCATCACGGGAAGACACGATATTTTTGAATGTTATCAGGTCACTGGCATTCCATTCGGCCAGCAGGGACCAGCCCTTTGCCTCCACAGATTGTGTAGGATTATTGAGGCCTGCTTCCGTGTCATAGACATTTTTCAGCACGGGGTTGCCAGAGACAGTAGCAGGATACAGGCGATGTCCCTGTCTTGGATCAGAATCATCCTCTACATAGTCGGCTGCAAACCTCAGGAACCAGTCCTCGTTAGGTTCCCACTCGGCGCTGAAGCGGGCACCCAGTACATCCTTGTTGTAGTTTTCCACGCCCTTGATATTGAGGTTGTCACCAAATCCGTCACGATTGAAGCTGGCAACCGAAGCGCCGATCCTGAAGGTATCGCCCAGTGGCATAGAACCGGTCAATACCAGGTCGAGCATATTGTCGGTACCGTAGGAAAACCGCACGTTGCCTTCCGTGCTATCCGGGTTGAGACGCTTGGTGACGTACTTGATGGCGCCGCCGATCGTGTTACGGCCGTACAGGGTACCTTGTGGTCCGCGCAGAACTTCGATACGTTCCACGTCATAGATATCCATCACTGCTGCCTGCGGACGATTCAGGTAGACATCGTCGAGGTACAGTCCGACACCGGACTCAAAACCTGCAACCGGATCCTGCTGGCCCACACCACGGATAAATGCAGTCAACGTGGTGTTGGTGCCACGTGAGACCTTGAGTGTCGTGTTTGGGGACATCTGTGCGATATAGGTAATATCCAGGGCACCAAAAGCCTCGAGTTCTTCACCTGAAAAGGCTGAAACCGCGATCGGCACTTCCATCAGGCTCTCTTCCCGGCGCGTGGCCGTGACGATCACTTCTTCGAGCGTGTTATCGTTTTCTACAGCTACGTCTTGTGCAAACGTTGCCGTGGTTGTCATGGACATTGCGAGCAGACCGCTTGCAGTGGCCATTGAAAACCCTCGCCATGCAATCGGTTTGCTCCTTCGGTTTATGGTGGATCTGGTCATTGTTTTCTCCATCTCTGTGCGCTTGAGTGCCGGTATTCCTGGAATAATTGTATTTGTTTCGAACACCGGGATCGGCAAATAAACTTGCCAATTGCGTCAAAGTTTGCCACATTATGAAATATGAATCAAGTTTCAAGTAATAACAAAAAGCCAAAAACGGCACGCGGCAGAAAAACCCGCGGTAAATTGCTGGAAGCGGCTGAGATCGAATTCGGAGCAAAAGGATTCCACGAGGCAAGCATCAGCGGTATCACCTACCGTGCCGGAGTGGCGCTCGGTACCTTCTACACATATTTTGAAAGTAAGGAGGAAATTTTCCGGGCGCTGGTACGTTATATGAGCCGCCTGACGAGGGAAACGGCTTCCGAGACGATTGCCGGCATCACAGATCGCCTGGAAGCTGAGCGCAAGGGTATCGAGGCGTACATCGAATTCGCCCGCCAGCACAAGAGCATCTACCGCATCATTACCGAAGCCGAGTTCATAGCACCAGAGGAATATCGTGCTCATTACGAGGGTTTTAGCCGCGGTTACCAGTTTAATCTCGAGAAGGCCGCCCTGAAAGGACAAATTCGTGAGGGTGACTTCGAAACCTGGTCCTGGGCAATTATGGGTGCCATAGTCTTCCTGGGTATGCGGCATGCTGATTGGGACGACAGCCGCCCGGCTTCGGCAATAGCTGATATTGTCGTTGACCTGATTGCCAGGGGTATCGGACCGGAGACAAAAACATGACGCATATGGGTATCGTTTCCACTGGCACCTGGTTTCCGGAAACCTATATCACAGCGGCAGAAATCGCAGAAAAAAGCGGAATGCCCGAATGGGTGGTTCGCGAAAAGCTTGGCATCGAGCGCAAGCATGTTGCTGATCCAGAGGTCCATCCCAACGACATGGCTGTGAACGCGGCACAAAAGGCGATTGACAAGGCAGGCATTGACCCGATGGAAATCGACGTCGTGCTCTGTACCACCGAGGAATGGCGGGAGCACCTGTTATGGACCACTGCCATTGATCTCGGCTACCGGGTCGGAGCGAAAAACGCCTGGGGACTGGATATTCACACGCGTTGCGCCACGACCGTTGCCGCACTGAAACTGGCCCGCAGCCTGATGGCCGACGATCCCTCGGTCAATACCGTGTTGATTGGCGGTGGTTACGCAATCTCACATTTCATCGACCTGACCGATGTAAACACGTCATTTCTTTTCAACATCGGCGCAGGTGCCGGAGCAATGATCGTCAAGCGTGACTGGCCTGAAAACAGGGTGCTCGGTAACCACCTGATAGCAGACGGCGTGATGAGCCGTCACGTGATCGTACCTGCCAGCGGTACGGTGCAGCCCCCCACAGACGAAGCAGTACGCGCTGGCGGTTTCAAGTTCCGGCTGGTGGAACCCGAGTCTATGAAGACCCGGCTCGGCGAGGTCTCAATCAGCAACTGGCTGAAATGCGTAGATGTTGCGCTTGAGAAATCGGGCAACAAGAGTGACGGAACGCCCTATACGCGTGACGATATCGATTTTTTCAACATGTCCCTGGTCAAACCATCCGCCCACCGCGAAATGCTCGACCACCTGGGTCTCAGCGAAGAGCAGAGTGTCTACATTTCCGATATCGGGCATATCGGTGAGCAGGACGCCATCATCAATATCGAAAAAGGTATTGAACAGGGTCGCCTGAAGCCGGGCGATACGATGGCGATTATCGCTGCCGGCATCGGTTATGTCTGGGCAGGGGCGATCGTTCAATGGGGACCGGCAAAATGAAACAATCCTCTCATTACGCAACAGACTGGCTCGACAAACGGGCAAAGCTGACGCCTGACCGTACGGCCCTGATCGATTACGCCAGTGGCTCGGAAACAAGCTACGCCGAATGGAACAGGCGTGTTAACCAGGCCGCGAATTACCTCCGGAGCCTGGGTGTGACAAAAGGCGACCGGGTCGCTGTGTATGCCTCGAACAGGCCCGAGTACCTGGACCTGTTCTGGGCTGCGCCAAAGATTGGTGCGGTGCTGCAAAACCTGAACTGGCGTCTGACGGTGCATGAATTGATCAGTATCGTCGAGAGTGGGGAGCCCTGTGTGCTGGTGTACAGCGAGGACTGGCGGGCGCAGGTCGTAGAGCTCAAACCGACCTTCACCACGGTGAAGCATGTCGTCGCCATGACCAACCCCGGGCAAGGTGAACGCGACTTCGCGGAACGGGATGCGATGAGCGCGGTGTTGGAAGACATCCCGGATCTGGATATGGACGACCCGTGGGGTATTTATTACACCGGCGGCACAACGGGGCTGCCCAAGGGCGCCGTCGTAACACACGGGAACGTGACCTGGAACAGTGTTAACACGATCACTTCATGGGGCATCAACGGCCAGCACAAGGCAGCCGTGCAATTACCCTTCTTCCACATTGGCGGGCCGATGATCTTTATGGTGCCGTTGGTACACGCCGGCGGCACCAACATCCTGTGTTCCGGCTTTGACCCTGATGAGACCTTCGACCTGGTGGAGCATTCAGGGATCACCCACTATGTTGCGGTGCCGACAATGTTCCAGATGTTGCAGGAGCACCCGAGATGGGATCAGGCCGATTTTTCGAAACTGGAACTGGTTATCTCCGGCGGCGCACCTTGCCCGCTCCCGATCATGGAGAAATTCTGGGCGCGGGGGATCGATTTCAAAATGGGATATGGCCTGACCGAGGCCTCCGGCAATAATTTCTGGCTGCCGCAGGAACTGGTGCGGAAGAAAATCGGCTCTGTTGGCTATCCGATCTTTCACATAGACATGAAGACCATTCACGAGGACGGTTCCGACTGCAAGGATGGTGAGGCGGGCGAACTGTTGATCCGTGGTCCACACGTTATGGCTGGATACTGGCGAAACCCCGAAGCAACCACGGACACCATTCGCGATGGCTGGCTCCATACCGGTGATACCGCGGTACGCGACGAAGACGGCTGTTTTTCGATTCTTGGTCGTTCAAAGGAGATGTTTATCAGCGGCGGCGAGAATGTTTACCCCGCTGAAATCGAATCCGTTCTGCTGGCTCACCCCGAGGTGCTGGAGGCGGCCGTCGTCGGTGTGCCGAACGAGACCTGGGGAGAAGTTGGCCGGGCTTACGTCGTGGTTTCTGATGGTTATGACGAGGAAAACTTACGCACATTCCTCGGGGAACGACTGGCGCGTTACAAGCTGCCGCGCAAGATCGTCGTTCTTGAGGCACTGCCGCTGACTGCAATTGGTAAAATCGATAAAAAGTTGCTGGAATCCAAAGAGGTTACGGAATGAGCACTGCCGTACTCGATGGTGTTACCGCCCGCACCATCACGACAGATCGATTGACTACCAGGGTGTTGTTCACAGGCCCTGACGATGGCATTCCCGTACTGTTTATCCATGGCAATTTCTCTTCCGCCACCTGGTGGGAGGAGACCATGCTCCAGTTACCGCCACGATACCGCGGGATCGCGCCCGATCAACGTGGTTATGACGGGGCGGACCCTGATGCCAGGATTGACGCCACGAGGGGTATGGGCGATTTTGTGGATGATGCGCTCGCATTGATGGATCATCTCGGTCACGATCGTTTCCACCTGGTCGGAAACTCGCTCGGCGGCCTGGTCGTATGGTGGATGATGGCGGACGCGCCCGGGCGCCTGGTTTCAGCCACTCTCGCCGGTCCCGGTGCTCCTTTCGGTTTCGGCGGGACCAAAGATGCCACCGGCACACCAACCACGCCGGATTATGCAGGCTCGGGCGGGGGTCTGATCAACCCTGTCCTGATCCAAAGCCTGCTGGATGATGACCGTGATTCGATTTCCGATTTCAGCCCGCGTGGCATCATGCGCCGATTGGTCTGGAGCGGTGGTGACATTCCGCAGCGTGAAGATGCGTTTATCGATGCAATGTTCCGGGTGCACATCGGTGACCGCCAATTGCCTGGAGACAAGGAAGAATCACCGCACTGGCCGTTCGTGCGGCCGGGTAAATGGGGTGCTACCAATGCCATGTCACCCAAATACGTCGGTGACCTGGTCGAGCGGATACTCGCTGCCGAACCCAGGAGTCATGTATTGTGGGTCTATGGCGCCGATGACCTGGCAGTATCAAATACCGCGGCTTCAGACCCCGGCACCTGGGGTCCGACCGGGCGCTTGCCTGGTTTCCCGGGTTCCGAAGCCTACCCACCTCAACCGATGATGGACCAGATTAGCAAGATGCTTGAAGATTACGTGTCGGTAGGTGGATCTTACGAGGAGGTGGCCATTCCCGAATCCGGCCACGTGCCATTTATTACACACCCCGAAGAATTCAACCGGGTATTCCATGCCCATCTTGACAAAACAAGTTGAGCGGAGGCCGATCATGAAATTACCTTATCTATTATTAATGCTTGTTGCCAACACGCTGATGGCTGGTGAGACCCCGGTATTAAATATCGACAAGAGCCGTGTTACAACCTCGGGCATTTCCGCAGGCGCCATCATGGCCCACCAGTTACATATCGCCTATTCAGACATATTTTCCGGTGCCGGGATTGTATCGGGCGGGCCATACAACTGTGCAGAGAATTCCATGCTCACGGCCATATCCAGATGCATGATGAATACCGATGAGCCACTGCCGGTTTCGGAGTTTGTCGCCGCAATCCACTCTGCGGCTGAGGCAGGCGGAGTCGCGGACACCGGGAACCTGGCAGATGACCGTGTTTGGCTTTTTCACGGCACGAAGGATTCCAAGATTTCTGCCGAGGTCCACAGTGCGGCAGCAACCCTATATGCCGAGTTCATTCCCGTGGAACAGATGCACAGTGTGGATGACGTTGTGGCCGAACATGTTTTTCCGACAATGGACCAGGGTAACGACTGCATGGAAATGGTATCGCCATT
This sequence comes from uncultured Lysobacterales bacterium, assembly GCA_937927755.1. Classification (GTDB taxonomy): domain Bacteria; phylum Pseudomonadota; class Gammaproteobacteria; order Xanthomonadales; family SZUA-36; genus SZUA-36. The sequence continues at coordinate 8,882 of CALBDB010000148.1, forward strand.
AATAGGTGATTGTGACTATGACGCAGCCGGTGAGTTGCTCTCATATTTGTACCCCGGCCTGGAGACGCCCGGCGCCGAAGTTAAAACAGGACTACTGGAAGTCACCCTGCCGGGAGCCGGCGAGGCCAATTTACTGGATGCAGCCTACCTTTACGTACCCCCAGCGTGCGGTGAAGCTGACAACAGTTGTGCACTTCACCTTGTTTTGCACGGCTGCGCCCAGTCGGCTGAAACGGTCGGCACCGAGTTTATCGAACTGAGCGGCTATCTGCCGTGGGCCGAGGCCAACGATATCGTGATGGCATTCCCGCAGGTTAAACCAAGCATGGTTGCACCCATAAACCCGCATGCCTGCTGGGATTGGTGGGGCTATACCGGTGACGACTACGCAAAACGAAACGGCAAGCAGATGCATACGCTGGTCGACTGGATCAATGGTTTGTCGCAATAAGCTGTATCCAGCCTGATTCAAAAGGAGCAACACATTGTCTGCAAGTGAATTAAACGGCTACTACTTCGAGGATATATCTGTCGGGATGACGGCCAGCTTTGGTAAGACACTGACCGAAGCAGATGTGCTGATGTTTGCCGGTGTCTCCGGCGACATTAACCCGTCCCATATCAACGAGGAGTTTGCAAAAACCACGCGTATGAAAACACGCGTGGTTCACGGCATGCTGTCCGCCAGCCTGATCTCGGCCGTGCTGGGGTGCAAGCTTCCCGGTCCGGGTTGTTTATATGTCAACCAGACATCGAATTTCAGGGCCCCGGTATTCATCGGTGAAACGGTTACAGCCCGTGCAACGGTGACCAGGCTGGATGCCAAGCGGAACTTTGTTGAATTCGAAACCATTTGTGAAGTCGATGGCAAAACCGTTGTTGACGGCTCCGCTTTGTTATGGGTGCCCTCAAAGGAAAGTAAATAGCAGCTGAGTATTCCGGTCCTTTCTCACGGCCTTTATGTCGGTCTGTATACTGCGTAGATGCAAATAAGAACAGCCAATCCCAAGAATTCCCGGCGTCTGTCCGACAGCCGTGCATACGTGTTGTTTATCCTGGTGCTGGTTTACACATTCAATTTTATAGACCGGCAGATCGTGGGGATTCTCGCCGTTCCAATCAAGGCAGAGCTGGGTCTCACCGATGGCCAGCTGGGCCTGATGGGCGGTTTGGCATTTGCACTTTTTTATACCGGGCTGGGCATACCGGTGGCGATGCTGGCAGACCGTTTCAGCCGGACCTGGATCATGACCGCCGCATTGGCTATCTGGAGTCTGATGACAGCGGTTTCGGGGCTGGCCACCAATTTCTGGCAGTTGTTTGCCGCCCGGCTTGGTGTTGGGGTGGGCGAAGCGGGTGGTGTTGCCCCGGCGTATTCACTGATCTCGGACTACTTTCCACCTGGGCAGCGTGCTCGGGCAATTGGCATCTACTCCTTCGGAATCCCGATTGGCAGTGCGACCGGAATTGTGTTCGGGGGGATCATAGCCAGCCTGATCGATTGGCGTTACGCATTCTTTATCGTGGGCCTGGCCGGTCTTCTGCTGGCGCCGGTATTCAGGATGACTGTCAGGGAACCAGAACGTGGCCGGTTTGACCGCTTGCGAAATAAAAGCGAGGCGCCCGGGCTTAAACTGATATTGCAAACACTGGCAGGAAAACCGAGTTTCTGGTTGCTGGCCCTTGGTGCTTCATTTTCGTCGATGATCGGCTATGGAATTTTCTTTTGGCTGCCCTCTTTCTTTGTGCGCAGTTACGGCTTATCCCTGCTGAACGCATCGCTTTTCTACGGCGCAATATTGTTGCTTGGCGGGATAGCCGGTATCTGGTCGGGTGGCTGGCTGGGTGATCGTTTTGGCCAGGAAAGACGTGCCCAGTACGCAAGAATACCGGCGATCGCTTTCCTGTCCACCGTACCATTCTATGTGCTGGCAATCCTGTCGCCCAACCTGGCGTTAAGTTTCTTTATTTTCCTGGTGCCCACGGCGCTGGGGCTGGCATGGCTTGGACCCGTGATGTCTGCATTGCAGCACCTGGTCCGGCCTGATATGCGGGCAACCGCATCGGCGGTATTTCTATTCATTATCAACCTGGTCGGCATCGGCGTGGGTACCTATGCAATCGGCGCTCTGTCCGACACGCTGGCAGCCCGGTTCGGTGACGATTCATTACGTTTTTCCATCCTGGCCGGTACCGGCTTTTACATTATTGCAGCGTTCCTGTTCTTGCTGGCTTCACGCTGGCTGGAACGGGACTGGGAAGATTAAATTGAATTTTGGAGAAAGAAATGAGTTTGGCAGATCAAAAAGTTGTTGTTATCACGGGTGGTGCACAGGGAATTGGGCTGTGTGCTGCAGAACGCTTCGCCGAAGAAGGCGCCACCGTTTCCATCTGGGATTTTAACGAGGAAAAGGGCAACGCAAGTGCAGCCTCACTGCAGGCAAAGGGTTACCCGGTTCGTTTCCAGCAGGTAAATGTTGCGGATATGGAATCTGTCAAAGCGGCAGCGGAAACCTTGCAACAGGACACCGGCAGAATCGATGTGCTGGTAAACAACGCCGGCATCACGCGTGACGCCACGTTGTTAAATATGACCGAGGAACAATGGCAGCAGGTGATAGACGTCAATCTCAATGGCGTATTCAACTGTACCAAGTCTATCGCCCCGTTCATGGTAGAGCAGGGCTCCGGCTGCATCATCAACACCTCGTCGGTGGTTGGGCTGTATGGCAACTTTGGCCAGACAAACTATGTGGCAACCAAGTCCGGCGTCATCGGCATGACAAAAGTATGGGCACGTGAACTGGGCCGTAAAGGCGTACGCGTCAATGTCGTCGCACCGGGCTTTATCGCCACCGACATGATCGATTCGGTGCCCGAAAAAGTCATCGAGGCGATGGTTTCCAAGACCCCGCTGGCACGGACCGGAAAGCCCGAAGATATAGCCAATGCCTATATTTTCCTGTCGTCCGATATGGCGGGATTTATCACCGGAACCGTGATCAGTGTGGATGGGGGACTGGTCACCTGAATAAAGCCCGCCAGGCGGGTCCGGTGTTTTCAGCCAGGGCGTGATCACTTACGCCCTGGCTTATGTAATTCCCTGTCTAAGCAGTCGATGTGGGGTGGTTAATGGCCAGGTCCTTGCTGGTATCTGACCACCACTCCAGGTATTTCTCGGCTGATTTACGTCCGGATTCCACCAGTTGTTTTTTGCGGCTATCGCTTAAATCAAACTCGGTTGTGCCGACGCCAAGTGAGTCTATGTAGACCGTTCTGTGCCAATCGTCGCTATGCAGGTGCTGGCTGTTTTGAACAGCAAGTACTGTCTTGATCAGTTCCATCGTGTAATCCATAAAATGCTCGATCTCATTGCTCTGCGGTTCCTGTCCGTCACGAAATACGGCAATTTCTTTTTCCGAATCCAGGCGGAACCCAAGGGTTTCCTTGTTATATATGTACGGACTGCTATCGGGTAGTGTTTCGGCAATCTTCTTGTTTTCATTCTCGTAGTACGGCGGGATTCTCGTCAAACTTGGATCGGACAGGTATTTATCACGATCGAAAAGTTTTACCGGGTAATTATTGATTACACCACCGTCAACAAAAACGTCCTCGCGGTCATCACGCACCGCGCGAAAGAAAAGGGGTATGGACATTGATCTTCGAACGGCATCTACCACTCTCATGCGGGGGGTATGCTCGGGAGAATAGACTTCTCCAAAATTGGTGGAGATATTCGAAGCGTAAACATAAAGCTCTTTGCCTGAGTGCTCGCGCAAGGCTTTAAATGTGATATTCGAACTGCCGGTTTTCTTCTTTAATAGACCGCCGATCCACTCTTTGAAAAAATTTCCCTTGTACCAGCCAAATTGCTCTCTCAGCCGGTTCATGTCACGCAGCTTGCCCCAGCTATCATCTTTGAAGTCATTAAAATCCAATTTTTTCAATTCGTTATACGTTGCCGTGTTGCTGAACCCTGCAGCAAACAACACCGCATTAATCGACCCGGCGGATGTGCCTCCGACCCTGGTGATATTTTGCAGAATGCCTTCTTTCTCCAATGTTCTCATCGCACCAACATATGCGATTCCTTTAACACCACCGCCTTCAAATATTAAGTTCCTGAATGGATAGGTCATTTTCGATCCTCCCGAGTATGTGACTGACCGGTTTGCAGCCGGCTCAGTGGATTTGCGGATTTGCAGTTTGGTTATCGGCAAAGGCCGCAGAAACTCTGCAGGCCCCTGTTAAGAGCCCGCAGAATCAACAAATCACCCAGTCCTTTCGAGTTGGACTGGGAGGTTCAGCTTCTTACTCTGCGACTTGTAAGAGGTTGGGTTATCTAAAATAAATATAGCACAAGGGGAAAATACTGCTGTCGGGCTGCAGGTTCCGTTTTGTCAAGGTTACAAACTCAATGATAACGGCCACTAGCCACCCCCGATTAAGGAAACCAACACTGACAGTTTGAGCCGTTTTGGCATATCATTAATACTGAAGGGTTCACCTACTGGAGATTGTTATGTCGTTCCAAAAACCTGATTTCAAACCGCAATATGAAAATTACATTGGGGGCGAATGGGTCGCCCCCGCTGATGGTGACTATTTTGAAAATACCTCACCCATAGATGGAAGCGTTATTGCAAGGGTGCCGAGGTCCAATGCCAATGATATTGACATGGCAGTCAAAGCCGCCTGGAAAGCTGCCGATGCCTGGGGCAAGGTCCCGGCGTCCGAGCGTTGCAACATTTTGTTCCGGATCGCTGCACGTATCGAGGAGAACCAGGAATTACTGGCTGTGGCAGAAACCTGGGATAATGGTAAGGCGGTAAGGGAAACGATGGCGGCTGATATCCCATTGGCCGTTGACCATTTTCGTTATTTTGGCAGTGTGATCCGTGCAGAAGCCGGACAGGTGGCTGATATTGACGCAGGCACTGTTTCCATGGAAATCCACGAGCCACTGGGTGTCGTGGGGCAAATCATCCCCTGGAACTTTCCTATTCTTATGGCCACATGGAAATTGGCGCCAGCGCTGGCTGCCGGTAACTGCGTGGTTCTTAAGCCCGCCGAGCAAACACCCGTATCCATTTTGATGCTGGCGGAAATCATCGCCGATTTATTACCGGCCGGTGTTTTGAACATTGTGAATGGATTCGGTCCGGAAGCTGGCAAACCACTGGCGACACACCCTGATATCAAGAAAGTTGCATTTACCGGTGAAACCACGACCGGTCGGCTCATCATGCAGTACGCATCCGAGAATCTTATCCCCGTGACACTGGAGCTCGGTGGTAAATCCCCTAATATTTTCTTTGAAAGTGTCATGGCGGAGGACGATAACTTCCTCGACAAGGCCATTGAAGGTCTGGTGCTGTTTGCATTCAACCAGGGAGAGGTGTGCACCTGTCCATCGCGGGCATTGATACAGGAGAGCATCTATGAAGAGTTCATGGCTCGCTGCCTGAAACGAATTGAGGCCATCCAAATGGGCGACCCTCTTGAGCTGACTACAATGATGGGTGCACAGGCATCGAATGACCAGTATGAGAAAATTCTGAATTACATCGATGTCGGCAAACAGGAAGGTGCGGAGGTCCTGATTGGCGGTGAGGCCTACCAGAATGAGACCTACCCTAATGGCTACTATGTCAAACCCACCGTGTTCAAGGGCAATAACAAGATGCGAATCTTTCAGGAGGAAATTTTCGGTCCGGTTTTGAGCGTGACAACTTTCAAGGATGAAGCTGAAGCGATGGAAATCGCCAATGACACCTTGTACGGCCTGGGTGCCGGCGTCTGGACGCGTGACGTACACCAGATGCAGACATTCACCCGTGGTATCCAGGCGGGCCGCATCTGGTGCAATTGCTACCACGCCTATCCCGCTGGTGCGTCGTTTGGCGGCTATAAGAAATCCGGCATCGGGCGTGAGAATCACAAGATGATGCTGGGTCATTATCGCCACACAAAGAACGTGCTGATGTCTTACGACAAGAATCCTCTTGGCTTTTTCTGACGAAATCAGGGCGGGCAGTTCACCAGGAACTGCCCGTATTACCGATGAGTCTGCCTATGTATGTTGAACGGGTATCAGTGACGGAAAAAGCCGCGGCGGTCATAGACCAGCTCCGGCAACAGCATGGCGACCTGATGTTTCACCAGAGCGGGGGCTGTTGCGATGGCTCCTCGCCAATGTGTTTTGCAAAAGACGACTTCCTGGTGGGCTCGAGGGATCTGTTACTGGGCGAGGTTCATGGCTGCAGTTTCTACATGGCGTCGGATCAATTTGAGTACTACAAGAATATGCACGTCATGATCGATGTCACCCAGGGCAGGGGCTCGAGCTTTTCATTGGAAATTCCGCTCGGTTTGAGATTCATGAGCATTTCAAGAATTTTTACGGATGATGAATTGGCCAATCTTAGACCGCTGGAGGTCTGCTAAACGGTGTATTCCGATTTCAGTCTTTGTGAAGTCGTGGGTCTCGCAATGGTTGAAAAACGGCAACCGCCCAGGGAGTTAACCTGTATAAATTTGGCCAGTTGTCATCCCATGACGGCACTGACATATTCCACCAGTTTAAGGACGGCTTCGCTGGCGTGTTCCCTTTTGTATACCAGGTGGATACCGACTTGCCCCAGTTTTGGAAACTTTTCGGAGAAAGGCAATATTCTGAGAGATTTCGGGACAGTTTTCTGGGCCAGCACGGTGACACCCAGACCTTCTTCAATGGCAGATGTGATGCCGGTTATATCCTGGTTGGTATAGGCAACCCTCCATGGTCTGCCACTGATTTTCAGCGTTCTGAAGGCCCTTGACCGGTACAGACATGGAGCAGGGGCCACGATTAACGGCAGGGGTGACTGCAGGTGTGTGTCGTAGCTTGCGCTGGTCACCCAGACCAGGTCGTCCGCGCCAATAAATGATGGACGGCTTTTGGATGGGGCATCCTGGAGGCCGAGTATCAAATCATAATGCCCCAGATGCTGTGCAAACAGCTGTTCACTCAGGTCACTGATGATTTCCAGCGTGACGGCGGGGTAGGACTGTGAAAACCGGCCCAGTATTTTTGGCAATAAGGTGGTTGCAAACTCACTGGGGATGCCGAAGCGGATACGGCCCGTGATCGTGGGTTGGGTGAGTTCCGCCAGTGCCTCGTCATTGAGCGCCAGGATCTGGCGTGCGTAGTTGAGCATACGGTCGCCGGCAAGTGTCAGTTCCAATTGTGGCCCGCCACGAAAGAACAGTTGTGAATCAATGAGCTCCTCCAATCGCTTGATTTGCAGACTGATTGCAGGCTGGGAGCGACCCAGTAATTGACCGGCCACGGTGAAGCCGCCCATCTCGACCACCGTTACAAAAGAACGGAGTAAATCCATCGGAATATTACGCATCTGTATCTCATTAAATATATAAATTAATCTATATTAATTATTGATTATACAAATGAACAGGCTTTATTTAAGATTTCACTCAAGGAACATGAACTGCCATGCGTGACTGATTTTCAGTGCGCAGGCGGTTGCAGTTGTGGTTAGGCATACACGGCCCCAGCAAAATGGAAAACACATCATGAATCTCATATCAGACCGGACTTCACTTATTCACACCGAAAATGCGTTCAAAGTTGGACCATATATAGCCGCTCTCGAAGAGGCTGGACACAAGGTCGTCAAGTGTAATCTTGGCGAGCCTGACTTCCCTCTCCCGATTCATATCCGGGAAGAGGTGAAAGCACAACTGGATAAGGACAACACGCACTACACGAACCCCCAGGGTGTTCCCGGCCTCAGAAAAGCCGTTGCAAAATATATCGGCGAGGCACGTGGTATCGACGTATCCTTTGAACAGGTGGTGGTGTTCCCGGGCGGCAAACCGCCCATTGGCATGTGCCAGCAAACCTATTGCAACCCGGGCGATGAAATCATCTATCCGAGTCCCGGGTTTCCGATTTATGAGTCCTTTATCCGTTACGTAGGTGCTGTTCCTGTACCCCTGCATCTGCGTGAAGACCTCGGGTTCAGTGTGACGGGCGCAGATCTTGAGAGATTGATCACGCCCAAGACCAAGCTTATCTACCTGAACTTTCCGTCGAATCCGACCGGTGGTGTGGCGACAAAAGAGCAATTGGAAGAAATTGCCGATGTCATCAAGCGTAAATGCGATCCGAATATCCGTATATATTCTGACGAAATCTATGAAAACATCCTGTTTGACGGCGCCAGTAACTACAGCATCGCCTCGATACCCGGCATGCAGGAAAAAACCATTATTGCCACCGGCGCTTCAAAGTCCTACTCATGGACCGGCGGGCGTATTGGCTGGGCTGTTTTCCCGACAGTCGAGGAAGCGAAGTTATTCACAAACCTGAACATCAACTACTTCTCCTGCATTCCACCCTACAACCAGGAAGGTGCACGCGTCGCGATTGAGTCGCCATTGAGCAAGGGAACAATTGCCGAGATGAACCATGCCTTTGAAGAGCGTCGGGACTTTGTCGTCGGTGCACTGAACAACATGCCTGGTGTCAGTTGCCAGCTGCCAAAGGGCGCGTTTTACGTTTTCCCGAATATCGCGGGCGTGGTTAAAAACATGAAGATCGACAGGGCCTACGCAGCCTTGCCCGAAGACCTGAAGAAAACGACAAGCCCGTCGACCCTGTTCCAGATGTTCCTGCTCTGGAATTATCACGTGGCAACCATGGACCGTAAATCATTTGGCCAAATCGGCGCCGAGAATATGCATTACCTGAGGTTATCCATCGCAACGGGTCTCGATGACCTGAAACTCGGTATGGAACGCATGGCCAGGGCAATCGACGACCAGGCCGGTTTTGACGAATTCATAAAAGCGCAAGCGCACTTCTCGTAGAAGGAATATTCAAATGTCATTCGCACTCAATTTAACAGACCGGGGGACGGTGTATTTCCCACTCGATCCCAATGGAGAATTCCCGCTTCCAACTGAAGACAAGGATAGCCTGGAGTTTTACGACCTGTGTTACCGGACGCTTTGTGCGGTCATGTTCAACCATGCGTCCTCGGGGCATCCGGGCGGGAGTATTTCCAGCGGCCGTTTCGTGGAATCGCTCATTTTCAACCAGATGAACTATGACATTTCCGATCCGATGGACCGCAGTGCCGACATAATTTCCTATGCGGCCGGTCACAAGGCGCTGGGTCTGTATGCCATGTGGGCTTTGAGAAACGAAGTTGTCAAACAGACGCACCCGGAGTTACTACCGGAAGTGGTCCAGCAGATGCGCCTCGAAGACCTTCTCGGGTTCAGGAAAAACCCGATTACAAAGACCCCCTTGTTCAAGCAGTTCGGCGCCAAACCACTTGATGGGCACCCAACACCCGAGACACCTTTTGTCTGGTTATCGACCGGCCCCAGTGGCGTTGGCGTTGCCGCAACAACCGGCCTGGCGCTGACCCTGAAGGACATGTACGGCAAAGATGCCCCCGGTGTACACATCATCGAAGGCGAAGGCGGCATGACCCCCGGGCGGGTCGCGGAAGCCATTGCAGCCGCCGCCAGTTCAGGACTGGACAACCTGTATTTCCACGTCGACTGGAACCAGTCGGCGATTGATTCGGACGCGGTGACGCGTGAGGGTGAAAAGGCCGGCGATTACGTACAGTGGGATCCCTGCGAGTTCTTGCTGGTACATGGTTTTAACGTCATCTACGTACCGGACGGCTTTGATTATGCTCAGATCCGTGCAGCTCAGAAAGAGGCGCTGGCGCTGAAGAACGGGCGCCCCACCGGTATCGTTTACCGCACCATAAAGGGCTGGAAGTACGGAATCGAGGGTAAAAAATCCCACGGTGCAGGTCATGGGTTTTACAGTGATGCATACCTGGAAGCTTTGAAGCCTTTTGAAGAAAAGCTCGGTTTGCAGTTCCCGCGTTTTGAGGGTGAAAAGACACCCGAGCGTGTCGAGCAGGCCTATTACGACTCACTGCTGGTGATACGCGAAGCGTTTGAATCGAACAAGGCGCTTACCACCCACCTGGGCGACTGGATTGCAGAGCGCAAGCAGCAACACGCAGATGCACCCAGAATGATCCGTGATAACGCACCTGAGCTTGGCAAGCTGTACGAAGCCGGCGCAATATCGCCGCTGGAGCGTCCGCAATCCTGCACCTACGAGACCGGCTCGTCCCAGACTCTCAGAGGCACGCTTGCCGATAGCCTCGGACACATTAACAAGCTTACCAATGGTGCGGTTCTTTCGGCTGCAGCCGATCTGTATGGTTCGACCAGCATTTCCAATATCAGCGGCGGCTTTGGTTCCGGTTTCTGGCACCCGACCGGGAACCCGTCATCGCGGCTTTTCTCGGCGGGCGGTATTGCCGAAGACGCGATGGGCGGCATCTGCTCCGGCATCTCTACGATGGGTTACCAGATCGGTGTGGGTTCTTCCTATGGCGCATTTATCGCGCCGCTTAATACAATTTGTGCCAAGACCCACGGCATTGGCCAGCAAACGCTGAGACACCGGGTGCCCGGTGAGCCCAACAAGACGTTTGTCATTGTCTGCGGGCATGCCGGTGTCAAGACAGGTGAAGATGGTCCGACACATGCAGAGCCTCAAGCCCTGCAGGTGTTGCAGGAGAACTTCCCCGGTGATGTCATGATCAGCCTGACCCCCTGGGATCCGAATGACCTCTGGCCACTGACGGCCGAGGCCCTTCTGCAACGCCCGGCAGTTCTGGCTGCTTATGTAACCAGGCCGTCGGAAGTCATGCTGGATCGCCAGGCCCTCGGGTTGGCGCCGGCCGAGGACTCAGTCACGGGCGTTTATAAACTGCTTGCAGCCAATGGCAAGCCCGATGCAACTATCGTCTACCAGGGCAGTGAGGTTGCCTATGCTTTTGCCAGCGGGGTATTACCACGGCTGAAGGAGAAGGGTATCAACCTGGATGTTTACTATGTTGCCAGCGCAGAGCTGTTTGATTGTCTCAGCGATGAAGAGAAGCAGCAGATATACCCGCATTCTGCAGCATCGTCAGCGATGATGTTCTCAGGCTTTACCGCTGCAACGACCTACCGTTGGATCATGTCCGAACGCGGCAGGGAGTTCACCCTGTACCCGTGGAAATCGGGCAACTTCCTCGGCAGCGGCCAGGGCGATGTCTGCCTCGAGCAGGCGGGTATGCACGCTGAAGCCCAGCTGGATGTTATCGAGAGGTTTATAGCGGGCAGATAAACATGTAGGAGCGACTTTCGCGTCGCGATGGCACGCGGTTGCACGCGGTATAAAAAATCGCGACGAGCACGTCGCTCCTACAGCTTAAATTGATGATCTAGCCCAGAAGGTTGTGCAGGCGGACGTCATAGGTTTTGAAATGCTTGCCAAACCAGCCTGACAAGCTGTTGACCAGCAGCTCTCTGCCCATATTCGGGTCTTCCGCGAAGTGGAATTTCAAATCATGTATCTGTTCCAGCAGATGATCGTGGTCATGCTTGTGGTCTGCATATTCAGCAAAATCGGCTTCCTGCATCAGCAGTTCCTCGAGTGCAAAGTGGGAAGAAATGTCTGCTTCGAGATCATCCAGCATGGCTTCGATGGTAATGATGTCCAACGGCAAGCCAAGCTGTTCATATAACTGGTTTATTTGTTCGATCAGTGACTCGTGGTCCTGATCGACCGAAGCAATACCTATGGAGAACCCCTGTTTCCATTCAATCTGCGCCATAAGTTTAATACCTCTAGATTGTTATCGCCGTGAAGTGCGCTTCCCAAAGGTGCGCCCGTTACGGGTTCGTTTATTATTCGCAGTCGCCGATGCGTTTGCCTGTCCAGCTCATATCAAACTTCATGGGTTGGCTGGCGATTTCGGCTGCCATCGAACCGGATCCGGAGATCGTATCTCCACCGGAGGTGAATTCCCAATTTCCTTCCATCACAAAACCGCCTTCGGACGGGCAGCTGACTGACCAACTGGCCGTATCACCCTCAATTGCCACATCGGCTATATCGCAGGGGTTGTCCTCGTCCATGTTGAAGTCTTCAGGTCGCAGTTGTGATTCCTTTATACATTCCTTTACCGTTGTGGTTTGGGGTTGGGGCATCATGCTCATCGTGATCGTCGATGTCATTTCCCATTCGCCCGGGTCTATGGACACACCTTCGGCAATCGCAGTTATGGAAAAAAACAGGGCTGTGAGGCTGGATAAAACTACGCGTAATTTCATTTTGAGTCCCTTCAGATGATTACTAATAGCGTGGCATTAGTATAAAGAATCGGGGGACGTTTTGTTATCAAAGATACCCTGATTTGAGATCCGCTGCACATCTCCCCGGAAAGTTCCATCAGGATCTATTCGAAGATAACCATGGGAAATCAACAACGAACAATCGTGTATTTCGGGTCATTGGTCGGATGGCAGGTGTACGTGGGGACCATAGGTTGATACCATGCGCCGTTAATCAGAAACTTAAAATGGAAATAACGATGAAAACAGGCGTAATTACAGTATGCTTATTGGTGCTTTTTGCACTAGAGGCAAATGCCGTGTACGCAAAAGAGGCACAGGAATACAGGGCTGAAGCCGACCAGTATTACGCTGCCAACAATTACAGAAAAGCTTACAAAAACTACCTCAAACTGGCCAAGCAGGGCGACCATTATTCCCAGGACCGGATTGCGCAGATGTATGCCAACGGCGAAGGAAAAAAAGTCGATTTGTCTGAGGCATATGCCTGGTCGGTGCTCGCAGCGGAAAGCGGCACGGACGAGTTTACGGAAAGAAGGGATGAACTGCTGCAACAAACCACCGATGAGTCGGCGGCACAAAAGAAAGCTGACAAGCTTATGGGCAAGTACGGCGAAGCGGCATTGGCCAAAAAGGCAGCAAGTAAAGAAAGATTAAGACGCAACACCAAGTCCGGTGGCTGTACCGGTTCGAGACTTGATTGTAGATAGAGGTTTAAGCCTGGGCCCGGTTGGTAATCTTATCCGCGTATTAACAGCCGGAGATTAATCTCCGGCTACCTCAATGCCAGTAACGCGTTGAAAGCCCCTGGGGAGTTTTCGTCCGCGTTTGGCTCTTTCGCCCCTGAAGTGTTCCAGGTCCTTTCGGCCTATACGCATATAGCGTTGACCCGCCCAAACCAGAATCTCCTCGCCCTCGGCGATCACAACCAGGCCAATCATGTATTCATCACCCGCCTTCAATCGCTTGGGCGGTATATTGATCAGCTTGTTGCCTTTGCCTTTTGACAGCGCCGGCAGATCCGCCAGCGGGAACGCCAGCATATAACCATCCGAAGTCACGCATACGACGGTTTCCGCCTCGTCGGAAGCAAGGATTGCAGGCGCCACCGGAACGGAGTCCCCGGGCAGGGAAATCATGGCCTTGCCGGCTTTCATCTTGCTGTGAAGGTTAACCGTCTCGGTCACGAAGCCGTAGCCAAACGAACTGGCCAGTACCAGTTTCTGCTTCACATCGCCTGAAATGGCATACAGGAACCGTCCGCCATCGGAAAGCGTAAAACGGCTGGTCAGCGGTTCGCCCAGGCTACGTGCCGATGGCAGGCTGTGGGCCGGCAGCGAATACGCCCTTCCGACTGAATCCAGGAATACAGCCTGTTGGTTGCTACGGCCTTTGGCGGCGTGCTGGAATTCATCGCCGGCCTTGTAGTTGAGCGTGGTTGCGTCGATATCGTGGCCCTTGGCGGCACGTACCCAACCGGATTTTGAAAGCACCACGGTACAGGGTTCTGATGGAACCAGGTCTTCCTGTTTCAGCGCCTGTGCAGCTTCACGCTCGGTCAACTGTGAACGCCTGTCGTCACCGTACTTTTCAGCATCGGAAAGCAGTTCCTTTTTGACCAGGGTTTTCATCCTTTGCTTCGAACCCAGGGTTGTTTCAAGGTATTCACGCTCCTCCTCAAGCTCGCCCTGCTCGCCGCGGATTTTCATTTCTTCGAGCTTGGCCAGATTGCGCAGTTTCAGTTCCAGGATGGCTTCAGCCTGGGTGCCGGTAATATTGAAATGACTCATCAGCACAGGCTTTGGCTTGTCCTCTGTGCGGATAATGTGGATGACCTCGTCAATATTCAGGAACGCGATCAACAAGCCTTCGAGTATGTGTAAACGATCCACAACCTGGTCGAGGCGGAATTCCAGTCTGCGGGTGACTGTATCCAGCCTGAAAGTCAGCCACTGCTTCAGCAGGTCGCGAAGGTTCAGGACCTGCGGCTTGCCGCTAATACCGATGATGTTCAGGTTGACGCGGTAATTTCGTTCCAGGTCTGTGGTGGCGAACAGGTGGTTCAACAGTTGTTCAAGATCCACCCGGTTGGAACGTGGAACGATGACCAGCCTGGTCGGGTTTTCATGGTCGGATTCATCCCGCAGATCTTCAACCATGGGCAGTTTCTTGGCCTGCATTTGTGCTGCGATCTGTTCCAGCACCTTGGCGGGTGAGACCTGGTGTGGCAGCGCCGTGATGACGATGTCACCGTTTTCCTTTTCCCAGACGGCGCGCATCTTGACCGACCCGTGACCGGTCTCATACATCTTCAGAAGGTCTTCCCGGGGCGTGATGATCTCAGCATCGGTCGGAAAATCGGGCGCCGGCACGTGTTCACATAATTCCGTCACCGTGGCCTTTGGTTCTTCCAGCAGGCGTATGCAGGCGCTGACAACTTCCCGGAGATTGTGCGGCGGAATATCAGTGGCCATACCTACCGCGATGCCGGTACTGCCATTCAACAGGATATTGGGCAGCCGCGCCGGCAGCAGGGAGGGCTCTTTCAGGGTCCCATCAAAATTTGGCGCCCATTCAACCGTGCCCATCCCCAATTCTGTCAGCAGCGTTTTTGCATAGGGCGACATGCGCGATTCGGTGTAACGCATGGCTGCGAACGACTTGGGATCGTCCGGTGAGCCAAAGTTCCCTTGTCCGTCGATCAGCGGGTAACGGTAGGAAAACGGCTGCGCCATCAACACCATCGCTTCGTAACAAGCGGAATCACCATGCGGGTGGAATTTACCCAGCACATCACCCACGGTGCGGGCGGATTTTTTGTGCTTTGAACTCGCGCTCAAACCCAGTTCACTCATCGCGTAAATGATGCGCCTCTGAACCGGCTTCAGGCCATCACCGATATGTGGCAGGGCGCGGTCCAGCACCACGTACATGGAGTAGTCCAGGTAGGCCTTTTCGGCGTACTCCCGCAGCGGGATCTGTTCGTGTTCGGAGAAGCTTTGTGTGATTTCGTTCATCTGGTGATCCCTGGTGGATTCCTACCTCGGCGGATTCTTCTTGGAGGCCCCGGGATGGGTATACCCTCCTGAGACACAGCTGTTATGTACAGGATGTACGGTACTTCGCGATAGAGCACATGGATGTGCGACGCGAAGCATCCATGGCTCGCACGCCACATCAGGCTGTTCAGAAATCTTCGATCTGACTGCTGGTGGATTTTTTACGAAGGTCTCAGGAGGGTATACCCACCCCAGAGCCTTGTGTGAAAATGGCATGCGACTGTGGATTCTAGGCACTTGCCAGGTCACCCTTGTCTTCGAGCCAGCTTTTGCGATCTGAAGCACGTTTCTTGCCGAGCAGCATATCCATCATCTCGCTGGTCTTGGCTTCACTGTCTATGGTCAGTTGCACCAGGCGGCGTGTATCCGGGTCGATGGTGCTTTCACGTAGCTGCAAGGGATTCATTTCGCCGAGGCCTTTGAAGCGGGTTTCCGTGATCTTGCCTCTTTTCTTTTCGGCTGCGATCACATCCAGGATGGCCTGGCGTTCTTCGGCGTCCAATGCGTAATGGGTTTCCTTGCCGACATCGATACGGAAAAGCGGCGGCATGGCGACGAACACGTGGCCGGTTTCGACCAGCGCGTGGAAATGTTTCAGGAACAGGGCGCTGAGCAGCGTGGCAATGTGCAGGCCGTCGGAATCCGCATCGGCCAGGAGGATGACCTTGCCGTAGCGTAATTCGGATATGACGTCGGAACCGGGGTCCACACCGATGGCGACGGAGATATCGTGGACTTCCTGGTTGGACAGCACTGCTTCGGACTCGACTTCCCAGGTGTTCAGGATCTTGCCGCGTAACGGAAGAATGGCCTGGTACTCGCGATTCCGGGCCTGTTTTGCAGAGCCGCCGGCAGAATCACCTTCGACCAGGAACAGCTCGGTCAATGACAGGTCCTGGCTGGTGCAGTCGGCAAGTTTGCCGGGCAGGGCAGGGCCGGAGGTGACTTTCTTGCGTACCACCTGGCGGCTTTTCTTCATGCGTTTTTGCGCATTGGATATCGCCAGTGTGGCGATGGCTTCACCGTCGGTCACATTCTGGTTCAGCCATAAGCTGAAGGCATCTTTGACCACGCCTGAAACAAACGTAGCGCAGGCGCGGGATGACAGGCGCTCCTTGGTCTGGCCGCTGAACTGGGGGTCGCTCATCTTGACCGACAGGATGTAGGCGATGCGGTCCCAGATATCATCGGGGGCCAGGCGGACTCCACGTGGCAACAGGTTGTGCATCTCGCAGAATTCACGCAGGGCATCAACCATACCGGTACGTAGTCCGTTGACGTGCGTGCCACCCTGGGCAGTCGGGATCAGGTTGACATAGCTCTCCTGCAATTGGCCGCCTTCAGGCAGCCAGCACAGGGCCCAGCTGACTTGCGAGTCGGTGCCCTTCATGTCGCCGGTAAACGGCTTTTCGGGCAATTGCGCGAAACCGGCCAGCTCGCTTTGCAAGTAGTCTTCAAGACCCTGGCTATAGACCCACTCCTCTTTTTCACCGGATTCGGCCACGCACAAGGTGACATGCAAGCCTGGGCAAAGCACGGCCTTGGCGCGCAGCAGGTGACGTAACTGCTTGTAGGATATCTTCGGGGTGTCAAAGTACTTTGGATCGGGCCAGAAACGTACCCGGGTACCGGTGTTGCGTTGTCCTACGGTGCCGACGACTTTTAAGTCACTGACCTTTTCGCCATTACGGAGACCCATGTGGTACTCCTTTCCATCACGCTTGATCCAGACTTCAAGGTCGGTGGACAGGGCATTGACAACCGAAACACCAACACCGTGCAGACCACCGGCAAACTGGTAGTTTTCATTGGAAAACTTGCCACCCGCGTGCAGCCGCGTCAGGATCAGTTCGACCCCGGGGATGCCATGCTCCGGGTGATTGTCCACCGGCATGCCGCGGCCATTGTCGGTAACCTCGACCGAGCCATCTTCGTGCAGCGTAACCTCGATGTCCTTGCAATGTCCGGCAAGTGCTTCATCAACACTGTTGTCGACGACTTCCTGGATCAGGTGGTTCGGGTGGGACGTGTCTGTGTACATGCCGGGGCGGCGTTGTACGGGTTCTAAACCGGTCAGGACTTCAATATCCCGGGCCTGGTATTGTTTGCTCATGTAGTTCCGTTTACTGGTGTTTTTTCGGCCGCTAAATCGCGTACGAAACGGGGATTGTTGTCAGCGCCAATCATGCTGAATTATACGCGGGAATTCAATCTGATTTATGTCCGAAGCTGAACCCGGCTGTGACCGTGATTGCTGCTGTACCGAGAACCTGGAGTTCGGTAAATACCCGTTTGTATCTTAAACCGAAACTGGGAACAATTGCCGGCGCAACACCGAGTTCATTCAGCGGTATTTTGTCTTCGTAGGGCTCTTCATAGCCGTGTAAAACTCCACCCGTCAACTTGAAATAGGCCCAGTCCTTGCTGAACAAGGGCCATATATAACCTGCGTACAGGTACTGGCTCGGTTGCCCGAATGAATTGTCAAAATGTGCAAAACCATAGAGCCAGCGGTTGGTGGTTTCAAACTCGATATTGAGCAATTTTTGGTTATTGACATGATCCGGGTCAGAACTCCAGTGTTTTGTGTACAAGGATGTCTGGAATCGCCACTCGGCGATTTCCATACCCCGGGCTTTTTGTGTACCAAGCAGCAAGAGCAGACCGATCAACAGGAATCCGGCCGGTTTTGCTGATAAGGGTATGCGGCGCGACGGGCCGGCTACGCGTATTGTTTCTGGATGCATTTGGTCTCTGCGCAAGATGCGGACAAGTTGCACGTTTTAACACAGATTGCATTTTGCATAAAGAAGAACAAATCTTTGTCGCCATGCGGTCGGGCGGTCGGTATAATGGTGTTCCAGAACTCACACAAACTCAGAGCAAGGTTCTGGCATGACATCATTTATTTTCGTTACCGGCGGCGTAGTCTCCTCATTGGGCAAAGGCCTGTCTGCAGCATCACTTGCTGCAATCCTCGAAACCCGCGGCATCAAGGTCACACTGGTCAAACTGGATCCTTATATCAATGTTGACCCGGGCACCATGAGCCCGTTCCAGCACGGTGAGGTTTATGTGACCGAAGACGGTGCCGAGACGGACCTTGACCTGGGTCATTACGAGCGGTTTATCGGTACGCGGATGAGCCAGTTGAACAACTTCACAACCGGTCGCATCTACAACAACGTTATCGCCCGTGAACGGCGCGGGGACTACCTCGGCGGCACCGTTCAGGTGATTCCGCACATTACCGATGAAATCAAGAAGAACGTCGAAAAAGCAGCCGAGGGTTATGACGTCGCGATGATTGAAATTGGCGGCACGGTCGGTGATATCGAATCCCTGCCGTTCCTCGAAGCGATCCGGCAAATGGGTGTTGAATATGGCAGGCAGGCGATGTTCATGCACCTGACACTGGTGCCGTACCTGAAGGCCGCAAAGGAAATCAAGACCAAGCCTACCCAACATTCAGTCAAGGAATTGCGTTCGATTGGTATCGCCGCAGATGTAATCCTGGCCCGCTGTGAGCGTGAAATTTCCGACGATGAGCGCGCCAAGATCGCGCTGTTCACCAATGTGCCAAAAGAGGCAGTGATAACTGCGCTGGACGCGCGTGAAAGTATTTATGAAATCCCGCTGCTGCTGCATGCAAAAGGCTTGGACGATATCGTCATCAAACGCCTGGGTCTCGAGGCCGGTAAGGCCGACCTGTCAAGGTGGGAAGAGGTAGTCGACCGGCTGAGCCATACGAGACACGAGGTCACCGTTGCCCTGGTAGGCAAGTATGTCGATCACTCCGATGCCTATAAATCACTGACTGAAGCCATCACGCATGGCGGACTGCGGCACCGCATCGCCGTAAACATCCTCAGGGTTGAATCCGAACAGATCGAGGAAGAGGGCATTACCTGCCTGCAAGGGGCTGACGCCATCGTGGTGCCCGGCGGGTTTGGTGAACGCGGCTTTGAGGGCAAGGTCGCTACCATACGCCATGCCCGTGAGAACAACATTCCCTACCTGGGGATTTGTTATGGCATGCAGGCCGCGGTGGTCGAATTTGCCCGCAATGTTTGCGGTCTGGAGGACGCCAACAGCACGGAAATCGACCCTGACACCAAAGCGCCCGTCATTGGATTGATCACAGAATGGCTGGATGCTTCAGGTAGCGTCGAAAAGCGTTCGGAAGATTCCGACCTCGGCGGCACCATGCGGCTTGGCGGCCAGCGTTGCCGCTTGAGTCCAGGGTCGCTGGCGTACAAATTGTACGGCAAGGACATCATTACCGAGCGTCATCGCCACCGTTACGAGTTCAACAATCACTATCGTGACATCCTTAAGAGAAACGGTATGTTGCTTTCGGGTCATTCAATGGATGAAACGCTGGTTGAAATCGTCGAAATCCCGGCTCACCCCTGGTTCCTGGGTTGCCAGTTCCATCCTGAATTCACCTCTACACCACGTGACGGGCATCCCCTGTTCACCGGCTTTATTGAGGCTGCCCTGAAATCACGGCAAGGCGAATTGCCTGCGGAAGTCATCAGCTTGTGAAATTGTGCGGATTCGAAGCAGGCCTCGAGCATCCATTTTTCCTGATCGCAGGCCCCTGTGCGATCGAGTCCGAACAGTTGGCGCTGGATACCGCGTTTCGACTGAAAGACATTACGATGCGTTTGGGTATCCCGTTTATATACAAATCCTCGTTTGACAAGGCCAATCGCTCGTCTATCGACAGCTTCAGGGGGCCCGGCATGGAGGAAGGCCTGCGGATCTTGCAAAAAGTCAAAGACGAAACCGGTGTGCCGGTACTGACAGATGTGCATGAAGATACGGATATCAAGGCGGTGGCAGAAGTCGTGGATGTCCTTCAGACCCCTGCATTTCTTTGCCGCCAGACTAATTACATCACCCGGGTTGCAAGCGCCGGGTTGCCGGTCAATATCAAGAAAGGCCAGTTTTTATCGCCCTGGGAAATGAAACACGTCTCCAACAAGGCCAAAAGCACCGGCAATGAACACATCATGGTCTGTGAGCGTGGCGCCTCGTTCGGCTACAACAACCTGGTCTCGGATATGCGCTCTCTTGCGGTCATGAGGGACACAGGTTGCCCGGTTGTGTACGATGGAACACACTCCGTGCAACTTCCGGGCGGGCAGGGGAAATCATCGGGCGGCCAAAGGGAATTTATTCCTGTGCTGGCCCGCGCCGCCATCGCAGTAGGGATATCCGGGCTGTTCATGGAAACACATCCTGATCCGGCCAATGCAAAAAGCGATGGACCGAACGCCTGGCCGTTGGACCGTATGGAGTCGTTATTGTTGACGCTCAAGGCGCTTGATGAGGTCACCAAGGCCATGCCGATGCCCGAGCAAGAACTTATTTAACCAATCATTTTTGACTTACAGAGAATGTTTACTATGACCCGAATCAAATCGGTACACGCTCGTCAAATCCTTGATTCCAGGGGCAATCCCACGTTGGAGGCAGAAGTATTCCTTGATTCCGGCGCTTTTGGCCGGGCCATGGTGCCTTCCGGCGCATCCACGGGTGCACGCGAAGCAATCGAACTTCGTGACCAGGATTCTTCCAGGTACGGGGGAAAGGGTGTTTTGAAAGCCGTTGCCAATGTAAATGGTGAAATTGCATCAAACCTTACAGGTGCCGACGCCAGCCAACAGGATGCCATCGACCAGATGCTGATACAGCTGGATGGAACCCACAATAAGTCAAGGCTGGGCGCCAACGCCCTGCTGGGTGTCTCACTGGCCAATGCACATGCCATGGCAGCACACCATGACCAGCCCCTGTGGTCCTGGCTCAGTGGCGGTTCAGCCACGGAATTGCCTGTGCCCATGATGAATATCGTCAACGGCGGCGCACACGCCGACAACAGTGTTGATATCCAGGAGTTCATGATACTGCCGGTAGGCGTCAGCAGCTTTTCCGAAGCGCTACGTTGCGGTACGGAAGTATTCCATGCTCTGAAAAGCGTAATCAGCGGCCGTGGGCTGTCTACCGCCGTCGGTGACGAGGGTGGTTTTGCACCGGATTTCCCGTCCAACGAGGCAGCTATTGAAGCCGTCCTAGAAGCCATTGACTTAGCCGGTTACAGCGTAGGGCAGGATGTTTACCTGGGCCTGGATGCTGCGGCATCCGAGTTTTACAGGGATGGCCGTTATCATTTCGCGTCTGAAAACCGTTCGTTTACATCGCAGGAGTTTTCCGAGTACCTCGACGGCTGGTTGAGCCAATACCCCATCATCACCATCGAGGATGGCCTGGCCGAAGACGACTGGGAAGGCTGGGCGATACACTCGCAATTATCAGCGGGTAAGTGCCAGCTGGTGGGTGATGACCTGTATGTCACCAATACCGAGATTTTCTCCCGTGGCATCGAACAGAATATTGCCAATGCGATCCTGATCAAGCTCAACCAGATTGGCACGCTGACGGAAACACTCGATGCCATCAAGATGGCGGCCGATGCAAATTACGCGGCGGTTATTTCGCACCGTTCAGGCGAAACGGAAGACACGACGATCGCAGACCTTGCGGTTGCCAGCTCGGCCACGCAGATCAAAACCGGTTCATTGTGCCGTTCGGACAGGGTGGCCAAGTACAACCAGTTGCTGCGTATCGAAGAAGCCATCGGCAGTAATGCCCGTTATGCCGGCATAGGTGCGTTCAACCACCTGGAGTCATGAACTTTTAATGCGAATAATTACCCTGATACTATTTTTCATTCTGATATTGCTACAAATTAAGCTGTGGCTTGGAGAAGGTGGGTTCAGGGATGTAGCGCGTCTCGAAACGCGGGTTGAAGCGCAACGGCAACAGAACAGCGACCTGCTGCAGCGCAACGCGGAACTCCAGGCAGAGGTAGAGGATTTGCGTGAACGCCTGGATGCGGTGGAAGAACGGGCGCGTAACGAATTGGGGCTGATCAAACCGGACGAAAAGTTTTACCAGGTCGTGCCACCGCCGACCGGCAACCCGGAAACCGGTGATAAGAAAGGAGAAGGCTGATGTGCTCTGAAGCTTCTAATACGGGGTCGGCGAGTGCGCCACGAGTTCATGCCTTGATACCCGCCGCAGGCCGCGGCACACGCTATGGCGGCGCCGTACTCAAACAATATCTGCCGATATGCGGTAAGGCAGTGTTGACGCATTCGATCAGGATATTCCAGTTTCATCCGCAGGTCTCCGGGATCACGGTGGTTCTGTCTGAAGATGACCAGTGGTTTGATTCGGCCGTAGGCCCATTGGCTTCGGTAGTGAAAACCGTTATCGGTGGTGACACGCGGGCTAAATCAGTCCGTAACGGATTGCAGTTCATTGTCGACAATTACCCGGAAACAGACTGGGTGCTCGTCCATGACGGCGCTCGGCCATGCTTGTCGGCGCGTAGTCTCGACCGATTGCTGGAGCAGGGCCTGCAATCTCCCGACGGGGCCATCCTCGCGATGCCAGTGGGTGACACCCTGAAGCAAGCAGGAGAGCAGCGCGAAATTACCGCTACGATCGACAGGAACGGGTTGTGGGCTGCCCAGACGCCCCAGCTTTTCCGGATCAAGGCGCTGACCAACGCCATTGATGCGGCCCATCGGGAAGGCCGTGAACTGACCGATGAAGCTTCGGCCATGGAGTTTGCGGGGGCCAAGCCAAAACTGGTGATGGGATCCGTCGCCAATATCAAGATTACCCACCCGACCGACCTGGCAATAGCAGAAGCCTTGCTGGGGCGGAGTGATCAGTCCACCTAACCATGAAACTTCGTGTCGGACAGGGTATTGACGTACACGCATTTTGCGAGGGTGACCATGTCACGCTCGGCGGTGTCCGGATAGCCCATAACAAGGGACTGGCGGCCCATTCCGATGGTGATGTGGCCTTGCACGCCTTGTGCGACGCCATGCTAGGGGCGGCGGCGCTGGGTGACATTGGCAGGCATTTTCCACCCGGTGATCCGGAATGGGCGGATGCAGACAGTCGCGACCTGCTGCGCAAGGTTGACCTGCTGTTAAAGCATGACGGCTGGGGCGTTAACAACGCGGATATAACGCTGGTGTGTGAGCAACCAAAAATTACACCGCACGCGGAGCAGATGCAGAGCAACATTGCCGCAGACCTTGGCCTGGATCCAGAGGACATCTCTATCAAAGCGACAACCACTGAAGGTCTGGGTTTCTGCGGACGCGGTGAAGGTATAAGCGCACTCGCTGTTGTGCTGATAAAAAGTTGGTAGCAGTTCTCATTCCAGAGTGGCCATACTCCCTCGGCACGCCGTCAGCGCGTGGGGTCATCCGCAGTTGCCCGGAAGACTTCGTCGTAGAGGAAATCCCGAGAATTCGTCCACAAGGTGAAGGCAGCCACCTGTGGTTGTGGGTGGAAAAACGATCTGCCAACACCGACTGGGTCGCGCGGGAACTGGCCAGCGCGTTCGGCTGCCATCAGCGTGAGATTGGTTTTGCCGGAATGAAGGACCGCCACGCGGTAACCCGGCAATGGTTTTCAGTTCCAGCGACGGATGCAATTGAAGAGATCCTGGAAAACATCCATATCGAAGATGTTCAAATACTTGAAAAGCAAAGACACACGAAGAAATTGAAGCGGGGCTCCCTGGACGGCAATCGTTTTGTCCTGAAAGTCCGTGACTTTGACGGCGATACCGATGAAACAGAGCAGCGCCTGGAACAGATTCAAATAAATGGCGTGCCGAATTATTTTGGCCCCCAACGCTTTGGCCACCAGGGCCGGAACGTGGAGCAGGGTTTCAGACTTTTAAGCCAGAATGCCAGGATGAAGCGTAACAAGCGGAGTATTTACCTGTCGGCCATAAGAAGTTTTCTGTTCAACCAGGTGTTGGCGGAGCGGGTACTCAAGGGTAGCTGGAGCACAATGATCGATGGTGAATTGGCCATGCTGGATGGTACGCGTTCAATCTTTCCAGTTGATTTAGCCGATGCGGACATTGAAGACCGTTGCAAACGCCTTGATATACACCCCACGGGACCGATGCCCGGTGAAGGTGGAACACAGCCGCAGGGTGAAGTCGGCGAACTGGAGCAAGGGGTTTTGCAAAACTGGCCCGAGTTGGTGGAAGTGCTGGTTTCTCAACGAGTGGACAGCAGTCGCAGGGCATTGCGTTTGTACCCCAACCGGTTAACGTGGGAATTTGGAGGCACCACCCTGGAATTGGGTTTTGAATTACCGCCCGGTACATATGCCACTACCGTTCTGAGGGAGATTCTTGACTTCACGGGGGCGGGGCCGGTAAGGGACCAGGATTAATGTGAGTTGGAACGTATGAGTCATTACAAGCTTAAAGGAACTTCAGGAAGCGTCATCAACCAGTCATTCCCGTTCGGGGAATCTATCGTGCTCGGGTCTTCAGAAGACTGCGATGTACAGATCGATGGGCCGGGTATCGCAGAGCGGCACGCAGAAATACGCCTGCTGGACGACAATTCATTACAACTGAAAGACCTTGGTTTCGGCACGCTGCTAAACGGCGAACCGGTTAGCGAGACCCTGCTGGGTTCGGGTGATGAAATCCGCATCGGCACCTGCCGCTGGATGCTACAGGCGCCCGGTCTGCGGCCCGACCGCGTTTTGACCGAAGATGTGGTTCAAAAACGCACCCGCCGTTGGCCAAGTGTGCTTGTCTGGACCAGCCTTGTGGCAGGCGCCGCCGCTGTCGCTGTACTCAAGTTCAAACCAGAGTGGTTGGAGCAGATTCGGGCTTTGTTTTAAAATAATCCCCACAGATTACACAGATTACACAGATTACACAGATTAGGAGCGGGACAGGGATGGGTTAAATGGATGTGGGAGGCGCGTCTCGCGGCGAAAACCCGATCTCGCACACCCCTGTAGGAGCGAACGGCGAAGCTGATCGCGATTCCCCAGGCATTGTGCAAAACCAAACCAATCGCGACGCGAGCGTCGCTCCTACAGTCGCAATATCGCCGCGAAACGCGCCTCCCACAGGTATATCATCCGCACAAATCGCTCTTGCTCTTAATCTGTGTAATCTGTGGGGAGCC
>CALBDB010000149.1 GCA_937927755.1 uncultured Lysobacterales bacterium
CCAAACCGCGGATGAGCGCCTTGGCACTCTGCGCCCTGCTGCAACAACAAACCGGGCGGCCGGCCATCCTGCACTGCACCACCCGCGATCACAATCGTTTGAGCCTGCAGGGCATCCATTTACCCTGTATAAAGTGTTACCTATGTGACCGGTATGCACCCTTGGTTCATAAGTTGTCATCAGCCGGTGTTTTGTATTCCGCGCGCAATACCATTGACGGTTACCAGCAACGCTTCGAGTAACTCATCATTTTTCCTTTCACCTGCCCGCCACCGCTTCAACAGGTCTACCTGCAGCAAACTCATTGGATCTACATACGGATTCCGTAAGCGGATCGATCGCTGCAAAACGGGCTCCCCGTCGAGCAGGTCGTCCTGTTCCTTGATGCTGAGTATCAGTGAACTCGCCAGTTTCATTTCGGTATCGATCAACTCAAAAACCACCTGGCTGGGCCCGGGCGCCAATGCACGGTAATGCCTGCCGATATCAAGGTCTGATTTCGCAAGGGCCATTTCAACATCCGACAACATGCTGCCAAAAAACAACCATTCCCCGGCCATTTCCTTCAGGGTGTCCAGCCCGTACTTTTCCTTCGCCGCTGCCAGGGCCGAACCCATACCATAGGCAGCAGGCAAGGCTATTCGACACTGTGCCCAGGAAAACACCCAGGGGATCGCACGCAGGTTTTCCACACCAAGACCTGAGCGGCGGGAGGCCGGGCGTGAGCCTATGCCCATCCGTTCGATGACATCGATTGGCGTCGCGTGGCGGAAATAATCAACAAATTGTGGATGTTCATATACCAGGCTGCGATAGGTATCTTTGGATGACCCTGCCATTTCGGTCATCAGCTGTTGCCAGTCCTCCCTGGGCGAAGGTGCAGGCTTAAAACTGCTCTGCAGTGTGGCCGCAGTAGCCAATTCGAGGTTTCTCTCGGCCAGCGAGCGGTTACCGTACTTCTGATTGATAACCTCGCCCTGCTCGGTCATGCGCAAAAAGCCGTTAACGGTTCCCGGCGGCGCACCCAGGATTCCGCTGACAAAATTG
This sequence comes from uncultured Lysobacterales bacterium, assembly GCA_937927755.1. GTDB lineage: Bacteria > Pseudomonadota > Gammaproteobacteria > Xanthomonadales > SZUA-36 > SZUA-36. Next base: position 1,048 of record CALBDB010000149.1, read on the forward strand.
CCGCCACCCCGGCTGACTGTTCCGCCACGGCCGTGGAAGAAACCCGGGTTGACGCCGTATTGGGCCGCACAAGCCGCCAACTCCGTCTGCGCAACTGCAAGGGCCCAGCGGGCAGATATCAAGCCGCCATCCTTGTTTGAATCGGAATACCCGACCATGATGACCTGGCGATTGTTACGTGACGCCAGGTGTGCCTGGTATGCCTGGTCCGTGAATAATCGCTCCAGAATGCCTTTGCCATTTTGCAAATCGCCAACTGTCTCCAAAAGCGGTGCAACATCCAGTGGAACCTGACCATCTTCACCGACCAGGCCAGCCATGCGCGCCAGGAACAACACGCTCAATACATCATCGGCGCCCTGGGTCATGCTGATGATATATGGCCCCAAAGCACGCCGGCCAAAATGCTGGTGACCCCAGGCAATACTTTGAAAAACACTGATGGTACTGTTGACCTCTTCATCATCAGGCAGCGACGGCAGTTCACCCGATAACAGTAATTCGGTCAGGCGCTCCGCCCTGGTTTGTGCATCACGGTTCAGCCACTCGTCGTCCGAGAGAATCCGGGCGATAACCTGCCTGTGCACCAGGGAATCCTGGCGAATATCAAGTGTGGCCAGGTGAAACCCAAAGGTCTTTTCGCGCACCCGCAGCCGGTTGAGCGGGAATATCCCGGCATGCTGACCCTTATTCGCCTTCAGCGACTGGTGGATCAGGTCAAGGTCTGCGCGGAATTCCTGCGAGTTCCGGTAGGCACCGGTCGAGCTTTCTAGTACCCGGGTCATGCGTGCCATCATCAGCTTGAGCAGGCAGCGATACGGCATATTGCGGATGCGCTGACCAATTTTCGCGTCTTCATCCGGAAGCATTTCGCGGTAATTCTGCAGTTGATCCAGCACAGCCTGGCTGACATCGATCTCGGTCAGGGACTGGCTGAGGAAACGTGACAGGCTGCGCATTTCAGGCAGGTATTTCCTGATGATCTGGCGACGGTGATATTCAAGTGACCGCCGAATGGTATCGGCGTTGACATTCGGGTTGCCATCCATATCCCCGCCCACCCAGGAGCCAAAATGAAGCAAGGCAGGTAAAGACCGGTCAGAGGCCTCCGGCCAGTTGAATTCAAGTGCCTGTTGCAGGCTCTCATAGAAAGGCGGCACCACGCGATAGAGCACATCGGTGAGGTAGAACAGCACATGTTCCATTTCATTCTTGACTGACAGCCTCTGCTCCGGGTACATCTCGGTTTGCCAGTTACTGGTGACGGCGGCACGTATCCGGTTCAGCGCTGCGGCCTCTTGTTCCGGTGTTCGTGATGAATCCAGTCTTTCCACCAGCCTGCGCAGGATCATCTGTTCTTTTTCAAGCAACGTACGGCGCGTTGACTCGGTCGGGTGCGCCGTCATCACCGGTTCAATACTCAATTCGTTGAGAACATCCATCATTTCATCAAGCGAACAATCGTTGAGCGTTTGTATCACCGCAAGCAACCCACCGGGCTGTGCCTTCTCACCCCTCCTGAGGTAATCCCGGCGCCGGCGTATGCGGTGGACTTTTTCAGCCAGGTTCACGACCTGGAAATAGGTGGTGAATGCACGAACCAGCCGTTCTGCATCGCGGACATTCATGGCGCTGAGCAGGTCACCCAATTGCTGTGCCGCAGCGGAATTGCCTTCCCGCCGGTCGATGGCAGTTCGCCGGACTTCTTCTACCCGGCCAAGAAAATCCGCACCCTGCTGTTCCGCCAGCATTTCACCCACCAGCGCACCCAGTACGCGGACGTCCTCACGCAGTGGCTTGTCTTTTTCAGCAAAATTTATCTCGCGCATATTCGCAACCGGCTATAAAATTCTGGAGAATAGATCATAACGGATTCTGGAGACTGTTTAAGAATAAGAAAGAGAGTCTCCTGGCACCTGCCAGATTGCCTGTAACCACCAAGCGGCATGGTCTATTCACCCCACCGGCCATTTGTATGCATATTACCGGCCCGTAAACGCCGCGCCACGCTGTTAGCACGATCAATATCCGTTGATGCCACATAAGCCGAAAGTCCTTAGGCTGTGTCATTGGCAATGGCTATGGCTTCCTCCACGGTTTCGTAGTTGAGTATGACCAGCAGCGGACCAAAAATCTCTTCCACCAGCACGCTGGTAAAGGTGGAAGCCACGAAGTTCGATGTGGCGCCGATAATGTGGTTATAGCTTGTATACTGCCATGGTGGACGAACCAAAAAGATTCTGGCAGATGTGTTTCGACGCACGGACCATCATTGACTGGCGGTCGAAAACTCATAGAAAATTCAACATGTGAAAGGTGAAAATATCATGACCGACACCATCATCAGTTCAGCCACGAAGGAAGTCGTTATCAGTTTCGAGCGGCCCTTTACAATCATCGGTGAACGTATTAACCCGACTGGCCGCCGCTTGCTCTCGGCAGAAATGAAAGACGGTGATTTCAGCCGTGTCGAAGCCGATGCGCTGGCCCAGGTAGCCGCCGGCGCCCATGTCCTCGATGTCAACGCAGGTGTGCCAATGGCGGATGAACCGGCACTGATGGCCAAGGCCGTCAAGCTGGTGCAGTCCCTGACCGATGTTCCCTTATCGATCGATTCCTCCGTCATCGAAGCGCTGGAATCCGGTCTCGAAGCCTACGAAGGCAAAGCTCTGCTTAACTCGGTGACCGGCGAGGAGGAGCGTCTCGAACGTGTATTGCCATTGGTTAAAAAACACGGCGCTGCCGTGGTCGCGATCTGCAATGATGACTCCGGTATTTCGACCGATATTAATGTGCGTTTCGAAGTGGCTAGAAAGATTATCGAACGGGCTGCCGACTACGGCATACCCGCCTGTGACGTGGTCGTCGATCCGCTGGTCATGCCCGTCGGCGCGATGCCCGATGCCGGGCTGCAAGTATTGGAACTGCTCAAACGCCTGCGTACCGAGTTGAAGGTCAATACGACTTGTGGTGCCTCCAACGTCAGCTTCGGCCTGCCGAACCGGGTTGGCATGAACGCCGCGTTCATCAGCATGGCCATCGGTGCAGGGCTGACGTCCGCGATCACCAATCCCCTGGTCGCACCGCTGATGCAGGCCGTACGCGGGGCCGACGTACTGATGAACCACGACGAGCAATGCATGAACTGGATATCGGCCTACCGGGAACCGCCAAAAGACGGCGGCCGCAGCACGCGACGGCGACGCCGCATGGCGACAAGCTGAACATACACAGCCGACGCCCGGAACTACAGGTATGCGGGAAAACAAACAGGCATTGGTCGTATTCAGCCCTTCGGGCAAACGGGGCTGTTTTCCCACGGGCACACCGGTGTTGCAGGCCGCGCGTGAACTGGGTGTCGACATCGATTCCATCTGTGGCGGACGCGCCTTGTGCGGCCGTTGCCAGGTTGAACCGGTAACCGGGCAGTTCCCCAGGGAGGGTATCGTATCAAGCCCCGACCATCTCGACAGCCTGAGTGATGATGAACAACAATGCCTCGAAATCGGGCGGCTCAAACCCGGATTCCGCCTGGGCTGCCAGGCAAAAATCCTCGCTGACATAAGGATAGACGTGCCACCTTCCAGCCAGCTGCACCAGCAGGTGGTGCGCAAGGAATTCGAAGCTCACTGCATCGAGCTCGATCCCGTCATCCACCTGTACTACACGGAAACGGACGAAGCTCAGCTTCAGCAACCTGACGATGACCTGCAACAGCTTCGCGAGGCCCTCGAAAGGGATTGGAACCTGACGGACCTGGATTTCGATAGCAGTGTTTTGCGTTGTCTGCCAGACGTTTTACGGGAGGGCAATCATCAGGTGACCGTAGCTGTGCGTGACGGCAAACGGGTCGTGGCAGCCTGGCCCGGCTTAAACGAACAGGTCTATGGTGTGGCCGTGGACGTTGGCTCCACCACCATTGCCGCGCACCTGTGCGATCTCACCACTGGCGAGGTGTTGGCCAGCGCCGGTACGATGAACCCGCAAATCCGTTTTGGCGAAGACCTGATGAGCCGGGTCTCCTACGCAATGCTCAACCCAAAGGGTAGCGAGCAAATGACCAACGTTGTGCGCTCGGCCATCGACGGCCTGCTTGGCGATGTCATCAAAAAGGCCGGGGTTGAGCGCAGCCTGGTGTTGGAGGTCACGCTGGTGGGTAACCCGGTGATGCACCACCTCGTTCTGGGGCTGGATCCAATCCCGTTGGGGTCTGCACCGTTTACCCTGGCCACCGACGAAGCTGTTGAGTTGCCGGCCAGCGAATTGGACCTGCAACTCACTGATGGAGCCCGGGCCTGGTTCCTACCCTGCATTGCGGGCCACGTCGGGGCTGATACGGCCGCTGTAATGCTGGCGGAAACTCCCTGGGAGTCAGACCAGGTCAGCCTGTTGATCGATGTTGGTACGAATGCCGAACTCGTGCTTGGCAACCGCGAGAATCTGTTCGCAGCTTCCAGCCCGACAGGCCCTGCGTTTGAGGGCGCACAGATCAGCGCCGGCCAGCGTGCCGCACCAGGTGCTATCGAACGTGTACGGATCGATCCCGCTACGCTTGAGCCGCGGTTCAAAGTCATCGGTGGTGAGCTCTGGTCTGATGAACCCGGTTTTGGCGATGCACTCGGTGAACAGGGTGTAACCGGTATCTGTGGCTCCGGGATCATCGAGGCCGTCGCCAGCATGTACCTGGCCGGTATTATCCAGCCCGATGGTGTCATTGACGGCACACTGGCTCAGCGCAGTGAGCGTATCCAGCCCAACGAACGAACCTACTCCTACCTGCTGCAAGCAGGTGAACCGGAAATCCGTGTCACGCAAACCGATATTCGCGCCATTCAGCTGGCCAAGGCTGCCCTGCATGCCGGCGCCCGTCTTCTGATGGAGCGCATGGGTGTGGAGAAAATCGACAGGATCCGCCTGGCGGGCGCCTTCGGCAGCCAAATTGACGTCAGCTACGCAATGGTGCTGGGGATGATCCCGGACTGTGACCTGGCACAGGTCTCCGCAGCCGGAAATGCCGCCAGCACGGGAGCGCGCATTGCCCTGTTGAGCGGGTCCTCGCGCAGGCAAATCGAGGAGCGCGTGCGCGAGGTAATAAAAGTGGAAACATCAACGGAGAAAAAATTCCAGGCGTATTTCGTTGACGCCATGGCGATTCCACATGCCAGCCTGCCATATACGCAACTCGCGCGCGTTGTTGAGCTGTCGCCAACAAAGACAGCAGGCGCCAACCGGCGCAGTAGACGCTGGAAGTGCTGATGGACAAGTTACTGGAATACACCTTGATTTAAATGGTGGGCCGTGAAGGATTATTCCGGGCGTCCTGCCCTCCACCCTACGGGCCACCTTCGCTTCGCTGTGATGTTCAAATTCATTCCAGACGAATTTGTCGAACCTTCGACCATCGGATTAAAAGTCCTGAATGGAAAATATAATGGTTTATATATCAATAAGTTACCGGGGCGTCCGATGCCTCCACTTGCAGGACAGTGCATAACCGTGCAGGACTGAAACACGCAAATCTCACGCAATACACTAATCTTACATTCGGTACCGCCAAGCTAACGAAAAGATTGCTGAACAGCCGGACAATATAGATTTTTATCGCGCCAAGGCAAAAACCGCCAAGTTCTATTTTTTCCGAATTTTTCCAAGGGCTAAAGTTCTGGCCAATACCATGATGGCCAATCCGAAATCATTGATGCCGATTAGCTGTGAACAAATTCAACCATGTGTCCGGAATAAGGTGTAAACCATGTGACCGGGTTGGGACCGTTTTACTTACGATCAAAAATACGACATCTGAAATTTGTGCTAGATTTAAATAGCAGACAGCACAATGCTCGCCAGAGAAATAAGGGAACCAATAATAAAAAAATGAATGACGTAGCAGAGTCAAAGCCTGAAAAACAAATTCACCCTGCGCTGATTCGCTCCAATGGACCAAGGGCATTAACCTATATGCTTGGTTCGTTACTGGCGGTAAGTTCCATATCACCCGAAAGGCACTTGGCTATCTATATAGTGCTATTTTTTGGCTTCATCTACCCAACACTTTTCTTCCAAATAGCCATCCGTATGAAGAATACGCGGGTAATCGGCATGGCGGCTTACTGGGTAGATGCCGTGCTTTGGTCATTGGCAATCATCGCCACGCACTATTCCATAGTGATTTTACTGGTCGCGCCGCAGTTGTCGGTCATATCCTCCATACTCATGCTTGGTGTGCGACTGGGATTGGGCTCACTCGTCCTGATGGCCGCTATTCTGCTGGCAGGTTTACAATTTGTGACAGTAGAACTGACCGAGCGATTTTTCATTGCCCAGGGGGTTTACGGGTGGCTCCTGATCATGGCGTTCATGTTCTACATCGCGCTGTTGGTCAACCGGACGACACGCAATTTTGTTAAGGCCCGGCATCAGTTACAGGATAAAAACAAACAAATAACGATGAAGACGGAACAACTGGCCTCCATCAGCGAAGTGGCGAAGTTGGTAAATTCAACGCTGGATATTGACGAGGTGATGAAGACCGTCATGGAGCAACTCAACAGGGAGTTTGATTTCACCCTGATGGCGATCATGTTTCTCGATAAGGAAAATGAAGCACTTTATCTTGACCGGCTTCGCGGCGATGTATCTGAGGAACTGATGGAGATGTTGCTGGGCTTGCAAATCCCCCTGACGGAAAAGGAAAGTGCATTTACCATTGCCATCTCCTCCAAGGCTCCATACTACATATCTGATGTTTCCCGTGATACCGGTGCTGCCGAGGGTGTCAGTGCAAAAATTTACCAGCGCATTCCTGCAAAATCACTCATTACATTCCCGCTTATCAAGGATGGCGAGGCACTGGGCGTGTTGACTTTTGCCAACACTGAAAAACATTTTGCCCTTGAAGCAGAAGATATCAACCACATCGGGCGTTATGTCACCTATATCGTCAGTGCCCTGCGCAATGCCAATGATTACCGTGAAATCCAGGAGGCACGTGCTGCGGCAGATGATGCCAACAAGGCCAAGAGTCAATTCCTGGCCAATATGAGCCATGAATTGCGCACACCGATGAATGCCGTCATTGGCTACAGCGAAATGCTCGAGGAGGAAGCAGAGGACAGGGGGCTTGATGATCTGGTGCCCGATCTGCAAAAGATTCGCAATGCTGGTGGTCACCTGCTGGACCTGATTAATGACGTGTTGGATCTGTCGAAAATCGAGGCTGATAAAATTGAGCTTTACGAGGAGACCTGCAATACCGAAGAATTACTGGCAGGGATAGTGACCACCGCCATGCCATTATTCAACAAGAATAATAACCGCTTTGAAACAGAAATTGACGAGCAACTCGGCGAAGCAGCTCTTGACCGGACCAAGGTTAGCCAGGTCATTCTTAATCTGTTGAGCAATGCAGCCAAATTTACCTCTGAAGGCCTGGTTCGTCTCACTGCCACAAGCACTAAGCAGGATGACACCAACTGGCTCACCGTCAGTGTCGCTGACTCGGGCATCGGTATGACGGCGGAACAACTGGAACGTATTTTTGATCCGTTTTCCCAGGCGGGTGCGTCGACCACACGTGAGTTTGGCGGTACGGGCCTGGGTCTCAGCATAAGCCGAAAATTTTGTGAGTTAATGGGCGGTACACTGACGGCAGAAAGCCGTGAGAATGAAGGCTCAACATTCACCATGAGAATCCCCGTGAAGGATGGGGTTTAGCAGTGGAAATATTTGGGGTCAGAGTGAAGCACCAGAGTAAAACTGGGTCTTTAGGTGAGCTTCCCGACACATAGGTTGCACTTTATTCCGGGCACATAGGTTACACAATTGAGGTATTTGGAGGAGGACTCCAGATGCCATGGAAAGAGTGTAACGCTATGGATGAACGTCTCAGGTTTGTTGCCAGGTTACTCGATGGTGAGAAAATGGCAGTCATGTGTCGGGAGTTTGGTATCTCCCGTAAGACTGGTTACAAGATATTTAATCGTTACAAAGATTTCGGTATTCGCGGTCTGGAAAACAGGGCCAGAAGCCCTTATCGACACCCCAACAAAACGCCATTCCAGGTTGAGAAGGCGATCCTCAGAATTAAGAAGGAACATCAAAGCTGGGGTGCACCCAAGATCCGCGACAAACTGATCAAAGAGTTTCCCGTTATTAAGCCACCTGCAGCCAGTACGATCCACGCAATCCTGGATCGGCATGGCTTGGTTAAGCGAAGGAAGCGTAGACGTTATAAGGCACAGGGAACCGACTTAAGACATGCTCAGGTGCCCAACGGCTTATGGTGTGCAGATTACAAAGGGCAGTTCATGCTGGGTAGCAGAAAATACTGTTATCCACTGACGGTCACTGATTACAGATCACGTTACCTGTTTGCATGTGAAGGCCTTGAGTCTGTCAAGGAAGCCGGTGCATTCCCTGTATTTGAACGGGTTTTCAGGGAGTATGGTCTACCAGCAGCCATTCGCACAGACAATGGTGTGCCATTCGCATCACCGCATGCCCTGTTCGGACTGAGTCGACTATCGGTATGGTGGCTGCGGCTGGGAATCAGTATTGAGCGAATCAAGCCAGGTCATCCTGAACAAAATGGTCGACACGAACGTATGCACCTGACACTGAAAAAGGAAGCAACCAAACCGGCTAGCTTTAACTTCCTCCAGCAGCAGGGGCGCTTTGATGAGTTTGTCGAGGTATACAATAACGATCGACCTCATCAAGGGCTCGGCGGCATGTATCCGGGAGAAGTGTATACGCCTTCAGCTCGTGAGTACTTTCATCCCGGAACACCGGAGTACCCTTTTCATGACCGCACTATCAAAGTCACACAGTGCGGAAGAATCTGTATGGGTCGACGGAAAATCAACCTCAGTACAGTATTTGCAGGCCAGCACGTTGGCATAAGAGAGGAAGATGACAGAATATGGCTTGTCAGCTTTATGGATTATGATCTAGGATTCTCTGATCAGGATGAGCACAGGGTGGAGCCAATGGGAATTAACCCATTCGCTCCAAAACTGTAACCCATGTGCTCGGTATAAACTGTTACCTATGTCCCCGGTAAGGACCAGGGAAAAATGGTGGGCCGTGAAGGATTCGAACCTTCGACCATCGGATTAAAAGTCCGG
>CALBDB010000150.1 GCA_937927755.1 uncultured Lysobacterales bacterium
GCGGTGCAGCTCTGCTCCCCGTAATAGTCGGTAAAGAGGATTCCTTCCCGTGCTATTCTGTCGATATTAGGTGTTCGGTAACCCATTATGCCCATGGTATAAGCGCTGATATTGGATACTCCCACATCATCGCCCCAGATAACCAGGATGTTGGGTTTATCTGCAGCGAACGCGGTAGTGGAGAGGGTCAGCGAGATAACTGACACACATGCACAGAATAGTTTGAGCATACTTAACTTCATTATAAGTAGTCCTCCGATAAACTTGTTGGTTTGGGAATGTAGTTGAATTCGTGGCGATATTAACACTCAACAATTTATGCTCTAAGCTTATATCAATTCTGGCCGTATTGCAGTTTCAGCCAGATCAATGATGAGCATAAAAAAATCGGGCCAGTACCTGACTGGCCCGTTTTTTCAGAAACTTGGTTCAAATGTCTTAAGTTGGCCAAAGGCTACTTTAGCTTCAGTTGCATTTTCTTCTTATTAGCCATTAATGAAGTGATCTGTTTGCCGGCATTTTCAAAACTCTTCAGCATGCTGGAATACTCGCTCCACTTCTCAATCGAGTTCGCCCGGTACAACATTTCCTGTTCATCGAGCCCAAATGCCATTCTTACGTAAATTGTTTCATACTCTTCGAGGTATGCTTCAAACTGTTTGCGGTCGACGCCCCTTAGGTCCACTGTATTACTGTCTGAAAGCTTTCCGCTGATTTTCGAGTTGATCTGTGTAACCTTGGACAGGTTGTACACGGCACCGTTGTAAACAACAGTCTTGTCATTGTTGTAGACCTTTGTGCCGCCACACCCGATAAGTAGAATCAGAGTCAATACAGAGATGGCCAGTACAACAGTTCGGCCAAACCGGCGATGGGTTACTTCGGAGTTGGTAAACCTGAACATTTAAAATCTCCCAATCACATCATCAATTCATGGATTGGGTAAATGATACCAGTTTTGCATTGCCCGGACGACACGTACCTTACTCAGCAAACATGTTGGAATTATTGGTGAAGAAAGTCAGAGGGCCTTCTGTCATCGTATCAAGATACCGGAACTATTGAATTGATCAGGTCCTAATGGGTAAACGGTGAGCGAAGGTTCACGGAAATGGCCCTGTAATTGCCATTTGAGCTTGTTTTAAATGAAAGGCCGATGTGTTCAAAACTCATAAACCAGATTTTCATTTTGTTATTACTTTTTCCAAAGGCCAGCCCTAGTTCCCACTCGTCCTGAACCGACGCGATCGTGTCTTCAGTGATATAGAAATTGAGTTTGTCAAACAGGTAACTGTAGGTCACGTGCCAGTTTAGCCTGACCGGCTCTCCATCAAATTGAAGGTTTGCCAAAGGTTGGTTAAATTCCAGGCCGGCCATCGCCGATCCATAACGCCCGCTTTCCTTGTATTCAGGTTTGTAGCCCGCGTAACTGATTGAGTTTAGGAGGGACCATCGCAGCTTGCTCGTGTCGCCAAGAACGTACCGGCTTTTCAAGCCGCCATACCAGATGTTTGCCCATTCGCCGGTATCCTTTTCATAGCCGGCGCCGATGTGAATATATGGACGTAGTGCCCATTTATTATTCACCGGGATTTCAAGTTGCACACCCGGGGTGAAACTGACCGTGCCGAAATTGTCGAAATCTATGAAATCAGGAACTTCGTCCATACTGTGTAGGCCAAACGTAAGAGGGTAAAGTATCTCTACGCCGATATTACGTGTTCCACTTTCGTCAATTCCGGATTGGCGGACAGTCTGGCGGGGTGGTATTCGAAATACAAATACTGACCGGTTCTTGTCAACCTGGTACCAGCCTGTGCCGAAATAAGCGCCCATTGCCCAATGGGCCTGGCGGACCGGATCCTGGGCTGGCGTAGCTTCCTGTGCATGCGGCAGTGAAGGCAATACGGTCAAAAAAAGCAGTGTCAGCAATCGATACATAATTTTTGTGCCAGATTGATGATTGAATTGCTCATCTACCGGTATTGGTTTTAATGAACTGAAGCACCTGGCTGCCAATGGGGTTTTCTGGATGCATCGAAGCCATGTCTTCAGCGATGGGTCGGGCTTTTTCAAACAGGCCGCGCTTCAAATAGTGGTCAACCAGTCCATATTGGAAATCCAGGCTCCGTGGCTCAAGCAACAGGGCGGCCTTCAGTTCGTTTTCAGCCAGCCCGGCGTCGCCCAAATGCTGATAAAGCAGACCCAGGTTGTAATGAATGCGGGCCCGCCCGGGTAACCCCCTGACTGCTTGTTCAAGATAGCCGGCAGCTTCGCTGTATTTTTGCATTTCCACGAGCAGCAAGCCAAAGGAATAGGCAACCTCATACAATTCCGGCTGTTGGGTGACGACATCGCGCAGAAGTTGCTCAGCTTTTTCGTTTTGGCCTTGCTGGTTATAGACGATGGCGAGGTTTACTTTTGCCGGGTAGAACTGGTTATCAATGCGGATGGAGGCCTCGAACTGTTCGATGGCATCCCCAGGGCGGCCAAGTTCGACATACAGGTTGGCCAGGTTGTAGCGGGCAAAGGCAAAATCGCCTGAATAATTCATTGCCTCTTCATATTCCTTCAGCACCACTCGATGGAGTGCTTTCTGCTTTGCATTCAGGTGAGCCGACAAACCACCGGCAAGGCGCCTGGCGGCCTCGATGCGGACGGTTTTCACCGGGTCGTACAACATCGGTATGAGTTGCTTTGCCAGGTCTCCCGGTTGCGGCGACTGGATGAACTCCACCGCGGTTCTGCGTATCCTCGCTTCTTCATCCATCATGGCAATTTCCATTGCCTGCAGGCTTTTTTCACCGGGGTAATTCGCCAACAGGGAAAGTGCCGTGGCCCGAACAATAACAGGATAAAGCGGGTCAGCGGCCAGCCTGACCAGGTCTTCATCCGCTTGCGGGTCTCCCTGGCGGCCCCTGGCAATAATATTGCCGTAGTGCTGTGTTTGCCCCGTTCCGTACCACTTGCCGGCAGTTTCCTGTGACCATTCCGGACCCTGGTCAACATGGCAGCGCAGACAGGCATCCGGCGCGCCGATAGCGGCATTTAGCGAGGGGTTGGGAATTCGGAAGCTGTGATCAGGGCGGTAGTCGGGACCCATGTAATAACGGCCTGGCATATGGCATTGCACACATTCGGCGCCGGTTCCGACTTCGAACAATATTTCACCTTCAGCGGATTTTATTGACTCGCCTTCTTCACCTGCCTGTTTATGAAAATGGTGTTCCGTGGTGTCGTATTGTGCTGCCCGATGGCATTGCAGGCAAAGTTCATTGCCTTCTCTGACCAACTCAATGGAATGCACTTCGTGGCAATCGCTGCAGCGTACATCGTGACGATACATCTTGCTCTGGGTAAATGAACCGTAAACGTATACTTCTTCCAGAATCTGTCCGTCTGCAAAATACAGGTCTTCGGTCAGGAGGCTGGGCAGGTAGTTGTCGAGCAGATCCGACTTGATGTGTGCATCGTCACCCATGGAGCCACGCCGTGAATGGCAGGGGGCACACAGTTCTACGTGTTCCCGTGAGCTGATGTCGGAAGTTTGTTGAACAAGCTTGAAATTAGGTACTTGAGGGCGGGCCATTTCCGCTATCTCCGCCCACTCCAAGTGGCTGGAACCGGGCCCGTGACAGGCCTCGCAGCCCACGTCGATATCAGACCATGTCGTGTTGTAACTGTCGGTCTCGATATCGTAATTTTTTTCCAGGTTTGTAGAGTGGCACTGGGCGCACATGCCGTTCCAGTTCTGGGCGGCGTTGGTCCAGTACAGCCAGTCATCCGGGTCTATCGGTTCGTTGGGGGGCACTCGGTACCACTTCCCCTGAGCGACATCCCAGGCAATCGGCAGGGTTTGCAACCGGCCACCCGGGAACGGGACGAGGTATTGCTGCAACGGGAACCATCCAAAGGTATGGGTGATCTCAAAATCACCCATTTCACCACCAGGACCGTTTGTGTGGACAAAAAACCTGTCATCCTTTCTATAGAACCGTGAAGTGATGCCATGAAGTGTGAATTCTGCATCATTGAAATCACCCAACACGGTAGCCTCATTGGCCACGTCCATGGCCAGGTCGTGGTGCGAGCCTTCCCAAAGCTCGTATTCACGGTTGTGGCAGTCACGGCATTGTGCACTGCCGACAAAGACTGGCGCCGGCTCAGCAGCAACGCTGGTATCCCTGTTTTGCTCAACCAGGAAATAATAAACAGGCAGGGAAACAACGATGACGAAGGCCGCAATCAGTCCGGTCCATTCCCAGGAAGTTGTTTTACTAACCGTTTTGTTTTTTGATGGGCTGCTCATGTTTTCTTCACATAGACAACCTGGTTTGGTTCAAATACGGAGCGTCTTCTGGGTTTGCTTGTGTCCACGCTGAGAATGTTGTTCTCGATCGCAACCGGGTACAGGTCCAGCGCCCGTGGCGCAGGTGGGTTGATAACCTCACCCTTGATATCAAACTCTGAAGAATGGCACGGGCAGATAAATTTGTTTTCCTTCGAGATCCAGGGAACGGAACAGCTGAGGTGGGTGCAATTGCGCGACATGGCCAGGAATCCGCCGTCATCCAGCCTGGCCAGATAGAATTTCCCCTGTACGAAAGCGCTGACTGTGCCAGGTTCGAAACTGTCGACTGCACCCGCAATGACAATTGCATCAAGCTCATCTGCGGCAGGTTCTGCTTTTTGCGGTTTGAAAAAACTGATGGCCACGGCGACAACTTCAGCAAAGGCCACGACGCCCAGAGCAACCCATAATTTATTCAGAAATGATCGTCGTGAATAGCTTTCTTTTTCCATGGTTTATCCTATTACCGGAGCACTTTCAGCCCGCCCACATGAGTTGCATGCCGGTTCCACGGAACCAGATGCCGATTACAGTTAATACCACGAAAGCCGTTGTCAGCAGCGTAAACAAGGCCTGGACTGCTTCGTTGTTGCTCGCCTTAAAGCCTTTTTTCAACAGGAAATAAAAACCGGTGCAGAATCCCAGGATTATTGCGAATGGCAACAGGCCGGTGGAGACCATATCCGGAGAGCCGATAACTCCGTTGACAAAAACCTGTTCGTCCAGAAGCACACCAGCAACCGTGCCGGCGATTGCGACAGCAACGGCGAGCAGGGCAAGTCCCCGACCTTTTTGCGAGACAAACCAGACACCGGACGAATCAGTGTCATATTTGAGATACGGAATGGATAGCAGTCCGATGAACAATGTCAGGGGGATGACAAGAACTGCAAACACCGGATGAAAGTGCATCAACAGTTCCTGGATACCCACAAAATACCATGGCGCCTTGGTCGGGTTGGGGCTCAGCCCCGGGTTCGCCTGATCCGTCAGTGGCGCATTGAACAGCATGGCGACAACCAGTATGACGGCCAGTACAAGCACGGCCATTGCCACCTCGCGTACAATCAGGTGAGGCATGGTGTCTACTAACTCCCCCTGTGTATCGGGGTCTTCGTCCATTGACCTCGGAATCACCAGGCCTTTTGCCTTACGTATCCGCCAGAAGTGAAACGGCAGTGCGATCAGCAGTAAAGCAGGCAGGATGGCCGTGTGTATGGCATAGAAATTAACCAGGGTTCCCGGGCCGGGTTCCGATCCTCCCAGCACCCATTCTTTCAAGTTGGTCCCTACACCGGGCAGATAGTCCAGCATGGAAGTGCTGATGGTGATTGCCCAGTAGGAAACCTGATCCCACGGCAGCAGGTATCCGGTGTAGTTGGACAGCACCACAGCGGCAAAGGCTGCCAGGCCGATGATCCAATTTAACTGCCGGGGCCGTGTAAATGCACCGGTATAAAAAACCCGCAGCAAATGTAAGAAAACCACGAGAACCAGCCCGTTGGCGCTCAGCCAGTGAATATTTCTTATCAGTTGGCCAAAAGGAACATTGCTATTAAGGTAAAGGACGGACTCATATGCCCTGTCCGGGAAAGGCTCATAGACAAACTTGAGCATCAAGCCAGTTGCAATGAGCAGAAACACGAGCACCAGCGCCGTGCCGCCCAAACCCCAGGTGAGTGAGAGCCTGAGGGTTCGTTCCGGCACATTCCGGGGTCTGAAATGAAGGAGGAAGCTTCGGAAGTAGGTCCGGTGCCCGTGCGGATTATTCAAGGCTGAAAACGCTCGTACTGATCTGCATCATTGCTCACCGAGTTTCCAAACAACTCGATGTAATTGACACTGGTTGACAGCCCTTCACCATCTGCGTGTATGAACAGCTTTTCGACATAGCACTTCACCCCGTTTATATCAGTGATTGCACGATAATCCCCGTTATCAAGCCTGATCATTATAGTCCGGCCGGGAATTGCCACCATCTCCAATTTGGCAGTGTTTTCAACTTTGTTGAGTTTTACGCTGAAGCCATACGCAAACTTCTTCTGTACCCAGCTCAGTTCCCTGATCTGCCCCTGTTCAGCCAGACGCACCCAGTAGGCCACAACGGGTTGCTCTGAATGGAGCGTGCCGTTTTGCTGGAACTGGGCATCGTACTGAACGATATTCGCGTTTTTATTGCGTTCAATATGAAACAGGGCACCCCGGTTCGGGGTGTTGCCGGAGTCTTGTCCGGCGGATGTCGCGGGTGAGAGCAGGGCCAGGCCCAGGATCGCTGACAGAAGATGTAAAAAATTGAGGCCCAATTGGTTTGTTCCTAGCAGAAACTATCAATATCTTCATTCTATCGTGAATTGCCACAAAAACTCTGGAAAAGAGTTGGGATGGACGGGAGTAAATTGGTTCCGGGGTGTTTCTAATTCATCCGTAATGAAAATCATTTTCATTAAACCACCAAGCAATATCGCTTATAATCGCCCCCTTTTAATTAACAAGAAGCCAATTCCAGATGCAGATTCGCCGTACAAAAATTATCGCCACCCTGGGGCCCGCGACAGATGCGCCAGAGGCATTACGCGCATTATTGGAGGCCGGAGCTGATGTTCTGCGCATCAATTTTTCCCATGGCAGCCATGAAACCCAGGCCGCCAGGGTGGAACAGGTCAGGGCAACAGCACGGGAACTCGGCAGGGAGGTCGCAATTCTGGCCGACCTTCGTGGACCCAAGATAAGGATTGAAAGGTTCAGGGACGGCGGTGTTGAATTGGTGGAAGGTGATACCTTTACCCTTGATTCCTCGGATGAACCGGCGCTTGGCAACCAATCACGGGTTGGAGTTACCTATAAAGGTCTCGCTGAAGATGTATCCCCAGGTGACCTGCTGCTGCTCGATGATGGTCTGTTGACCATGCGGGTTGTTGAAATCAAGTCAAAGGAGATCGTTTGTACGGTTGAGGCCGGCGGTCTGCTGGGAGACCGTAAAGGCATCAACGTGCAAGGTGGTGGCCTTTCATTACCCGGAATCGCTGAGCATGATATTGAGGATATTCCGCATGCATCAGCTTTAGGCGTCGATTACCTGGCGGTTTCTTTCCCACGTAATGGACAGGATATGAACGAGGCGCGCCGCCGCCTGCGTGAGGCGGGAAGCCAGGCGAGGTTGGTGGCAAAAATCGAGCGTACCGAGGCCATAGATAATCTTGAAGAAATTATTGCGGCGTCCGATGCGGTATTGATTGCAAGGGGTGACCTGGGTGTGGAGATCGGGGATGCAGAATTGCCGGGTCTTCAAAAATTGATCACCAGCAAATCGCTGGAACAAAACCGCATAGTCATTACTGCTACACAGATGATGCAGTCCATGGTTGAAAGCCCCATACCGACACGGGCTGAGGTCCTTGATGTCGCCAACTCGGTTTTTGATGGTACCGACGCCGTGATGCTTTCAGCCGAAACTGCAGTGGGGGACCATCCTCACGTAGTGGTCGAAGCCATGAACAGGATTTGCCTGGGAGCGGAAAGGCACAATGATACCCGCCTTGGCAGCGAGCGGCTAAATGTCCAGTTTGAGCGAATCGACCAGGCCATTGCGATGGCCGCGATGTTCACGGCGACGCATGTTTCGGTCCAGGCTATCGTGGCCCTGACCGAATCGGGGTCGACCGCGCAATGGCTTTCCCGCGTCCGTTCCCCTGTTCCGATTTTCGCGCTTTCACCTTTACGTGACAGTCTTCGCAGAATGGCCTTGTACCGCGGTGTGTACCCGATCGCACTGGATTTCCGCAGCGAAGACGTGGAGGAAACACTC
Source organism: uncultured Lysobacterales bacterium (assembly GCA_937927755.1). GTDB lineage: Bacteria > Pseudomonadota > Gammaproteobacteria > Xanthomonadales > SZUA-36 > SZUA-36. The sequence continues at coordinate 8,157 of CALBDB010000150.1, forward strand.
ATCGAGGGTGTTAGGTCATTACTTCAGCAGGGCCATATCAAGGTGGGTGACCGGATTATCATGACGATGGGTGAATACACCGGCAATGAAGGCGGCACCAATTCGATGCGCCTGGTCCAGGTTGGTGAAGACGGTTATTTGGAATATGCTCCGTCGCTGAATATTCATTGACGGGCAGCGGGTAGAAACATATCGACATGCGCCGTACAAAAACCATTGCTGCTTTGGGTCCGGCAACGGCCTCTGCCGGGGTGGTGGACATGGCAACTCGGTTGCCAACGGCACCGTTGCAGTGAAGTTGTCGGTCGAGACTGCGATGGGTTGGCATCTGCCTGATTTGGTCGAGCCGGTATTGAATCGGACTCATTCGACTATACTTTATGTCAACTCCATGTATAAAAACTTGAGCAAAACGCGCCTGCGAACTCTGTGATTTAATGAAAAGCACCACGAATTGCAGACGAACAGCCATATGAAAAGCAATCATTGTCGGAATACGAGGCATCCTGAATGAACGTTAAATCATCTTTACAAGACCAGGATGCAGATCCAATTGAAACAAACGAGTGGCTCGATTCCATGCAGGCCGTCATCGAGCGCGAGGGACTCGAGCGGGCTCACTTCCTGCTTGAAAACCTGGTGGATTTCACCCGTCGTAAAGGCGGTCATCTTCCATACGACGCGACGACAGCCTACATCAATACCATTCCACATGATCAGGGCGAAAAGCATGCGGGTGACTACGAGGTCGAACGGCGTATACGTGCCTTAATTCGCTGGAATGCGCTGGCCATGGTTCTGCGTGCCGCCAAACGTGGTGGTGAGTTGGGTGGCCATATCGCCAGTTTTGCGTCTGCGGCATCTTTGTATGACGTGGGCTTCAATCACTTTTTCAAAGGCCCTGACCACGAGGGTGGCGGTGACCTGGTGTTCATACAGGGACACTCGTCACCTGGCGTTTATGCCCGGGCGTTCCTTGAAGGACGGTTAAGCGACGAACAGCTGGACAATTTCCGCCAGGAAGTTGATGGCAAGGGCCTGAGTTCTTACCCGCATCCGTGGCTGATGCCGGATTTCTGGCAGATACCGACGGTTTCGATGGGCCTCGGTCCCATCATGGCCATCTACCAGGCAAGGTTTCTCAAGTATCTGCACAACCGCGGTATCGAGGATACCTCGCAACGCAGGGTCTGGTGTTTCATGGGTGATGGTGAATCTGACGAACCGGAATCGCTGGGCGCCATTTCGCTGGCGGGGCGTGAGGGGCTGGACAACCTGGTATTTGTTGTCAACTGCAACCTGCAGCGGCTTGACGGCCCGGTGCGTGGTAACGGCAAGATTATCCAGGAGCTCGAGGGCGTGTTCTACGGCGCCGGATGGAATGTCATCAAGCTTATCTGGGGCTCACGCTGGGATGCCCTGTTGGCCAAGGACAAATCCGGCCTTCTGCGCAAGCGCATGGAAGAAGTGGTCGATGGTGATTACCAGAACTACAAGGCCAAGGGTGGGGCTTATACACGCGAGCATTTCTTTGGGGCTTATCCCGAGTTGAAGGAAATGGTTGCCAATATGTCGGATGACGATATCTGGCGTCTTAACCGGGGCGGGCACGACTCGCACAAAATCTATGCTGCCTATGCTGCTGCGACACAACATACCGGGCAACCTACAGTAGTGCTGGCCAAGACGGTCAAGGGCTATGGTATGGGGCAATCGGGTGAGGCACAGAATATTACTCACCAGCAGAAAAAGATGGATATTGAATCGGTCCGCGCGTTCCGTGACCGCTTCAAAGTGCCGGTTTTTGATGAGGACCTGGCTGAAATGCCTTACTACCACCCCGGCGAAAACAGCGTCGAGGTGCAATATATGAAGGAACGACGCAAGGCGCTGGGTGGTTACCTGCCACAACGCCGTGTTGAATCCCATCCGCTGGAAGTGCCGGGGTTGGAAGTTTTTGATTCCCTGTTGAAAGATACGGGTGACCGGGAAATCAGCACTACCATGGCCTTCGTTCGGGCCCTGGCGCTGTTGCTTCGTGACAAGAATTTTGCCAAGTATATTGTTCCCATCGTCGCGGACGAGGCACGTACCTTTGGCATGGAAGGTATGTTCCGTCAATTTGGCATCTATTCCTCCAAGGGGCAGTTGTACACGCCACAGGATTCCGAACAGTTGATGTTCTACAAGGAGGATAAAGGCGGCCAGATTTTGCAGGAAGGTATCTCCGAGGCTGGTGCGATGTCGTCGTGGATCGCGGCAGCTACGAGTTATGCCAACAACGACGCGCCAATGATTCCCTTTTTTATTTTCTACTCAATGTTCGGGTTTCAACGTGTCGGCGATCTTGCCTGGGCAGCGGGTGATATGCGTGCGCGTGGCTTTTTACTCGGCGGCACATCAGGCCGGACAACGCTCAATGGTGAAGGTCTGCAACATGCGGATGGTAACAGTCATGTCGTATCCAGGTTGATTCCCAACTGTATTTCCTATGATCCGACCTTTGCTTACGAGCTAAGCGTTATCTTGCAGGATGGCATGCGCAGGATGTATCAGGAAGAAGAAGACGTTTTCTTCTATATCACCTTGATGAATGAAAACTATACCCACCCGGGTTTGCCCGCCGGTGTCGAGGAAGGCATTCTCAAAGGCATGTACAAGTTCCGGCGGGGACGAGCCGGCGAGCACAAGGTGCAACTGTTGGGCTCCGGCGCCATCCTGCGTGAAGTCATAGCAGCCGCGGAGATACTCGAGCGTGATTACTCGGTAAGCGCAACCGTATGGAGTGCAACCAGTTTCACCGAGTTGCAGCGCGATGCTTATGCCGTAGCCCGCTACAACCGCCTGAATCCTGAAGCCGAGCAACGCGTTTCCTGGATCGAACAGTGTTTTGAAGGACAAGAAGGCCCGGTGGTTGCCGCAACAGATTATGCACGTGCTTTTGCCGAGCAGATCCGACCGTACCTGCCACAATCACAATCAATTTTCATGGCGCTTGGAACAGACGGATATGGCCGCTCGGACACCCGTGACAAGTTGCGGGGCTATTTCGAAGTAGACCGCAACAATATCGTCTACGCAACCTTGCACACATTGCGCAAACAAGGTGAGATGTCGGTTGATGACCTGTTGAAGGCAAGAACCCGCCTGGGTCTTGATCCTGACAAGCCGAACCCATCAAAGTCGTAATTTATGAAAGCAGAGAATGAAACACGGATTGGTGGTGCGCTGTGACTAAGCAGATCGAAATTAAAGTGCCGGACATTGGAGACTTCAGCGACATACCTGTAATCGAGGTTCTGGTTGCCAACGGCGACTCTGTCGATGCTGAACAATCATTGCTGACACTGGAAAGTGACAAGGCAACGATGGAGGTACCCACGCCTGTCTCAGGGGTGATCAGGGAGGTTCGTGTTGGCCTCGAGGATACGGTGTCCGAAGGTGATGTCGTAGTTGTAATCGACGCCGATGAAGCAGCCGCGGATTCAGGCAAAGAAGCCCAGCCAGAGCAAACAAAGGAGCCGGCTACGAAGGCGGAATCCCCTGTGGCCGAAAACAAACCGGCGCCTCCCGCAGCAGCCAAACCGGCACCTGCGATGCCAGCACCACCATCGGCAGGCAGCCGGCAATCACCGCCGGTGCCCATGGATGCACAATCGACCCTGCCGGGTAAAGCACCATATGCAAGCCCCGCAATTAGGCGCTTCGCCCGTGAACTGGGTGTTGACCTGTTACGAGTCACGGGTACCAGCCGCGGTGGACGCATCGTTCGCGAGGATGTTACAGCGTTCGTTAAATCAGTCATGAGTGGCGCTGCTGCACCGGCTTCCGGTGGGCTGGGCTTTGATCTGCCGCCGCCGCCAAAAGTCAATTTCAGCCGTTATGGCGATGTTGAACTGCAGCCCCTGTCAAAAATACAAAAAGTTTCCGGTGCATATTTGCATCGTAACTGGGTCAGCATTCCGCATGTCACGCAGAATGACCTTGCTGATACTACCGATATGGAAGCCTTCAGAAAAGACAATAAAGCCAGGGCCGAAGAACAGGGTTACAAGTTGACGCCATTGGTATTCCTGATAAAGGCCAGTGTTGCCGCATTGAAAGAGTTCCCCGGTTTCAATGCTTCGCTGGATGAATCGGGCGATAACCTGGTGCTGAAAAAATATTTCCACATCGGTATTGCGGTCGATACCCCCGATGGCCTGGTGGTACCCGTTATACGTGATTGTGACCAGAAAGATATTTTCCAGTTGGCGGAAGAGCTGGCCAACCTCAGCCAGCGGGCTCGTGAAGGAAAACTCAAACCGATTGAAATGCAGGGTGGCTGTTTTTCCATATCCAGCCTCGGAGGCATCGGCGGAACCTCGTTCACACCGATTATCAATGCGCCGGAAGTCGCGATACTGGGTGTGTCGCGAGCCAGAATCAGCCCGCAGTGGGATGGTGAAGAATTTCAGCCACGCACAATGCTGCCCCTGAGCCTGTCCTACGACCACAGGGTCATTGACGGCGCAAACGGCGCGCGCTTCCTGCGTTTCCTGGCCGCGAGCCTGGAAGATTTTGAAAACATGGATTCATAGGTAACAGGTAGTGGCGACCGGCTACGGTGAAAATTCAAACTCGCAACTCGGGCGGCGGATGTTATGGCTCGCTGCCATAGCTTTGCTGGGCAGTCTGTACTTCCTGTTTTCCATGCTCGGGGAAAGTGGCGGCATGGTCAGCACGGTGGATTCGGGCGGAGCGGCCATGGTTGTGCTGGAGCAGGACCGCAGTGGCCATTATGTGGCTGAGGGTCAGATAAATGGTCAGGACGTCAGGTTTCTGATTGATACCGGTGCTACCGATGTCGCATTGCCAGAATCCGTGGCCCGGACCCTGGGACTTGATTTCGGGCCAAGGGTAAAGGTGATGACCGCCGCCGGTCCGTCAGGTGCATGGATGACACGCCTGGACGAGGTTGCCGTGGGTGATTTACGCCGGAAGAACGTCCGCGCGAGTATTACCAGTGGTGAGTTTAACGGGATTTTGCTGGGCATGAGTTTTCTCAAGCACTATAACCTGCAACAGCAGGACGGCAAATTGATCATCAGGCAGGATCAAAGAGTATTGGACGATGAGTAAGATGATTGAAATCCGTGTGCCGGATATTGGTGATTTCACCGACATCCCCATTGTTGAAGTACTGGTAAAAGTTGGCGAGCGTGTCGATGCTGAGCAGTCACTGGTCACATTGGAGAGTGATAAAGCAGTCATGGAGATTCCTGCACCGGGTGCGGGCGTGATCCAGTCGCTGGATGTTGCCGAAGGAGATCTTGTTTCGGAAGGTTCGCTGGTGGCGACCCTGGATGCTGATGAAGCTGCCGAAGCGGCACCGGTTGACTCGAGTGAAGAACAGGCGCCGGAGACCCCGACTGAGCCAAAGCAGGCGGATGCACCACCGCCGCAGGCAGCTGTAACAGACGATGGCATAGATCCAGGTGTTGAATACGACTTCGATGTCCTTGTGTTGGGTGCGGGTCCCGGCGGATATACCGCGGCTTTTCGTGCCGCCGACCTTGGTTTGAATGTCGCACTGGTTGAGCGTTATCCGACATTGGGCGGTGTCTGCCTGAATGTAGGGTGCATTCCGTCCAAAGCGCTGCTGCATGCTGCTGCGGTCATCGATGAAGCCGAAGCCATGGCAGATCATGGCGTGGTATTCGGCCAGCCCGAGATTGACCTGGACAAATTGCGTGGCTGGAAAGAAAAGGTCGTCGGTCAGTTGACCGGTGGGCTTGACTCAATGTCGAAACAGCGTGGCGTCACGGTAATTCAAGGCAAAGGGACGTTCAGTGGCAGCCATGAATTGACAGTTGAGACGGATGAAGGCAGCAAGTCGGTCAGTTTTGCCCGTGCCATCATCGCGGCTGGGTCACAGCCGTTCAAACTTCCTGGGCTGCCATGGGATGATCCACGCATTATGGATTCCACCGATGCGCTGGAATTGCGCGACGCACCAACGCGTCTATTGGTCATCGGCGGTGGAATCATTGGCCTGGAAATGGCGAGTGTCTACCAGGGCCTGGGGAGCGAGGTGACCGTTGTCGAGCTGACCCCGCAACTGATGCCGGGTACCGATAAGGACCTGGTCAGGCCGTTACAGAAAAGAATCACAAGCCGTTACGACGGAATCTTCGTTAATACCAGTGTTACAGCGATCGAAGCATGCGATGATGGTTTGCATGTGAGTTTCGAGGGCGCGAAAACACCCGAAAGCACCGTGTTTGACCGGGTGCTGGTCTCAACCGGCCGTACACCCAACGGAAACCTTGTTGGTGCAGAAAATGCCGGTGTTGAAGTCACCGAGCGCGGTTTCATCCCGGTGGACAAGCAGATGCGCACGAATGTGCCGCATATTTTTGCCATCGGCGATATCGTCGGCCAGCCGATGCTGGCGCACAAGGCCACACACGAAGCCAAGGTTGCCGCAGAGGTCTGTGCGGGAATGAAGAGTGCGTTCGAGGCAAGGGTCATTCCATCTGTTGCCTATACTGACCCTGAAATCGCCTGGGCCGGGCTGACAGAAACTGAAGCCAAAGGGCAGGGTGTCGATTACAAGCTGGGTAAATTCCCCTGGGCCGCCAGCGGCAGGGCAATGGGGATAGGCCGCACCGAAGGCTTCACAAAACTGTTGTTTGACGCTGAAACACACAGGGTCATTGGCGCCGGTATCGTAGGCCCGCATGCCGGTGACCTGATCGCTGAATGCGTGCTGGCAATTGAAATGGGCTGCGAGGCCGGAGATATCGGTTTATCTATCCACCCGCACCCGACACTGTCAGAAACCGTGGCTATGTCTGCCGAGGTTTTTGAGGGTACGATTACCGATCTTTATATCCCCAAGCGTAAGTAAGAGTCTTGTTGATCACAAAATTTTGGCTATACTGCCGGACTCGTTTAACCAGCAATTGCAGGAATTAATTATGTTTAAAAAGTTAGCTTCAATCGTATTGCCTCTTCTATTTATCACCAATACTGCCCTCGCAGGCAGCGACCCAATCCTGGCCCGACAGGACATGATGGAAGACACCCGTGATGCGGCCAAGGTTATCGGCGGCATGCTCAAGGGTGAGCAGCCTTTTGATGCGGAAGCAGCCATGGCAGCCCTCCATGTCTGGAAGAAAACCGCGGCGGAGGCCGGAGACATGTTCCCGGAAGGTTCTGAATCCGGTCATGAAACTGAAGCTAAAGCTACAATCTGGACAGACCGTGATGGTTTTAATAATAAGATGGCAGACTTTGGCGCCGCAGTTGATGCTGCACTGGCGGCCAACCCTGATAGCCTTGAAGCCCTCAAAGGTGCTGCCGGCCCGGTATTCAAAACCTGCAAAGGCTGTCACGAGGGATATCGCGTAGAAAAAGAAAACTGACGCAGGGCGAAATACAGGCCCATGAAACGTTTGCTGATCGCCGCAGGCCTGGTAGCCTTGGCGGTGATCTCAATATTGTGGCTGACCCGGCCGGTTGGTTTGACAGCGGAAGATCTGCCGGGCTATACCGCGAATAGGGAAAACGGCAAGCGAATGTTTTTCGCGGGCGGGTGCGCTTCCTGCCACTCATCAACCGGCAAGGATTCAGAGCCGCTGGCGCTTGGTGGCGGCCTTGCCATGCATACACCGTTCGGTGAATTTCGGGTACCCAATATTTCACCCGACCCTGACAATGGCATCGGCAACTGGACATTGCTCGATTTTGTCAATGCCATGTGGAAGGGGGTTTCACCCGGCGGCCGTCATTATTACCCTGCCTTTCCTTACGCTTCATATAGCCGCATGAGTTTTGAGGACCTGGCAGACCTCAAGGCATATCTCGATACCTTGCCGGCTGTTCAAAGCAACAACGTGGATCACAGTTTGAAATTCCCATGGAATATTCGCCCGGGTATAGGTTTGTGGAAACGAGTAAACCTGGATAACTCGAATGTTATCCAGTTACCGGATAAGGACGAATTATTGCTGCGTGGCCGCTACCTGGTTGAAGGCCCGGGCCACTGCGGCGAATGTCATACGCCCCGTGACTGGACCGGCGGTATGAATAGTGCTCGCTGGCTTGCCGGTGCACCAAATCCTGATGGTGAAGGCAAGATACCCAACATCACACCGCATGATAACGGCCTGGCAGGTTGGTCAGAAAGCGATATCAATTACTACCTCTCGTCCGGCTTTACCCCGGACTTTGATACGGTAGGCGGTTCAATGGTAAAAGTTCAGGAGAATATGGCACGATTGCCGGCGGAAGATCGTGCAGCAATCGCTGCCTATCTCAAAAACATCCCGCCATTGGACTAAACCCGCGTAGTGGGGCAGCTACCGGGTCGGAGTTAATTTTTTACAAAGCGGAATACAAAACGGTCGGTTTTTCCACGTATGCTTTTATCAAAAACACCCAGTGTGTGGTCGTCATCAGGGTTGCTCAAAAACCCGGCTTTGGTATCCAGCGTGAAACAGCTGTTTTTAAAAGAATCTTCGACGATCTGCGGGTCAATACGGTGCAGGTCTTTGGCAACCTGGGAGGGGTCATCACCGCTGTTTGCGACGTGATCGATTAATCCCAGGACGGCGCCCGGCTTCATCGCTGCACATAGTTTATTCAGCAGTAATTTTTCATCGATGGCCGGCCATCCATTTTCCGGGTCTGCGTACATAAAGTCATGCCAGGTCAGGACCAGCATGGCAGCATCAAGGGATTTATCTTCCAGCTCAATGTCGTCAACCTCGACAATTACAGTCTCGGTATTTGCAAGACGCCCGTTAGCATGGCGTTGCCGGAAAGCATCACCTACGAAGGACATATAGGCTTCGTTGCTATGTGCAATTACCTTTCCTTTCTCACTGACAAGTGAGTTGAGTATTTCAGTGTAGTAACCACCACCTGAGAACAGGTCTAGCACTGTCATGCCTGGCTCAATATTGAAAAAGGAAAGTACTTCAGCTGGTTTGCGGTTGGCGTCTTTCGCGATATCTGCTGCAGGGCGCTGCGGGTTGGACACCGACGCCGCCACGGCAGCACTGACATCTTCACCGCCGCCATCAGGGCAGGGGGCCATCAGAAAAAGACTAAACATAACGGAGGAACAACTCATTGCCGACTTCCTTCTTTCTACCTGAACTGCAGATTATATTTCGAAGATGCCATGGCTTATATAATGGTTACGACAAGTGGAAGCAAATGTACGCTGAGATGCTGATGGAACTTGCAATTTGCAGCTTGTCCGGTCGCTGCCCACCCGGTTTTCCGTTTCAGGCTGAAAATGTTGAATAATTTATTGCAAATCAAATGGGAAACCCGTAGATTCAATCACTCGGTATTGATACTTTTTTACAGCGATTTTGAGAAATAATGTTAACAGGCAACACACAATCAGCCAGCCGTTTTATCCGACGACCACAACGTCCTGGGGTTCACAATTCCGGCTGGGTTGCCATATACCTCTGAGAGAGACACGATGAATAATTAAAAAACCCAGCTAACGGCTGGGTTTTTTTGTTTGGGCCGGAAGTGCTCCGGTAAATTAATGGAGATTTGAAGTGAAACATTTTTTGACCACCAGCGACTGGTCCCGTGAAGAGTTGGATTCCATGCTGCAACTGGCAGCGGAATTGAAGAAAACCCCTCTTAATTCGAGTCTCAAGGGACGCTCGATTGCCCTGTTGTTCCTCAACCCTTCACTGCGTACCCGTACATCGTTTGACCTGGGTATGCAGCAGCTGGGTGGTATTGCCATTGTTTTGCAGCCGGGTAAGGACGCCTGGGGCCTTGAGTTCAAAACAGGTGCTGTCATGGACGGTGATGCCGAGGAGCATATCGCAGAAGCCGCAGGTGTTTTATCCCGCTACTGCGACCTGATTGGATTAAGGGCCTTTCCTTCTTTTGTCGACTGGTCAAAGGACCGTGAAGATAATGTGATCAAATCGTTGGCAAAGCACTCATCCGTGCCGGTCATAAACATGGAGACCATCGTGCACCCATGCCAGGAAATGGCCATGATGCTGACGCTGAAGGAAAGGATGGGCACGGTCGCCAAGCGCAAGATGGTTTTGACCTGGACCTGGCACCCGCGGCCGTTGAACACGGCGGTAGCCAATTCAGCCTTGCTGATGGGTACAAAGTTTGGCATGGACGTTACGCTACTGTGTCCGGAGCCCGCTTTCCTGCTGGATTCGCAGTTTATGGACAAGGCAAAAGAGAATGCGGCTGAGAGCGGTGGCTCATTGCAGGTCAGCCACGATATCGAAGCGGCTTACGCTGGCGCCGACTTTGTTTACGCAAAAAGCTGGGGCGCTTTGCCATACTATGGAAGACCGGAAGAAGAATACGAATTACGTAAAAAATACCGTCATTTCATCGTCAATGAAGAGAAAATGGCTTTGACCGATAATGGCCTTTTCAGCCATTGTCTGCCTTTACGGCGAAACATCAAGGCCACCGACGGTGTAATGGATGCACGGTATTGCGTGGCCCTGGATGAAGCAGAGAACCGGCTACACGTGCAAAAGGCCCTGATGATGAATTTGCTCGGAGCAGACCAATGAATACCGAAACCAATAAAACCCCGATCGTCCTGGCTTTCTCAGGTGGTCTTGACACCAGTTACTGTGTGCTGGAGCTATGTGAAAAAGGCTATGACGTACATACCGTATTTGTAGACACCGGTGGAATGAGCCAGGAAGAACTGGACTGGATTAAACAGCGTGCCCTGTCACTGGGCGCATGCAAGCACCACGTGGCAGACGCCAGCCAGCTTATCTGGGATGAATTCGTTGTACCTTTGGTGTGGAGCCAGTCCAGGATGCTGGGTGAATACCCGATGTTGTGTTCTGATCGTTATCTGATCGTCCGGTTGAGCCTGAAGCTTTGTGATGAACTGGGAACAAAGCACTTTGCACATGGATGTACCGGGATGGGTAACGACCAGATGCGGTTCGACCAGACAGTACGCAGCGTGGGTGACTATGAAATCCACGCGCCAATCAGGGATTTGCAAAAGGAGCCCGGCAATATCAGGGATATCGAGATCGAGTACCTGAAAAACGCGGGGGTATCCATCCCTGAAAAAACCGGCAAGTACTCTATTAATGAAAATCTGCTGGGTGTGACCATCTCCGGAAGTGAAGTCGACAAGTTTGAAGCACCCGGCCCGGAAACCTGGCAGATAAGCCGGCCCAGGGATGAATGGCCGGCGCAAGCATTGCGGGTATCCATCCGTTTTGAGAAAGGAGAGGCAGTCGCCATCAATGGTGTGGACATGGCCGGTCCTGATATTTTGAAACTGTTGAACAAGCAGTTTGGCAGCTATGGTGTTGGCCGGCATATCTATACCGGTGACGTCACCATCGGCCTTAAGGGCAGGATTGTTTTTGAATGTCCTGGAATTGACGCATTGTTGCTGGCGCACCAGGCTCTGGAGGATTGCGTAAACACCCGTTTCCAGAACCAGTTTCGCCACCAGGTTGCACAACGCTGGGCAGAACTGGTCTATGCCGGTTTCTTTTACGAACCGCATAAACAGGATCTCGAGGCCTACCTGGCCAGTTCACAGGCATTTGTAACTGGAACAGTGACGCTGGAAACCACGGGCGGTTCGATGCATGCGATCGCGGTGGATTCAGACTTCATCGTGCAGGATCCCGAAGCAGTGTATGCTCAGAGTTGCACCTGGTCACCCTCCGAGGCGGAGGGCTTTATCAAGCTGACCGGCCAGAGCTCGACCATGGCCGGGCGGATCAGGGCGAAGGCAAAATGAACCTGACCGGCGTTCTGGGCCATCTCAAGAGCCTGGTGGCTTTTGATACGCAAAACCCGCCCCGGTCACTGGACGCGTCATCGCCGGTTTTTGGCTGGATCAGTGAAACCCTGGGGCCGGATTTCGTGATCGACATCACTGATCATGGTTTAGGACGCGTAAGTATGCTGGCGGTTCGGGGCAGGCCCTCATTGTTGTTTAATGTTCACCTTGATACGGTGCCGGTGATCGAAGGGTCACGTTTCCCTCCGCTGGAAATGACATTGGATGATGGCAGGATCTATGGCCGTGGCTGCTGCGACATCAAGGGCGCGGCAGCCTGTCTGCTTGAAATTGCCGCTGGTACTGATAAACCAATGGCCATGCTGTTTACCACCGATGAGGAAGGCGCCAGTGGTTGTTGCGTGGCCGAATTTGTGCAAACCAGTCAAAGCAAAGTATTCAAACAGGTCGTGGTAGCAGAGCCGACCGATTGCCTGGCCGTAATGAGCCACCGTGGTTACCTTTCTGTGAAAGGTGAGTTTTCTGGAGAGTCTGGCCATTCATCCGAGCCACGCGCGCTGCAGGATAATGCCCTGCACAAACTCTCTGCCTGGGTCACTGCTGCGGCTGACCAGGCTGCACAGCTTGGCAACGAAGGACGCAGACCCTGTTTCAACGTGGGCGAAGTGCATGGCGGCATCAAGTCAAATATCATCGCCGACCGGGCAAACATCCACTGGAGCGCACGCCTGTCCCCCGGAGACAGCAACGAGGAATTCCTGGAACTGATGGCAGATCTGGATAGCAGTGATTCGGCAAGATGGCACGTGCCATTTTCAGGCCCGCCTTTACCCACTGGTGGCATGGGTATTGAGAAGGCACAGACCTTTGTTAAAGAGAATGGGATTGAAGCCGGTCCCGCAGTCGATTTTTGGACCGAGGCTTCGTTGTTCGCGCGGGCTGGAATTCCCGCCATTGTCTTGGGGCCGGGTAACATCGCCCAGGCGCATGTATTGAACGAATGGGTCAGCCAGGAGCAGTTGCAACTGGCCCTGGAAATATACGCACAATTGGTAAATGAACATGCCTGAAGTACGTCGGATAGTCCACGAATTACTTGCACAGTTGGGTTCCAGCAGGGAAGCCCAGCAATACCTTAAAGAATACTCCGGCACCAACCAGGCTCGTTTTGCGGTGGTCAAGGTGGGCGGCGGTATACTGCGTGACCATCTGGATGAATTAACTTCGGCCCTGGCTTTTCTGCATCGGCTCGGGCTGATACCGGTGGTGTTGCATGGCGCAGGCCCGCAGTTGGACCACGCGCTCTCTGAAGCTGGCATCGAAACTGAAAGACGTGATGGCCTACGCGTTACCAGCGAGGCGGTTATGTCAGTAGCACGTCCGTTGATGTACAGGGAGAACCTGCGCCTGGTCGAAGCGCTTGAAGAAAGCGGTATCAGGGCCAGAGGAATCCAGCACGGTGTTTTTCAGTGCAGTTATCTTGACCAGGAAAATCTCGGCCTTGTTGGTGAAGTTGAAGAGGTCGAGCTGAGTTCGGTGGAAAGTGCTGTGCGTAGTGGTGCGGTACCGGTGTTGACCTGCCTGGGCGAGTCGCCATCCGGACAGGTGCTCAATATCAACGCTGACATCGCCACCCGTGAACTGGTCTGGAAGCTACGGCCACATAAAGTGATTTTCCTGTCACCCACCGGTGGTCTTCTGGATCGCCAGGACCGGATCATTTCGGCGGTAAGCCTGACCAACGACTACGAGGCCCTGATGCAGCAACCGTGGTTACATTCGGGTATGCGGTTAAAACTTCAGCAGATCAATGAAATGTTGCAAAAGCTGCCGGACGACACCTCGGTGTCCATAACATCTGCTGCACATCTGACCCGGGAACTGTTCACCTACCGGGGTGCCGGCACCCTGGTCAGGAAGGGCGAGAAGATCAATATACACAAGGAGCCGGATGCAAAAACCCTTGCCAAGGTTATTGAGCTTGTCGAACACGCCTTCAAAAAAGAACTCAGGGCCGATTGGTTCAAAAAATTAAACGAGCCACTTATCCTTTTGTCGGAAACAGGCCGTGCGGCAGCCGTTATTACCCAGGGCGTCGACGGCCTGCCATACCTGGACAAGTTCATTGTGACTTCCGAAGCACAGGGTGAGGGCCTCGGTGCCGCAATATGGCAGGTGGTCAGGGCCCGTTACCCTGCGCTGTACTGGCGCTCACGTTACACAAACCCGGTCACACCCTGGTATTTCCAACAGGCAGACAGCAGCAATCGCTCCGGACAGTGGGTCTGCTTTACGATAGGTGTAACAGAGGCTGGCCAACGGGAGCGATGCGTTACAGATGCACTATCACGTGACTCAGGTTGGGTCGAAGAATGAACACTGTCCATACCATTAACCTGGTTGGTGGCCGTGGATATACGGGCTCGGAGTTGCTGCGCCTGATGGCCGGTCATCCAGCTATGGGATTGGGGGTCGCCAGTTCGCGCAGTCACGCCGGGCAAAGTATATCCTCCGCATGTGATGGCTGGCCTGATGATGGCAGCTCCTTCAGTCAGCTGACACCCAAAGACGTCTCGGCCCATCCGGCTGACGCCTGGGTGCTGGCCCTGCCAAATGGGTTGGCGGGCGATTGGGTCAAGAGTATCCGCGCTGTTTCCCCCGGTAGCGTGATCCTCGACCTGAGTGCGGATTACCGGTTTGATCCCGAATGGACGTACGGGCTGCCTGAACGATTCCGGAATGAGATTCGCCAGGCAAAGTTGCTTGCCAATCCCGGTTGTTACGCCACTGGTGCGCAACTCGGGCTGTTGCCATTGATTGATATGTTGAGTTGGCCACCGGTGATATTCGGCGTATCCGGATACAGCGGTGCAGGCAAGACGCCATCGCCGCGCAATGACCCGGATGTACTAAGGAACAACCTGATTCCATATTCCCTGGCCGGGCACATGCACGAAAAGGAAATAAGCCACCAGTTAGGCGCTGAAGTTAGATTCATGCCACACGTGGCTGCATTTTTCCGCGGTATTTCGCTGACCATCTCGTTTGAACTGGATCGCAGGACTACGGCTGCTGAACTTTTTGAAATCTTCCGGCAGGCCTACTCCAGCGAAGACAGGGTTACGGTGAGCGAGAAAATTCCCCAGGTCAATGCCGTTCAGTGCACACCTGATGCTCACATTGGCGGGTTTACCATGGATGAACGAAACCCAATGCGAGGGGGCGTTGTGGTCGTGCTGGATAATCTCCTTAAGGGCGCAGCTTCGCAGGCTCTTCAGAATTTAAACCTGGCCCTCGGGCTGGACGAGTACTCAGGGATCATTTCATGAAAGACTTAATCTGGAAAAAGGACGGTAAAGGTGAGAGCGCCGATCCCGCGATAATGGCGTTTCTTGCCGGCGAAGATGTGGAGCTCGATAAAGAACTGTTGCTGTTCGACATTAGAGCCAGTGCCGCCCACGTAAAAGGCTTACAGCAAATTGATATTCTCAGTGTTGAAGAGTGCACAAAATTACTTGATGGGCTGCTGCAAATTGAAAAGGATGTTCAGGATGGCGCCCTGGAGTTGAGCTCTCATTTTGAAGACGGGCACTCCGCCATCGAGTCCTGGCTGACAGAGATGCTTGGTGAAGTCGGCGGCAAGATTCACACGGGTCGCAGCCGCAATGACCAGGTGGCGGTGGCCTTGCGCCTCTTTATGAAGGACCGCCTAAGCCAGCTACAGGACATATGTGCGCAGTGTGCCAGGGTGCTGTTGAGCAGGGTGGAGACAGAGGGCGACCTGCCCATGGCCGGCTATACCCATTTGCAGTCCGCCATGCCTTCTTCCGTGGGTTTATGGTTGGCCGGGCATGCAGAGGCATTTATAGACAATGCAGAACTGGCCGCACTGATCCGCAACTGGCTGGATGCGTCTCCGTTGGGAACTGCCTCCGGGTTTGGCGTCAACCTGAATCTGCCTCGGCAGGCGGTTGCGCAGGAGCTTGGGTTTTCACGCCTGGTGGTCAATCCTCAATATGCACAAAACAGTCGGGGCAAAGTAGAATTACAGGCACTTTCAGCGCTCTCGGCCTGTACGCTTGATTTGCGCAGACTGGCCTGGGATTTGAGCCTGTTCACAACACACGAGTTCGGTTTTGTAAAACTGCCCTCACAGTACTGCACGGGTTCGAGCATTATGCCGAACAAGAATAACCCTGATACGGTTGAGTTGTTGCGTGCGGTACACGCGGTTGTCCAGGGTGCACAAGCAGAGCTGGCTTCTGTGCTTGGATTACCTTCGGGTTACCAGCGGGATTTGCAGGCAACCAAGCCGCCCTTGTTGCGCGCGTTTGGAAAAGGCTTGCAGGCTCTCAGGCTATTACCGGATTTGTTGGCGGGATTTGAATGGCAGACAGAGCGGATGCGCCAGTCAATAACGCCGGAAATGCTGGCAACCGATCTTGCAACAGATATGGCGCGTAAAGGAATCCCATTCCGTGAAGCCTACAAGGCCGCAACTGCCATGTGCGAAGAGATCAGTGGCGATGCTGTTGCCCAAAGCCTTGCAAACAGGCTTTCTCCGGGCGGTTGTGGCCAACTTGAGATCGGCCTTTTAGAGGCGAGACTCGGGGCGCTGGAAAACTAATTTCACTTTTTTTGCCAACAACTGTTGACACAGTAATTCCTAGCCCTATAATGCGCCTTCGCTCGTCATCTGACCGACCTGGAAACAGAGTGGTTGATGGAAAAGCGTTGACGGAAATTTAGGTCGGCGTGTATAATGGGCGGCCCGCTCCGGCACCGGGGTGAGATTCTTAAAATGGGGTCTTCCGATGCGGCGATAACCGAAAGGAAACGCTGCAGGTTTTTGTGCTGGACTGATGAGCGAAATGCCATCAGATGAGTAAACGGTCTTTAACAATGAACAGGTAACTTGTGTGGGCGCTCGCGTCATGGGTAAAGCCATGATAGATAGAGAGCGACCATGCCCTAATTTTTTATAAAATTGATTGGGAGCAAGGTTCAGCTTTCAGCTAAAACTATTAGATGGAAGATTGAGGTTTCGGCCTTAGTAGAGCGGCGGACGGGTGAGGAATGCATGGGAATCTGCCTGGTAGTGGGGGATAACCCGGGGAAACTCGGGCTAATACTGCATACGTCCTACGGGAGAAAGCAGGGGACCTTCGGGCCTTGCGCTATCGGATGAGTCTGCGTCGGATTAGCTAGTTGGTGAGGTAAAGGCTCACCAAGGCGACGATCCGTAGCTGGTCTGAGAGGATGATCAGCCACACCGGGACTGAGACACGGC
>CALBDB010000151.1 GCA_937927755.1 uncultured Lysobacterales bacterium
CTCGACCTTTGTCGTTTCCGGCTTGTTTTACCTGCTGGGGATATCGCAGTTCCCACCATTGTTCATGCTGTTTTCAGGCGGCATTATGCTGGGTGCCTTCTACATGGCAACCGACATGGTCACATCGCCGGTCACAAACAAGGGTTGCTGGATGTTTGGTTTCGGAATCGGTTTTCTGACCGTGGTTATCCGTATCTGGGGCGGCCTGCCGGAAGGCGTAATGTACTCGATCCTGCTGATGAACGCGCTGGTGCCCTTTATCAACCGTGCATCCCAGCCGCGGCTGTTCGGAACCACCGGCAAGAAAAAAGACAAACAGGAGGACGCGTCATGAGTGACGAGATCCAGGTCACCGACCAGACCGCCTCCGACGAACAGGAAATACCGCTCGAAAAGCCCGTTTCTACTTTCCGCCTGATCGCCACATTGGGCGTGGCCGGCATGATGGCCGGTTTGCTGCTGGTACTGGTCAACCAGCATACCAAGCCGATGATAGACGCCTACAAGGCCGAACAATTGCAAAAAGCAGTCTACGAGGTACTGCCGGGCACGGATCGTTACGACACCTATTACCTGGTGGATGACATCCTTTCGTTGAGCCTGCCGGAAGGCGTGAAGGAAAGTGACTACAAACGCGTATATGTTTCCTACAATCCCGACAACCAGTTGCATGGCGTAGCCATGTCACGCGGTGAGTCCGGTTTCCAGGACGTTATCATGGTCATCTTCGGATGGAGCCCGAATACCGGTAAGCTTATGGGAATGAAGGTGCTGGACAGCAAGGAGACCCCCGGGTTGGGTGACAAGATCTTCAAGGACCTGCCCTGGGTGGGGCAATTTTTTGCCAGCCCGGACACACCGTTGATACCAACCAAGCCGGGGGCTGGTAAAGGGCGTCCGGGGGAGATCGACACCATCACCGGTGCGACGATCTCCACCAAGAAAGTGATCGAAATAATTAACAACGGGCTGGAAGAGTGGAAGCCCTACCTGGAGCAAGGCCTCCCGCAATCATCCCCGGTCGAGGTCGATGAAGCACCAGCTGAAGCGGAGGTGCAATCATGAAAAAGACAACACCATCCCAGGACTTCGTCCGTGGCATTTGGAAAGAGAACGCTGTTTTGATCCAGATGCTGGGACTGTGTCCCGCACTGGCCGTAACCAATACGGTCAAAAACGCATTGGCCATGAGTGCCGCAACGTTCTTTGTCCTCTGCTGTTCCAGCGTACTGATATCGACTTTCAAGCGCCTCATCCCGAAAGAGGTGCGTATCTCCTCCTACATCCTCGTGATCGCGACATTCGTGACGCTGGCGGACATGATACTGCAGGCCTACGCGCCGGTGCAGCACAAGGAACTGGGCGCGTTTATCGCCCTGATCGTCGTGAACTGCATGATACTCGGACGGCAAGAGGCTTTCTCTTCCAAGAACAACGTGTTCCGTTCCCTGCTGGATGCGATAGGTGTGGGAATCGGCTTCACGATAGCGCTTGTGATGATGGGTGGCTTCCGCGAAATTCTGGGTGTCGGCACCTTCTTCGATATTTCGCTGTTCGGCCCGAACTTCGAACCCTGGGTCAGCAGGGTGCTGCCGGCCGGCGGCTTCCTGACGCTTGGTTTTATCCTGCTTGCGATGGGTTACTTTGAACAACGCAAGAAAGCGAAACCGCCAAAGGTTGAAGCAGAAACAGTGGAGGTCTCTTCATGAATGACCAGACGCTGTTTTCGATCTTCTTTTCGGCCATGGTGGTCAACAACTTCACGCTGGCGATGTTCCTCGGCCTGTGCCCGTTCATGGGTGTGTCTGCGCGGGTAGAGACCGCCCTGCGTATGGGTCTGGCCAATATCTTCGTGTTGGTCCTGACCTCGCTGAGCGCCTGGTTCCTGAACACTTTTGTGCTGGAGAAGGTACCGTTTCTGCGCATCATCTCTTTCATTATCGTGGTTGCGTCGCTGGTGCAGATCGTTGAGATGGTGGTCAAAAAGATTTCGCCTGTGCTGTTCCGCCAACTGGGTATTTTTCTGCCGCTGATGACCACCAACTGCGCAATCTTTGGCCTGGCCATCTTCCAGACCAACCGTGGTTACGGATTCCTGCAGGGCATCGTTTTCGCTGTCGGCGCCGGACTCGGCCTGACACTGGCTTTGGTCCTTATGGCTTCGATCCGTGAATCCGTCGAGTTTTCAGATGTGCCGGCCATTGCCAAGGGCACCGGCCTGGTGCTGATCATCGCCGGTACGCTTTCGCTGGCATTTATGGGTTTCGCGGGACTATTATAGAAACCATGAGTGACTACCTGGCGCCACTGCTGTTGATGATCGTGCTGTTTGTCGGCTTCGGCCTGTTGCACCGCAACGGCCAGAATGCCCGTGGTTGTGCCGGCAGTGGCGGTTGTTCGGGCGGCTGTTCAGATAAGCGCGGGTGCAGTAACAAGGAGAAGGCAGGTCACCCTTAAGCCGGTAAAGTTTGCGCCCTTCCTGGTAATCATTTTTGTTTGCCTGGTCTTGTTGACTGCCTGCCAACGCGACCAGGAGTACAGCGCTAACCTATTCGTTTTTGGCACCATCGTTGAAATTAAGCTCTGGGGCGCCTCGCAGGAGGATGCCGAGCGGGCATTTTCAGAACTGCAGCAGGTGTTCCAGGGTATGCACCGCGACTGGCATGCATGGGAGCCGGGCCGCCTGGTGCAAATCAACAAGTGCTTTGAACAGGGAATTAGCGCAACGGCAGACCCGAATATCATTGAGATGATCCAGCGTTCACAAGTCATCGAAGAAAAATCCGGCGGCCGCTTTAACCCTGCCATCGGCGCCCTCGTCAGGCTGTGGGGCTTTCATACCTCCGATTACCCTATCGTTGGCCCGCCTCCCACACAAGAACAAATCGACGAGATACTCGCGCACAAGCCCTCCAGCAGGGATATTGAGGTCGATGGCATGAACCTTATCACCGATAACCCGGCCGTCCAGCTGGACTTTGGCGGTATCGCCAAGGGTTACGCCGTAGATCTGACCATCAGGCACCTGCGAGATATGGGCATCACCAACGCCATTGTGAACGCCGGTGGAGACCTGCGCGCAATCGGCAACCACGGCGACAGGCCGTGGCGCGTAGCAGTCAGGAAGCCCGGTGGCGGCAATATCGGCTCAATCCAGGTCATGGGTGATGAAGCGATATTTACCTCGGGCAACTATGAAAGGTTCCGCGAGGATCAGACGGAGCGTTACCCGCATATTCTTGATCCCGTTACCGGTTGGCCGGCCAAAGACATCGCATCTGTCACGATAATCACCGACGAAGGCCTGCCGGCCGACGCAGCCGCCACGGCACTGGTCGTTGCCGGCCTGCAAGGCTGGGCCGAAGTGGCAACTGCACTCGAACTGGAACAGGTTGCAGTGGTGGATGAATCAGGAACGGTCTACATGACCCCTCAAATGAAGCAAAGAATCCAGTTCTTGGAAGAGGCCGACCACGTGCTTGTTGAAGTCGGCCGATAGGCTGTTATCGTTCCACAAGCGCGGCATAACCAGAGCAAGTAATCACCGTTTTCAGAGCCCTGGACAGGGCCTTGAACCTGTGCAATTTCCCGGCATAAAAAGCGCTGAATTAGCTGACCCAGATCAGTTATATTGCAGTCCACACATGCTCTACTGAAGTCAGTTAGTGTTGTTTTTATCCCGCCGGGAACAATAAAAAGAACAGCTAATCTGCGAGATACAAACTTGCACTATATCGAAAGTTTATGTCAACTTTGGAGTGCAATGGACCATGCAGGATCTCGACAGTTTTCTCCACGGTTTACTGGCAGAGTCAGGTGATACCCCTGACCGGCTACTACAGCATTTAATCGCGGTTCAAAAACAGTATTCCCACATCCCCTACGATGCAATCCAGGTGCTGTCTGAGCGCCTCGGCATACCCCCGGTCCAAATCTATTCCGTTATCGAGTACTACGCGTTTTTGCACAGGAATCCGCGCGGGAAATACGATATCCGTTTTAGTGACAATATCACCGACCGCATGCTGGGCAACAGGTTATTGATGCAGGGCATGTGCAAGAAGCTCGCCGTGGAACCGGGCATACCCCGCGACGATGGCAAAGTTACGATCGAAATGACCTCCTGTACCGGTCTGTGTGACCAGGGTCCTGCTCTGCTTGTCAATGGCATTGCGGTGTCGAAGCTGACCGAGATGCGTATCCACAAGATGGTCGGCCTGATAGAAGCAGGTGTCCCGGTCGGGAAATGGCCCGGGAAATTTTTTATTGTCGAGGACAATATCCAGCGCCGCGACATGCTGCTGAACAAGCGCCTGATCAAGGGTAGCGCCCTCGAGTCATTGCTCGTCAAAGGTGCGGACGCAATACTCAACGATCTGGATGAGTCCGGTTTGCGTGGGCGTGGTGGCGCTGGCTTCAAAGCCGGGACAAAGTGGCGTTTGTGTCGTGACGCTGCCGCCGATGAGCACTATGTCGTGTGCAACGCCGACGAGGGTGAGCCCGGTACATTCAAGGACCGCGTGCTTCTCAACAGTTACGCGGACTCCGTTTTTGAGGGCATGACACTGTGTGGCGGTATCGTCGGTGCCCGGAAAGGCTTTCTGTACCTGCGAGGCGAATACCTGTACCTGCTAAAAACACTGGAAAACACTTTGCAGGAACGGCGCGACGCTAATTTGCTCGGCAACAACATCCTCGGCCAGGAGGGTTTTGATTTCGATATTGAAATTCACCTCGGCGCAGGCGCCTATGTCTGTGGAGAGGAATCTGCCCTGATAGAATCACTGGAGGGCAAACGCGGCATACCACGCAAGCGGCCACCCTTCCCGGTCACCAGTGGTTATATGCAAAAGCCGACCGTGGTTAATAACGTCGAGACGCTGCTCGCTGCGGCGAGAATCGCGGTGTACGGCGGCGATTGGTTCCGCTCGGCAGGCACCCCGGAATCCACCGGCACCAAGCTATTCAGCATTAGCGGGGATTGCGAAAGGCCCGGCGTGTACGAGTACCCCTTCGGCGTTACCATCAGGCAGGTTCTGGAAGACTGTGGCGCACTGGACACGCAGGCGGTGCAACTGTCCGGCGCTGCGGGGTTCACGATCCCACCACAGGAATTCTATCGTCAGATCGCGTTTGAAGATGTTCCAAGCGGTGGATCACTCATGGTTTTCAACCGCCAGCGTGACCTGTTGAAAATGGTGCTGAACTTTACCCGTTTCTTCTGCCACGAAAGTTGCGGGTTCTGCACACCTTGCCGCATCGGTGGCCGCCTGATGAATGACCTGGTCGAGAAAGTCATGGTCGGTTACGCCACCAGTTATGACATCCATGAACTGAAAAAAATCGGCCGTGTATTGCAGAAGTCCGCGCATTGCGGGCTGGGTACCACGGCGCCCAACGCGGTGCTCGATACCTTGCAGAAATTCCCCGGCACGTATTCCAGGCGACTTGTGAACAAGAGTTACGAGCCGGCTTTCAATCTCGATAAAGCCCTGGAAGTCTCCAGGCAACTCACCGGACGTGATGATGAAGAAGCCCACTTGAGGTTAGGAAATTGAGTACAGAGAAAACATTCAAGCTGGACGGCAGGGATATCCCCTTTGACGATGGCGATACCGTCATGGATGCTGCGCTGAGGGCCGGCGAGTATATCCCGCACCTGTGCCATGACCCGGATTTCCCACCGCACGGCAGTTGCCGCGTATGTGTCGTCGGCGTGAACGGCAGGCACACTGCATCCTGTACGCTACAGGCGAGCGAAGGTATGGACGTCGACAACAGCTCTGAAGATATCCTCGAAGAACGGCGCATGTTGTTGCAGATGCTGTTCGTCGAGGGCAACCACACCTGCCCGGCCTGTGAGAAAAGCGGCGATTGCAAGTTGCAGGCCGTCGCCTATCACGCGGGCATGCTCAGCCCACATTTCACGCATTTCTTCCCCAAGCGTTCGATCGACGCTTCTCACCCGGAAATGATGTTTTACTACAACCGCTGCATCCTTTGCGGACTTTGCGTGCGCGTAAGTAAATACGAGGATAAGAAATCGGTATTCGCGATCTCCGGCCGCGGTATAGACAGCAGGCTTGTATTCAACTCACCCAGCGGAAAACTCGGTGATACCGATTTTTCGCCGACCGACCAGGCTGCCTCGGTTTGCCCCGTAGGTGCAATCTTGCCCAAGTACCTTGGATATGAAACCCCCATCGGCCAACGGCTGTACGATTTCAAACCCATTAGCGTGGTAGGGGATGAAACCGCCAGGGATATTGCCAAGGACAAACTGACCAATGGTGGCCCAGATGAGTAACATCCAACAGCGTAACCAGGGCAGGAAAGACAAGCTGATCGTCGCCACCGCACCCTTGTGCGGATGCTTTGGATGCCACATGTCCCTGCTCGATATCGACGAACGTATCTTCGAACTGGTCGAATTGGTAGAGTTTGACCGTACCCCGGTCACCGATATCAAGACCATCGGGAAATGTGATATCGGCCTGATCGAAGGTGGCGTCGCCAATGCCCACAATGTCCACGACCTGCGCGAGTTCCGTGCCAACTGTGACACCCTGGTGGCAGTGGGTTCCTGCGCGGTCACCGGCGGTATACCCGCGATGCGCAACCAGTTTGATTTGAAGGAGTGCCTGGAAGAAGCGTATATCCACGGTATCGGGGTTGAAAACCCGCATGTGCCCAATGATGTGGAAATCCCCCTGTTACTGGATAAGGTCCATCCGATACACGAAGTGGTCAGGGTTGATTACTTCCTGCCGGGCTGTCCGCCCAGCGCGGACACATTCTGGCAATTCCTGACGGACGTAGCTGCAGGAAACGAAGTCAGCTTCCCTTATTCATTGATTCACTACGATTGATATTAGAGACAAAGCCAGAGATATCGACATGACCTCACCATTGGAAACAGCCGAAAGACCACAGGATATGAAACGCATCGTCATCGAGCCTCTGACCCGCGTCGAGGGCCATGGCAAGGTTACCCTGCTGCAGGGGAAAAACCGCAATATCAGGCAAGCACGTCTGCATATCACCGAGTTCCGGGGCTTTGAGAAATTCATCCAGGGCAGGCCCTACTGGGAACTGCCGGTATTGGTACAGCGCCTGTGCGGAATCTGCCCCGTCAGCCATCACCTGGCTGCAGCGAAAGCCACCGACATGATAGTCGGCGCCGGTGAGCTGACACCCACGGCAACCAAGATCCGCCGGCTGATGCACCTGGGCCAGACTGTGCAATCACACGCCCTGCACTTCTTCCACCTGTGCTCACCCGACCTGCTGTTTGGCTTTGACGACGATGTGCAACACCGCAACATCACCGGTGTCATCGAAGACTTCCCGGATATCGCCAGGCAAGGCGTTCTTCTACGTAAATTCGGACAGGAGGTCATCCGCGTAACCGCCGGCAAGCGCATCCACGGCACCGGAGCTATCCCCGGGGGGGTTAACAAGTCTTTGAGCCTGGACGAAATCCGCTACCTGCAGGATGACATTGCCCGCAACATTGGTTGGGCACAGGGAGCTCTCGAACTGCTCAAAAACATCATTTCAGAGCACTATGAACATCACATGCAATTTGGCACCATCCAAAGCAACATGATGAGCATGGTGCGGGATGACGGCGCATTCGAGCTTTACCACGGTGGCCTGCGGGCAAAGGCCGTCAATGGCGATACCATTTTCGACCATGTCGATTATGTTAATTACAACGACTACATCCGCGAGAGCGTCAAGGACTGGAGCTATATGAAATTCCCGTTTATCACCTCCCTTGGCGAAGAGGAAGGCTGGTACCGTGTGGGTCCACTTGCGCGGATCAACAATTGTGATTACATGCGAATGCCACTGGCCGAGACGGAGCGCCAGGAATTCATGGCGCTCGGCAATGGCCTGCCGGTCCAATCAACGATGGCATACCACTGGGCCCGCCTGATCGAACTACTGTACTGCACCGAGGCCATCGCCGAACTGCTGTGTGACCCGGATCTCGTGCGCAAGGAGCTGCGTATCCAGGGCAATTTGCAAGGCAGCGGCACCGGGGTCGTTGAAGCGCCTCGCGGCACCCTGTTCCACCACTATGAAATCGATGAACGCGGTATCGTCGAGAAGGCCAGCCTGATCGTGTCCACCACCAACAACAACCAGGCGATGAACGAGTCTATCCGCAGGGTTGCAAACCAGTACCTTGATGGAAATCGTCTTAACGAAGCCTTGCTGAACCATGTCGAGGTAGCCATTCGCGCCTACGATCCGTGCCTGTCCTGTGCAACGCATGCCATGGGCAAGATGCCGATGGAACTGAACCTGGTGGATGCAAGCGGTGAACTGGTGGACCGCCTCGAGAAACGGGTAACCGGCCGGATCATGCGGACCATTTGAGCAACCTGATGAACGGAACAGCGAAAACAGCCCCTGTTCTGATCCTGACATATGGCAATCCCTCCCGGGGCGATGACGCCCTGGGTCCGGCCCTTTATGACCTGCTTGAGACGCACCAGCAAAAAACCGGCGAGTTGGCTGAAGTCGAGGTGCTCACCGACTTCCAGTTACAGATCGAACACACCGTTGACCTGGAACAGCGTGAATATGTACTTTTTGTCGATGCCAGTGTCTCCTGCGCCGCACCTTTTGAAATTCACGAGTTGCAAGCAGAGCGGGATGACAGCTTCACCACCCATGCAATGAGCCCCGCGTCGGTGCTGGCGGTATTCAAGCAGGTCAACCACCACGAACCGCCCCCCGCATATCTGCTTACCATCAGGGCCTATGAATTTGGGCTTGGCCGGAAGATGACAGAGCAGGCAAAAGCAAACCTGGAGTTGGCCTTCAGGTACATCCTTGCAAAACCCTGGTAAAGTTTCCCGTTGCCGCGAAATCATCGTTCGTCGCTAACAAGCTGCTTTCTGTCTCATGAGAGGCTGCATACTGTGAATCTTGACACTATCTTGTTCTCGAAGGACACAATACGCAGTTGGAGAAACCCAATGATAAATACTGGCTGCAAATCCGTTCGCAAAACGCAATTTCTGCAAATGAAATGGCTCACAACAGAACCGCGCCGGTGAGCCTACCGTTGTATATGCAGTTATCACGATGGATTTTGAGCAGCCACGCTTCCGTATCGAGACTACCGCTCAGGACCTGCATCTGATCCGGGTTATTGACGGTGAAAAAAGTTGGCGATTGAGGGGCTCCGGCAAGATCGAAGACGTGCCGGAAAGCCTGTTCAATGACGAGATGAATTGGTACGCCTCTCAGTCGGCAGCCTGTCGGGACCATGGGATCTCGTCAAGGAAGGCATCCACCATCCGCGTTGGGTCTCCAACTCAGACGGTACCTGGCGTGCTGCAGTGAAAGCCCTCGACGTTAACGCGCCATTGCACGCCAGCATGTTTACAAGGCCGGATATCGACTAGAACAGCCGTCACAGCTGGCATTTTTCAGCCAGGATCGCCCCGATTGGAAGCAGCGTAGTCAATAATTTTAGGGCGATGCTTTGATACCAGTTTAAAGCACTTTTTTCTTATTGGGTCATTTGAACTGAGTGAGCCAATAATTTTATACCTGGGTGAACCACCCATATTTTTACAGAAAAAAGGAATGAAATAGTAAAAATCAGGGTAATAAGACAAAGTCATCCAATCATCACAATACCAATTTTTGAGTTCTTCTGGAAAATAAAAACCGAAAATCTCCATGTGTTTTCGACTAACAAAGGATTGAGTGTGGATAAATCTGGCACCGCCTGGTCTCGAATTGGGTCCGTGTTGCCATCTGTTCCAATCAATGGGGCCGGTTAAACCAATATCATTATTTTTTTGTAATTCAAAAATGGAGGCATTAACCCAGTTCTTTTCCGAAAAAACAATATCATCACCAGACTGGAAAAAATAATCACACATGTCCTCGCAAGCAGAGTTGAATGCCCGGTTCCACATCAAGGTTACGTGTCCGGGAGGGATGCCGGAACTGGAAATTAATTTAAAAGAAATATTGGTATGGAGATTTGCGAAATTGAGTAATGTTTCTTTTTCAGTAGTTTTGGAAAGGACGGCATCATTATCATCGATAACGAGGTAAATAATATAGGTATGTTCCTTGTCATATGTTTTGATGAAACTGGTAAGAAAAAGGTTATACAAATATGTTTCTTTGAAAGTTTTCCAGCTTCTGTTTCTTGAAGAAGTGGGGATCAGGATTCCGATTTTTTTACAACCAGATGAGAGCTTCATATTGTTAATGGCTCAAGTCAAATTAAAAATAAAAATCGAACATCCCATGATTGGGACAGTGATCTCAGTCATTTTGTATTCTAGCCAAAGCAAGTCTCAACTTTTTGGATAAATTTGTCTATATAGTTACTCCATGTATATTCTCTAACAGCATTATGAGCGTTGCTACACATAGAATTGTAATCACTATCATTAAATAACCTGAGGATGCTTTCCTCGATATTTCCCGGTGTGTTTTCCTTACAGTAGTCTCCAAAATTAATACTGCTTCCAAACGTTTTTACAAAATCACTGTAAGGTGAAACTATGACAGGCACATAATGATACATGGCCTCAATTGTGGCAGAGAATGCTCCCCACTTTGGTGTTGTGTTTACGAACAGCTTTGCTTCACGAAGCAGTCGATAATATAGCTCCCTATCTGCTTTATTACCTTTATCCAAATATCCGTAACAATAGGTACCTTTCGGCAGCCCCCCAAAATCAGTAGCACTCATACCGACAATGTGCAATTTTAATTCTGGTAGCTGCTGTTTCACGCTGTGAAAGGCATGAAGCAATGCGAGAACACCCTGATGGTACTTTCTGCTTCCGACAAACAATATATTGTTCGACTTTTCCTTTCGCTCTAAATCCTGATCCCCGGGCACGTCGCAGACTGAATTGATAACATTGCCCAGATAGCAGATATTTTCATTCTTATAGCGCTTCTTCATGTAGTCCGTAACGCTGGGAAATAGAGATACGACCAGATCTGATCCTTCTATCTGGGAGTCTTCACGTTTAATACATCCTTGTTCCAGGGCGTCAGGCTTCCGACCCACCATGTATTTCAAATAGTGGTCATATGTCCAGTCACAAAACTGGATAGAGGGTTTCCCTGACAAGCCGGCAGAGGAAAAACTGAATGTCAAAAAGATATTTGCTTCCGAATGCGGAAATTGATCCACCGCAGCCTTGATTCGACGCCTTACATCATCGAAGTGTGTCTGAGAGCGAAAGTAGTCAAACGTTGAGTATTTATCTATGGACTGACTAAAATCTCTATAAAACAACTCTTGAAGCTGGCGGGAGGGACTCAAATCAATCCTGTTCACTTTAATACCGTTTGAAAGCAGCGATTGGGTAAAAAAGTAAGGGACATTAGACCAGGTGCTTAACCGGCTGGAATCTCCGTTAGTAAATACATTCACCTCTTTCATGCTGTTTACTTTGATACGCTTATCTTGAATACAAAAGGTGAAAAACAATAGGGTGCAATTTTAAGGGTTACCACTTAGCTGGCATAAGTTGCATACTACTTTCTAACCTTCTTGTTGTACATCGTCAAAGACAGGGCTTGCCGCTCTGCTCTGCTCCGCTCCGCCATTGTTTTTTCGCGGGTTATTCCTTGCTGACGCCGGTGAGCAACCTCATTTGTCTCGAGCGGGTTTACCGTAGCCGTAAACTGCCGTGCCATATTTATTGCCCGCTTTACGTTTGGCACCCGGTCTGGGTCTTTGATCGTCAATAATCGGCCCGCTTCGAGGTATGGTCGACTTGCCATACTCAGATTGGGCCCCCAATCCCCAGAGGATCATGCTACTTCCTCCGGGTGACTTGAGCAGGTGGCCCTGTTGCAGGGGTTTGCCATATTGTTGACGACGGTAGACGTGCTGGTGATCCTGAGAACCTCCATTGACGGTAACAAGGTTATGCGCACGTACGTCAGGTGATATTGTCAGCAGGAAAGCTGGTAACAGTATCAAAATCCAGTTTTTCATGGTGTTTTACCTCCGCTCTGACACTTACCTTAACACCGTCAATTGAACCTGAACTGAACGGCTGGAAGTTACCATTAGGCAATAATTGATCTGATGGGCAGCAGATAACCAGAAGCGACCATTCACCAGCTATTATTTTCAAATACATGCGGAATTGCTAACAGCCATAATCAACTATTGGATTGACTCGGGCCAAGTCGGCAGACAAAACCCGGGACTCAAGCATTGGGGATTTGGCCATCGTTGAACTAAACTAGGTTTCAGGATATGAACGGATTCTATTTAGCAGGAGAATAAGCTGTGAAGATTGCTTTTCAAAATCATCCGGAGCTCATGACCGTGATCATCGAAATTACGTTGCTGGCGCTTTGTATGCTTGCTGTCCCGGCAGCCATAGCACTTGATGTACTGGTCTTCAACCATGGCGTGCACGAGGTCTCTGTCACCGAGTTTTCCCAGTCTAGCCTGTTGTTCCTCTCAATGGTATTTACCGGTTTGGCTGCCTGGCGGCAGCGTGAATCACGCGGATTCCTTGTGCTTGTCACAGGGTTGTTCGCTACCATGCTGATCCGTGAATCCGACAAGTTCCTGGATTATATTGCACTGGGCTTTTGGGTTTACCCCGCCATTGTCATAACTGTCGCGGCCCTGGTCATTGCTTTCCCGTTGCGTGCGGCGATTATTCCCGCCATGGTGAAATATTCAGCCACACGACAATTTGCCTACCTGGTCACCGGATTGCTCCTGGTCATCGTATTCAGCAGGGCTTTTGGCACGGGGTGGTTCTGGGAAGAGGTTATGCTCGAAGATTACGACCGAATCTACAAAACCATTATCCAGGAAGGTCTGGAATTGCTCGGCTATATATTGATCTGCTTCGGGTCTGTTCTTAGCTATAGGCTCGGACGTGACAGGGTTCATACAGACGAGCAATAAGACGCCGCGAGAAAAACTGGTAAACAACATATCGCATTGGTCATTTGGTTATGCCAACGAACGTTACACCCGAATACAAGAAAGCCGAACGGGCCTACCGCCAGGCACGCGAGCCAAGGGACCGCCTGGATTGCCTGAAGGAATTGTTGCGGACGATTCCCAAGCACAAGGGGACCGAGCACCTGCAGGCCGATATCAAGACCCGTATCAAGCAACTGACGGAAGAGCTTGCAGGCCCTAAAAAGGGCGGCAAACGCAGTGGGCCTTCGCATGTCGTGCGCCGTGAAGGTGCCGCGCAGCTTTGCCTTATAGGAGCACCCAATGCCGGCAAGTCCAGCTTGCATGTCCGGTTGACCAGATCGCACAGTGATATTGGGCCCTACCCTTACACCACGCACCAACCGGTGGTCGGTATGCTCCCGTACCTCGACATCCACTTTCAGCTTGTAGACTTGCCCCCGGTATCCGGCGACTTCATGGAGCCGTGGCTGGTCAACGCCTTGCAACCGGCCGATGGGATTTTGCTCGTGATCGATCTCGCCGACCCCGATTGCCTTGACCATGTGCCGATAATCCTCGAGCGACTGGCGGAAAAAAAGGTTTTCCTGCGTGCATCGTGGCCAGGACTGGCCGCAGCCAGAGCCCAGGATCATGCGGACGAACTGTTTCACCTCAACCTGCCCACCGTACTGATTGCCAACAAGAGTGACCTTGACCCGGACCCGGGGGAAATCGAGACGCTTGAAGAGTTGCTCGGCTTGCGTTTTCCGGCCCTGACGGTGTCGGCAAAAACCGGTGACGGCCTGGATGAACTGGGGTCTTTCCTGTTCCGCGCCCTGGAAATCGTGCGCGTCTACACCAAGGCGCCGGGCAAACCGGCGGATACTGACAAGCCATTCACGGTACGTCGTGGCGGCACGGTTTTTGACGTTGCCAGGCTGGTGCACCGGGACATTGCCCGGAGTTTGAAGTTTGCACGTATGTGGGGGGACGAGGTATTCGACGGCCAGCAAGTTGGCCCTGACCATGGCGTGTCTGATGGCGATACGGTTGAACTACATTTTTAAGGCCGATTTACAACTTCATTTTCGAGTGCAGGCACTGGACATGTGATATAAATACTTCATTAAACTGAATCGTGGGAAGAATTTACTCGGATGCTATCTTCCTGCCCTTGTCTTCTGCACTCATGATCATGCTCAAAATCAACGACCAGGTCAGTATCCCCGAAGATGAAATCAAAGCCAGCGCCATACGTGCACAGGGCGCGGGGGGGCAAAATGTAAACAAGGTCTCATCCGCCATTCACCTGCGTTTTGATATCCAAGCATCTTCTCTGCCAGACGGGGTCAAGCGGCGCCTGTTGTCAAAACAGGACCAGCGAATCACAACCGACGGTGTGATCATCATCAAGGCCCAGAATTATCGCACCCAGGAAAAGAACCGTGAGGAAGCATATTCAAGACTGGTTGAACTGATCCGGGCAGCGCTGCGTGCACCACGCAAGCGAATTCCGACCAAGCCCGGACGGGCAGCAAAAGAGCGGCGCCTTGCATCAAAGAAACAACGTGGATCGCTGAAAAAGCTT
>CALBDB010000152.1 GCA_937927755.1 uncultured Lysobacterales bacterium
CTGTTGAAAAACTCTTTTTTGTCGATTTTTGGACGTTCCCGCGGAAACGCGTCTCAATAAAAACAATGGGTTACCTTGGGTAAATTTGTCAAAATTGATCGAATTTACAATTTAGTCGAGTTTTTCAACACAATAGGCCAACTGTAGTCCTTCAAGCAACCTAATATTGGTCACGAATTTGTCAGTTTCATCAAGGTAATTGCCAGCATTGAAGACTCAGTCGTGATCAGCAAGATACTCGCTCATCTGGATGACAACGCAAATTCTGCGGCAACAGCACGGTTGCCGGATTGCCGAGCTTCGCCTACAGCGGGCTTGTTCGACTGAGAAAGCGGATTGGTTCCGACAAAAAAAGCCACAACCCGCTAATATTAAGTATACACCATGGGAGAATGCTCTTTGGATAAGCCTTTTGTATCTTATAGCGGCGATGATTCTTATGTTTTTGTGTGTTATGCGCACAAGGACTCGCCGGTGGTTTACCCGGAACTGGCCTGGCTGCACGAGCAAGGCATCAATATTTGGTACGACGAGGGCATCAGTCCGGGCGCAGAATTCCCCGAAAAATTGGGTAGCGCCATACTCGGTTCCAGCGCGATTCTCTTCTACATCAGCTCCACTTCCGTCCATTCCCGTCATTGTCGCAACGAGGTTTACTTCGCCATGGACCGCGCAACCCCGGTAATAGCCCTGCACATCGAGGAAACCGAGATGCCCGCGGGGCTGGCGCTGACAACCGGCACAACCCAGGCCATTTTGAGATACGAGCTCGACCAGGACCGCTATCGCAAGAAGCTGGTTACAGCTCTCACGCAGGTTGACCAGCCAAAAGGTAAACCCGACCTGGTTCCGGCGGGCGCCGTCAAACAGTTACCCTGGGCCACGCGCAATCGCAAATTACTCACCGCCATCACCGTTGCGGCTGTCCTGGCGCTTGGTGGCTTATTGGGGATGAGCTACCTCGGGAAGCAAGCGGAAATCCGCTGGGCGAAAGATGAGATTTTACCCCGTGTACGTGAGCTCGTGGACTCGAGTTTGGGAGGGGGAGATTTCACAGAGGCCTATGATTTGGCGATCAAAGCGCAAGAAGTCATTCCAGATCATGCTGAACTCCAGGATCTGATCGCCAGGAGCAGTCTGTTAGTGGATATCAGCAGCAATCCTGTAGGCGCAAGCGTCTACATGAAAAAGTACTCGCAACCACAGGCGGACTGGACCTGGGTTGGCGAAACGCCGCTGGCCGGTTTGCGCCTGCCGGTTGGAATTTTCCGATGGAAAATAGAAAAGGAGGGATTCAATACCTCTGTCGTAGCGGCATCGACATGGAGTGTCAATTTTAGTGAAACTGAATTGCTCATCCCGAACAAGCTGCATTGGGTGCTGGATCAGGACGGGAGCGTGCCTGAAGGCATGGTCAGAGTGACGGGCAGGGAGACCGCTGACGGCCTGATCGAGGATTTTCATATTGACCGTACCGAAGTTACAAACGCCCAGTTCAAGAAATTTGTAGACGCCGGAGCTTATACAAACCACGACTTTTGGCGTTACCCCTTTATTGAAGACGGCAAAACCCTGGAGTGGGAAGAAGCAACCCGCCGTTTCGTGGATTTGACCGGCAGACCGGGTCCGGCCAACTGGGAGGCCGGAGATTTTCCAGACGGCCAGGCGGATTTACCGGTGGCAGGGGTCAGCTGGTACGAGGCGGCTGCCTACGCAGCCTACGCCGGCAGAGAACTGCCAACTGTGACCCACTGGGGGCTGGCTCGTGGTAAACATACTCCGTTGGTGCAGTTTCCCCAACTCGGCGGCTTTGCCTCCCTGGCGCCATTCAGCAATTTTGGTGGTGAGGGGCCGGTTGCCGCTGGCAGCCTGGATGGCATTACTACCTACGGCGCCCACGACATGGCTGGCAATGTTCGTGAGTGGTGTATGAACAAGTCATCATATGGCCGCGTGGTGCGGGGTGGAGCGTTTAACGACAGCTCTTACCGCTTCACTGAACTCAGCCAGGCGCCGCCGTTTAAGCGAGCTGCCAACCTGGGATTTCGCACGGTGCTTTATGCAAACCAGGACCCAATGCCTCAAGCCGTGACGGCAGATTTGGAATTTGAGGAAGCAGTCAACGTTTACGACATCGAGCCAGTTTCGGATGAAGTGTTCGAAATCTATCTTGACCAGTTTGCTTACGATCGGGATGATGATCTCAATTCCCGGTTGGAGTCAAGACATGATGACACCAGTCACTGGGTTAGAGAACGCGTGTCATTTGACGCAGCTTATGGCAATGAGCGAATCATCGCCAACCTGTTTTTACCCAAAAACTTCAAGCCACCTTACCAGACAGTTATTTTCTTTCCTGGCAAAGGTTCCAGGTATCACAAATCCAGTGAAGATATTGAACAGTTTTACGAATTTTCCATATTCCTTTCCTTCGTGGCCAAAAGTGGCAGAGCGGTTCTCTACCCGGTGTATAAGGATACCTTCGAGCGGATCGATACAAATCCCATCGGTGGAGCACACGCTTACAGCGACTTCATGATTCAACTGGTCAGGGACTTTGCCCGCAGCGTCGACTATCTCAAGTCGCGTGATGATATCGATTACGACAAACTGGCCTACTACGGCTTGAGCTGGGGGGGCATGCTAGCGCCCTTGATCCTGGCTTATGAAAATCGTTTGAAAGCCGCCGTGCTTTTAGCGGGCGGATTGGTCTTGATCGGCAGGCCGGAAGTGAACCCCATCAATTACATCTCGCGTGTTTCGACACCTCTGCTGCTCCTGGTCGGGCGCTATGACACGATATTTCCGTACCAGCTTTCGGCCAAGCCAATGTTTGATCTTATCGGCACGCCTGTCGAAGACAAAGTCATCAAAGTGTACGAAACGGATCACATTCCACCACGAGCAGAATACATCAAAGAAATTCTGGCCTGGCTTGATGAACGGTTTGGCGTGCCTGAGTAAAATCAGCGGGGATTACTTGCAGCCAATATGTAAACTTCTCGTTTCCTGCCGCAAACCCATTAAAGTGTTAAGGTTTATGTGATTTCAATAGCTATATGGCAGTTTTATGTTTGGGTTTGCCAGTGCTTACTGATCAATAAACCTTCAGAAAAGAAGCTTTATCTCAGATCAAATGGGAGAAACGGTAATGCAACAAAAAAAGCTACTGAGTCTCGCGGCATCTTCCGCACTGGGACTTACAGCATCGTTGATCCCGACAGGAGTTGTTGTAGCACAGGATGATCAGGACGAAAATCAAGAAGACATATTGGAAGAGGTGATCGTCACCGGTTCACGAATTGCGACAGTCGACGGCTTTGGCCGCACCAGTCCCGTGACCGTTGTCGGTATGGACGAAATTGAGTCTACCGGCCTCACACGTGTTGAAGATATTCTGAACAGCCTTCCACAAGTTGAAACCGCGCAGCATTCATTTGATGCCAATGGTATTTCAGGTACTGCGTCAATCGATCTTCGCGGACTCGGCGCTAACCGTACCCTGGTACTGTTAAACGGCCGTCGTCTACAACCCGGTGGTGTACTTACCCAGGCAGTAGACGTTAACCAGATTCCTGCTGCCATGATCGAGCGTGTCGAAGTGCTGACCGGTGGTGCATCAGCCACTTACGGTGCTGACGCTGTAGCAGGTGTTGTTAACTTCATCATGCGCCGTGTAACCGGCGTTGAAATCAGTGCAGGCGTCAGTGGTTACCAGCACGACAATGAAAACAAATACATTCAAGGCCTGATGGATAAAAAAGATTTTGTATATCCTACAGGTAGTTCCGGTATTGATGGACAGGCCTATAACATTGATGTCGTTATCGGTGGTGATTTTGCTGATGGCAGAGGTAATGCGACTGTTTGGGGAACCTGGCGTGAAAACGAAGAGTTGCTGCAGGCTGAACGTGATTACTCAAGCTGTGCGCTGAACGCTGCTGGTAACGCTTGTGGTGGTTCTGCCAACGCAATCGTTCCTAACTTCTTCATCGCCCCGGCAGTGGATGGTGTAGTGGATTACAGCGTTTCCCAATTCCTTTCACTGCAACCAGACGGCACTCTGACGCCATACGATGGAAGCAATGTTTACAACTTTGGCCCGATCAACCATTTCATGCGTCCTGACACGCGTTGGTCACTGGGTGCGTCTGTCGTTTACGAAATCAATGAACATGCTATCGCGTATTTGGAAACAAACTTTGCAACTGACCGCACCGCTGGCCAGATCGCCGAGTCAGGAACTTTCTTCGTGGAAGAGTATCTTCTGCCGCTGGATAACAGCGTGTGGCCGCAAGTTTTCCGCGACTCACTGCTGAGCTATTGGCCGGATGTTGAAGAGTTTAGTGTTTATATCGGTAAGCGCAACACTGAAGGTGGACCGCGTAGCAGTAACTTCGAGCATGACGGTTTCCGTATCGTAATCGGTCTCAAAGGCTCTATTAATGACGACTGGGATTATGATATTTCTTACCTGTATGGCTCTACAGCTTCCAGCCTTGCTTACATCAATGACTTCTTCGCGCCAAGAATTGCCGAAGCGGTTGATGGTGACCTTTGTGCGGCTAACCCGGCTTGTATTCCTTACCAGGTATTCACATACCAGGGCGTTACACCAGAGCAGGTTGCTCCGTTACTTGGCACAGCTATTGCAACTGGTAAGACTTCCACTCGCGTTATCAATGGTTATGTAACCGGTGATATCGGCTTTAACATTGGTAATGCTGATTCAATCATGGTTGTTGGTGGTTTCGAACACCGTATTGAGTCATACGAACGTGTTTCAGATAGCGTCTTCCAGGATGGATCACTTCTTAGTCAGGGTGGCGCGACACCGGGTATTTCTGGTAGTTACAACGTTTTGGAATTCTTTGGCGAAGCCAACATTCCATTACTCACGAACGTAAAGGGTGCCCAGGCGCTTAACCTCGATCTCGCGTACCGTTATTCAGATTACAGCACCAGTGGCGGCAACAGCACTTACCGTGCCGGCTTCAACTGGCAGCCCGTGGATCTGTTCAGTGTTCGTGTTGGTTACAATCGCGCTGTTCGTGCTCCAAACGTTGGCGAACTGTTCTCTACCCAGTTTTTCGGTCTGTGGGGGGGGGGTGATCCTTGTGCAGGGCCAACTCCGGTTCAGACGGAAGCACAATGTGCCAATAGTGGTGTTACCCCTGCACAGTATGGCAACATCATTAAATCCCCCACAGGTGCGTATAGCGCCCTGTACGGCGGCAACCCGAACCTCGATCCTGAAACTGCAGACACCTGGACCGCTGGTGTAGTTATCAGCCCGACGAATGCCATGACAATATCCGTGGATTACTGGAAAATAGAGATTGACGATACCATCGCAAGTATTGGTGCTGTGACAATTATTGAACAGTGCGGTTTGTATAACGTCCTGTGTGAAAAAGTATTCCGCAACCCCGCGAATGGTAATCTCTGGCAGGGTACTCGAGCGTTTGTGATTGATACCACTCTGAATCTGGGCACCAACGTATGGGAAGGTGTTGATCTGGCGTTCAACTGGGCGACTGAAGCATTGGGTGGTACATTCACCACTAACATGATTGGTACCTGGATGTTGACCAAGGAAACAACACCGTTACCTGCTGATTCAACCTCAACTTATGATTGTGTTGGTGTTATCAGTACACGTTGCTTCCCGTCACCAAAATGGCGTCATACAGCATCACTGCAATATGATTCCAACGAGTGGTGGTCGATTACAACCAGATGGCGTTACTTCGGCGGTGTTGACTATGATGGTTCACGGAGCCTGATTGCACAGGACAACTTTGAAGATGGTGAGAGCTATATTGATCTAAGCGCCAGGTTCATCTTCATGGAGAATCATGATGTCGTGGTTGGTATCAATAACATCTTTGACAGAGAGCCACCAATTGGACTGTCTACCAATGGTAATACGATCGCAGGGTTCTACGACACATTGGGTCGTTACCTGTTCGCACAGGCAACCTTCCGTTTCTAAGTCATTAGAGACAAGCTAGAACTGAAAGCGGACCTTCTGGCCCTCTTTCTTATGGCTAGTGATCAATGCCACGAGCAAGAGTCAAGAAAAGAAATCCCGCTAGCCATCATTCACGCCGCGCTGGGTGACGTTGAAAAAACGCTCTACTGGTCGGCACAGGCCCGCGAGCGTAACCGCTTCCTCTCCATCGTGTGCACCAACAATCCTTACGCGGATGTCTGGCAACCCGCCGAGGGAACCTGCGAACGATTTGCTGCGGAGCAAGAGAATTGACTCACTGCAATGGCGGCTTATGGCCGTTTCCGGAAGCTTGAATCTGAGACAACCAGGATTTGTCACCGTCCGCTTCCAGTTGGAAAGCGGACAATTAAAACCCGGTTAATCAGAGATGATGTGAATAATCAATTACGGGTGGTTGCAGTACAACTGCTAGTCAAACTCTTTCAATGTTTTCGCAATAATCCCAACGCACTCCATGACTTCCTCCTCGCTGATCACCAGCGGCGGTGCAAATCGGATGATGTCATTATGCGTGGGTTTGGCGATCAGGCCGTTGTCTTTCATGGCAACGCAAACGTCCCATGCTTCCTTGCCATTTTTGGGCTTGATGACAACCGCGTTGAGCAGGCCTTTGCCGCGGACCAGTCCGATCATGTCTGAATCGATCCTGTTTAATTCGTCGCGGAAAATCTTGCCCAATACCTCGGCCCTGTCAGCCAGTCTTTCTTCCTTGACCACCTCGAGGGCGGCGATGGCGACCTTGCCGCCAAGCGGGTTCCCGCCAAATGTTGAACCATGTTCGCCCGGCTTGATGCAGAGCATGATGTCATCGTCGGCAAGCACTGCAGAAACCGGGAAAACACCGCCTGACAGCGCTTTGCCCAGGATAAGAACGTCCGGCCGAACACCTTCGTGATCAACGGCAAGCAGTTTTCCCGTGCGGGCTATGCCGGTCTGGATCTCGTCGGCTATGAACAGGACATTGTTTTTCCTGCAAATGTCGTAGGCGCCCTTCAGGTATCCCTCGTCAGGCACGTAAACACCCGCCTCACCCTGGATGGGTTCTACCAGGAAACCGGCGACCGTGGGGTCACTGGCAATTTCTTCCAGTGCCTGCAAATCATTGTATGGGATGGTGACAAAACCCGGCGTGTAAGGCCCAAAGTCCCTTTTTGCTTCCGGGTCGGAGGAGAATGAAACGATCGTCGTGGTACGCCCGTGAAAATTGTTTTCGCAAACGATGATCTTGGCCTGGTTCTGGGGAATGCCTTTTTTCAGGTACCCCCATTTACGGCAAAGCTTGATGGCGGTCTCATCGCCTTCGGCCCCGGTGTTCATCGGCAGCACTTTGTCGTAGCCAAAATACCGGGTGATGTACTCCTCGTACTCACCCAGGACGTCGTTGTAGAACGCCCTCGAGGTCAGGGTCAGCTTTGCCGCCTGTTCATTCAGTGCAGCGATGATTTTTGGATGGCAATGCCCCTGGTTGACCGCGGAATATGCCGACAGAAAATCGTAATAATGTTTTCCTTCAACGTCCCAGACGTGTACGCCCTCGCCACGTGCCAGAACCACTGGCAGCGGATGATAGTTGTGCGCGCCGTACTTGTCTTCGCGAATGATGTAGTCTTCTGTCGTCATTTTTGCCATCACCAAAACCTCCTGAATCAAGCGGAGTATTCTACTGGATTTCTGCCCGGTCAATGCTAATGACGAAGGATATTTTTGTGCTCATCCTGACGGGCGGGGGTGGGTTGCGAACCCTAAAATGGTACAATTCTGAGATCGGAAGGGAATGACACTTTCCCACTGGTAATCTCGAACAAATGCTTTCTGAGCAACCAGACCGGACTGGTAAGAGTTCGGTCCGGTAATTATTGGAGTTGAAATGAACGAAGTTGCCCGTCCAAAAAGACTGGTGGTTGTTGCCCTCGGCGGTCATGCCCTGATCAAGCCGGGCCAGCGCGGAACTACCGGCGAACATGAGAAAAACGCTGCTGAAACCGCTGAGCACCTGTGGAGCCTGATCAGCCGCGGCCACAATCTGATCATAACCCACGGCAATGGGCCCCAGGTCGGTGACATCATGCTTCGCAATGAACTTGCGCGGGAAAAAGTGCCCCCCAACCCCCTGGATGTCTGTGTTGCTGAGAGCGAAGGCACCATCGGTTATTACCTGCAACAGGCCCTGCTCAACAAGATGCGTCGGGAGCGCAACAAGCGCTTTGTTGTAACGGTCATCACCCAGGTGCTGGTTGATGAGAAAGACCCGGCCTTCAAACACCCGAACAAGCCGGTAGGCCCTTTCTACACCGAGAAGCAGGCCAAAGACCAGATGGCCCAAAACGATAAGCTGACAATGGTAGAGGACAGCGGCCGTGGCTGGCGCCGCGTGGTGCCCAGCCCGGAACCCAAGGAGATTGTCCAGCGCTACATGATCCGTGACTCGGCCAAGCGTGGCCATATTGTTATCGCCGTCGGCGGTGGCGGTATCCCGATAGCCCGGGACGAAAACGGCGACTATATCGGTGTCGAAGCGGTAATTGACAAGGACCTGGCGTCCAGTAACCTTTCCTGCGAAGTGGATGCAGACCTGTTTATCATGCTCACGCCAGTTGAAAAGGTTTGTCTGAATTTCAATACGCCCGAGCAGGAGGAGATCGATGTCATGACGGTCGAAGATGCCAATGCGTATTTGAAAGCCGGTGAGTTTGCACCCGGCAGCATGGCGCCAAAAATTCAAGCTGCCATCGAGTACATCATGACCTGCAACCGGGAAGTAATTATCACCTCGACCGAAAAATTGCAGGCCGCAATCGACGGTAAAACGGGGACGAGAATTATCCCGACCTATTGAACCACCCTGTCATGTGCAAAGGAGACCGCTCATGCCGTTTAATCTGAAAGGCAGACACCTGCTGACACTTAAAGACTATACCCCCGGTGAAATCGAACACCTGATCGGCCTCAGCGCCCGTTTGAAACAGCTGAAGTACGCGGGTGTTTTTCCGAAATCGATGAAGAACAAGAACATCGCCCTGATTTTCGAGAAGCCAAGTACCCGTACCCGCTGTGCCTTCGTGGTCGCCTGTGTCGACGAGGGCGCCCACCCCGAATACCTCGGCAAGAACGACATCCAGATGGGCAAGAAGGAATCCGTGGCCGATACCGCCCGGGTCCTCGGGCGCATGTTCGATGGTATCCAGTTCCGCGGTTTTGAACACTCGACCGTCGAGGAACTGGCACGTTATGCAGGTGTTCCGGTCTGGAACGGCCTGACCGACTCGTATCACCCGACCCAGTGTCTGGCCGACCTGTTGACCATTAAGGAACACTTCGGAAGCCTCAAGGGGCGTAAGCTGGTTTATACCGGTGACGGCCGGAACAATGTTGCCAATTCTCTGCTGGTGGGTTGCGCAAAGATGGGCGTGGATTTTGTTATCACCGCCCCCGAGAGCCTTTTCCCGGATGATGAACTGGTTAATACCGCAAACAAGTACGCCCGCGAGAGCGGTTCCTCTATTGAATTGATCACCGATGCCGTAAAGGCCGTCAAGAACGCCGACGCTATCTATACCGATGTCTGGGTTTCCATGGGTGAGGAAGACAATCCGGGTATGAAAGAGCGTATCGAGAGTCTTCAACCTTACCAGGTAAACGCGAAACTGATGGCCGCCACCGGCAGGAATGACACGATATTCATGCACTGTCTGCCGGCCGTGCACGATAAGGAAGTCACCACCGAGGTGTTTGAATCCAGCGCATCGGTCGTCTTTGACGAAGCCGAAAACCGCGTGCATACCATCAAGGCCGTGATGGTTGCCACCCTGTAGCAAGTTGACAGGTACCGGCAGCGCTTTGCTGCCGGTTCCTTCACCCTCCCCGTCCCGGCCACCTTGTTCAGGTGCAATTCACCTGATTGCGTTAGAATAAATCGCAGGGTCCCTGGTAGATCAGACGGTGCCCGGAAAAACAGATGAGACATATGCGATTAAAAATTATGTGCGTGTCGCTATTGATGTCGCTGATACCGGTATCAGCGCATGCGGTGAAATTGGAAGATGCCGCAAAACAGGCGGCACGGCAGAACGACGCCAAGGTGCTGTCGGCAAGAACCACCCAGCAGGGTAGTAAACGTACCCACGAGATCAAGTTACTGACAAAAAAGGGCGTGGTAAAAACCGTCAGGGTCCCCGATAACAAAAAGAAGAAAAAGAAATAGCCGGGTTCACGATGCGGATTTTATTGGTTGAAGACGATACTGGCCTGCAGACTTCCCTTTGCGAAATTCTGCGCGACGCCGGCTATGCCGTTGACGTCAGCGGTGACGGCATCGAAGGCCTGTATTATGGCGAAGAATTCCCCATCGACCTGGCAATTATTGACCTGGGTTTGCCGGGCTTACCCGGCCTCGAACTGATCCGGAAACTGCGTGAGCAGGAGCGCCGGTTCCCGATATTGATCCTGACGGCGAGGTCGGAGTGGCAGGACAAGGTGGAAGGACTCGAAGCCGGCGCCGATGATTACCTGACCAAACCCTTTCATCCGGAAGAACTCAAGGCCCGCGTGGGCGCGCTGTTGCGGCGTTCCGCTGGTCATGCACAGCCGGTTATCGAACTGGGGCCGCTTAAGGTTGACCTGGCCGGCCAGCGGGTATTCAACGGTGAAGCGGAGATCGAACTGACCACCTACGAGTACAAGGTGTTCGAATACCTGTTGATGCATCCGGGTGAGGTGGTGACCAAGACCCTGCTGTCCGAACATATCTATGAAGAAGACGCCGACCGTGACAGTAATGTCATCGAGGTATTCATCGGCCGGCTACGAAGAAAGATAGATCCACAGGGGCTGTTAAATCCCATCGAGACGTTGCGGGGCAGGGGGTATAGGCTGAACCGCCAGTCTTAAAACTGAAAACAAAAAGCAACAAGAAGGAATTGTGAATAACGAGGGAATCCAGCAAAGACCGATTTCATTACGACTACGGTTGTTCGTGCTGGCTGTCCTGTTACTTACCGTGTCGCTTGGCCTGGTGGGTTTTGCACTGGATTCCGCATTTCACAGGAGCGCCGAGGCGGGGTTGCAGGCGCGCATGGAATCACTGGTTTACCTGGTGCTGGCAGCGACGGAGGTGGACGACAACGGTGCGATGATGGTGGAGGATGACCCCGGCGATCCGCGTCTGCGCCAGCCCGGTTCCGGGGTTTACGCCAGCGTGCACGGCGACAGGGATCAATGGGCATCAGCCTCGTCACTGGGTGTCAGCCAACCGGAGCCGATACAGGTACCTGCGGGGGAAAGCAGTTTTCTGTCAGCCACAGCAGGCACCGGCTTTTACGCTTACCGTTATGGTGTCAGCTGGGAACTGCCGGATGACAGGACTGTGCCGCTGACCGTCACCATCCTGGTGGATCCGCGAGAGCTTCGGCCTGAGTTGAAAGGATTCCGCACGGGCTTGTGGCAAAGCCTTGGCGCCACCGGTGTCATCCTCGTATTGGCGCAATTGTTGTTGCTTAAGCTCGGCCTGAAGCCATTGCAGCGAATCACGCGGGACATTTCCGGCATTGAGTCGGGCGAAATCGAACGCCTGGAAGACAATTACCCGAGGGAACTGGAGCCACTCAAGCGCAACCTGAACCGTTTGCTGGATACCGAGAAAGCCAACCAGACACGCTACCGCAATGCGCTTGATTCACTGGCCCACAGTCTCAAAACACCACTTTCGGTAATACGCTCGAGCCTGCCGGCTGATGCGTCCCCGAAAACCACGGTGATGGAAAACGCGGTCTCCGATATGCAGCGGCTGATCGCTACACGCTTGCAGCGTGCCGCGATTTCCACACGACGGTCAATGGCGCCTGCGGTGGATGTAAAAGCACAGGTCGACCGCCTGG
The DNA here is from genome assembly GCA_937927755.1 of uncultured Lysobacterales bacterium. Lineage (GTDB taxonomy): Bacteria > Pseudomonadota > Gammaproteobacteria > Xanthomonadales > SZUA-36 > SZUA-36. The sequence goes on from CALBDB010000152.1 coordinate 11,890, forward strand.
TGCAGTCACTCGAGCGTGTGTATTCTCAGGAATTGATAAACATCGATGTCATTATTGACACTGACCTGGCATTTTACGGTGAACAGCGCGATCTGCTGGAGTTGGCCGGGAACCTTCTCGACAATGCCTGCAAGTATGGCGCCGGCAGAGTCCGGTTAACCGCGCATGCCATCGATAGCGGCGATCACCGGGCAGGAATCCGGCTCACGGTGGAGGACAACGGCCCCGGCATCGCACAAGAGCAGCGCGAACAGCTATTGCAGCGTGGTGTCCGTGGCGACGAGCGTGTCGAAGGCCATGGTCTGGGCCTGGCCATCGCACTGGAAATCGTGGGTGCCTACAATGGTGAAATTACAGTAGAGGAAAGTGACCTGGGCGGCGCGTGTGTCAGCGTCTCGCTCAGACCCTGACAGGATACTTTATGCAACAATTGCTCGAAATCATGCAACGTCTGCGCGACCCGGAGAAGGGTTGCCCATGGGATATAGGGCAGAATTTCTCAACTATTGCGCCGTATACAATAGAAGAGGCCTACGAGGTCGCAGACGCCATCGCCCGCAACGACATGGCAGACCTGAAAGACGAGCTGGGCGACCTGCTGTTCCAGGTGGTCTTTCACGCGCAGATGGCCAGCGAGCAAGGCAGTTTCGGTTTTCATGAGGTTCACCAGTCCATATGCGACAAGATGCTGCGCCGTCATCCCCACGTGTTTGACGACGTCGAAATAAAAGATGCGGCCCACCAGACGCAGGTGTGGGAAGATTACAAGGTCGAAGAGAGAAAACTGAAAGGCGAGCACAGCCTGATGGATGGTATCCCGGCCGGGATGGCCGAACTGCAACGTTCAGTCAAACTGCAGAAACGGGCCGCCAAGGCCGGGTTTGATTGGCCTTCAGCTGCTCCGGTCATGGAAAAATTCGACGAGGAACTGCTCGAAATGCGCGAGGCGCTGGATTCAGGTGACCAACAGGCCGTAGAAGACGAGCTTGGCGATTTGCTTTTTGTTGCCACCAACCTGGCTCGCAAGCTGAAAATCGATCCGGCTGCAGCATTACGTCGCAGCAATACCAAGTTTGAGAAGCGCTTCAGGGCAGTAGAGGAGGCTGCGGGTGGGCAGGACGGCCTGCAGAAATTGGATCTCAATGAAATGGAAACGTTGTGGCAGAAAGTTAAAAAGGGAGAAGAAACATGAATGAATGGCTCCAGCAACTGGATTTAAACAGCCTTATCGTTGGTGTTTCCGCAGGTCTGGTGATTGGTCTGATAGCTGCCGTTATCGCTGCCAGGTTGGCCCGGCGCAAGGGCTCGGAAGAGGTATCGGGACGCTTGCTGCCGCTGAACGAAGAACTCGAGGCGGTTTTGAAAGCACGTGACGCGGAACTGGCCGAAATCCAGCGCGCACTTGCAATAACTGAGACCCGGCTTGAAGAACAACAGCAACACCACAAGGCCGAAAAGGCATCGCTTGAGGAGGCGGAAAAGCGCCTCAGCGAGTCATTTGAACGCCTCGCCGGCAAAGTTTTCGATGAACGCTCAAAGCGTTTTACCGAGCTCAGCGAGAAGCAGTTGAGCGGTTTGCTGAAGCCACTGACAAAAGACCTCGAAACCTTCCGTACCACGGTAGACAAGAACTCCCGCGAAGACATCCGCCAGCACGCCGCCCTACAGGAAAAACTGAAGCAGATGGAAGGCCTGAACGAGCGGCTTCACAAGGAGGCACAAAGCCTGACCAAGGCGCTCACCCGTGATGTGAAAGCCCAGGGCAACTGGGGTGAGCAGCAGCTCGAACGCCTGATGGAACTGGCCGGCCTGGTAAAAGGCGAGCATTACTACACACAGGTATCAACGGTCGGTAAAAACGGCGAGCGCCTGCAACCGGATTTTGTACTGAAGCTACCTGAGAATCGCAGCATCATCCTGGATTCCAAGGTATCCCTGACGGCCTGGACCCGCTACCAGTCGGAAGAAGATGAAGCCCAAAGAGATTTACTGCTGGCCGAGCACGTGGGTTCGGTCAGGGCCCATATTTCGGGTTTGGGCAAGAAGAACTATCCCGATGCGGAAGAACTAAACGCGCTCGATTTTGTACTGATGTTCGTGCCGATCGAGTCCGCCCTGATAGCTGCGCTTCAAAGTGACCCCACTTTGCCCGAATACGCCTTGTCACACCGCGTCGCGCTGTTGTCACCGGCTAACTTCCTGGTCACCGTGCGCACCGTGGCTTCGGTCTGGCGTGTACACAAGCAGAATACCAACGCCCAGGACATTGCCCGGCGCGCCGGCTTGCTGTACGACAAGTTTGTCGGCTTTACCGAAAACCTGAAAGCCGTCGGAATGCGTCTGGAACAGGCCCGCAAAGCATACGGCGATGCCTACAACCAGCTGACCACAGGTTCAGGCAACCTGATAGGCCAAACCGAAAAGCTTAGCAAACTCGGCGCACGCCACGCCAAGCAACTGGACGCCGCCCTGGTCGAAAAAGCCGTCGGTGAAGAAGCCCCTTTGCGTTTGGTAAAAGAAGACGAAGAATAAAACTGTAGTAGCGACGCTGGCGTCGCGATTATGTTCAGGATGAACGGTATGTCGCGAGTGAGTACAGGGCAGAGATTGTTCCCGACAATCCTCTGCATTTCCTCCGTCCCTGGAGGTCAGATGTGCGGCGCGACTGTTTCAGATTTGCACCAGGTTTAAAGAGCATCGCGACCAGCTGCGCCGATCGCTCCTACAGGATGTCAATTGCGCCTGATTAGTGCAACAATTAACCCCTGGATGACAGTTGTGAGGGTATGAACTATGTGCCGTTTTGTCGCCTACCTGGGTAAACCGATCATGGCTGACGAGTTGTTGCTTAAACCCGCAAACTCGTTGGTGCACCAAAGCTTCCATGCCGGTGAAATGTCCGAACCGCTCAACGGTGATGGTTTTGGTATCGGCTGGTATATTCACGAAATCAGCGACCGTCCCGGGCTTTTCCGCGCCATAACGCCCGCCTGGAATAACAGGAACCTTCATTACAATGCGCCGCTGATCAGGACCAACTGCCTGTTCGCGCATATCCGGGCGGCCACCGAGGGCGCCATTACCGAAGACAACTCGCACCCCTTTCACTTCGAGCGATTTCTGATGATGCACAACGGCAGTATTCCCCAGTTTCAGCGGATCAGGCGTAAATTGTTGGGCTTGTTAAATGATGAAATATTTCAGTGGATAAAGGGGCAGACGGATTCGGAACACGTTTTCGCATTATTGATGCAGCACGTTATGGAGATGAAGGGTGCAGATAAGCGGTTGACAGAGGATGAAATTAAACAGTGTTTCCAGAAGACATTCGACGTGATCCAGGCTTTAAAGGACGAGGCCGACATCGGTGACGAAGTTTCGAATTTCAACGTGATGGTCACCAATGGTCGCAGGATTTTCGGCACGCGTTACAGTTCGAACCCCGAAAAGGAGACCCGCACGCTTTACTATTCAGCCGGCAGCAGTTTCCAGTGTGAGAATGGCGCCAGCCGCATGGTCAGAAACGGTTCGAAGATTGAAACGGTGCTGATCGTTTCCGAAAAGCTGAACAAGCACGAGGATGAATGGACAGCCATCCCCCAAAACCACTTCATCGCCGTCGACAACGACCTGGATATTCACATGAGTCCAATGACGCACTAGTGCGCCTCGAGGCGATTTTTCTGTAGGAGCGACGCTCGCGTCGCGATTATGTTAGCTGGCTTTTTCACCGGCAGTGACGCGTTCATGACCCTGCAGATCCTTAAGGGTTTCGACCATTGCAAAGCCGTCGTCTGCCAGGATTCCACGAACTGCCGGGCCCTGATCCCAGCCGTGCTCGAACATCAGCCAGCCGCCGTCGACCAGCATGGCACGGGCCTGCCCTGTGATCTCCCGGATGGCGCTCAAGCCGTCGGGGCCCGGTGTAAGTGCTTCGCTGGGTTCAAAGCGGAGACCCCCCCGTTTCAGGTGGCGGTCTCCGGCTTCAACATAAGGCGGGTTACTGGCGATCAGGTGGAATTTGCCTTGCAATGGCCTGGTCCATGAGCCGTGGTGAAACCGGACATGGTCGAAGCCTAAATGACCGGCATTTTCGCGTGCGACCTCAAGGGCGGCTGCACTGATATCGGTTGCATGGATTTCACACTTTTTTCGTTCCGAAGCGAGCGCCAGTGCAATGGCGCCACTACCGGTGCCAAGGTCGGCTATACGCCAGTCAGCAGCCGGGGGAATATTTTTTAGCGCGGTTTCTACCAGCAACTCGGTTTCCGGCCGCGGGATTAAAACGGCGGGACTGACCTTGAGCGGCAGTGACCAGAATTCGCTGGTACCGGTCAGGTAGGCAATGGGCTGCCCCAGTGCGCGTTGCTTGATGATCTTTTTGAAGGCTTCCGTACGACCCCCCGGTAACTCCAGTTCCGGGTTGGCGTACAGGAATGAACGGGTTGTTTCCAATACGTGGGCCATCAGGATTTCCGCATCGAAACGTGCAGAAGGACTGTCAGCCAATACCTGGCCGGCCAGTGTCAACAGGGTTTTTATGCTCTGCGCCAGTTCTATTTCCTATTGACGTTGCTCTGACTGTTGCGAGGTTCCCGTGTCCATGCTCGACACCTGTTTGAACCGGCTTGGTGTCACATGCTGCCATGCCTCTTTCCACCATTTGTTGAAATCATCCTGGATCAGGTAAAGCGAGGGGATCAGCAACAGGGTGATAACCGTTGCAAACAGGATACCAAATGCCAGCGAAGCGGCCATCGGAACAACCAGTTGCGCCTGCAAGCTGGTCTCAAAGATGGCAATCGGGGCCAGGCCGAGGAAAGTGGTCAACGAGGTCAGCAAAATGGCACGGAATCGTGACCTCGCAGCTATTGCCACTGCCTTGTCGAGCGGTGTTCCTGCGTCGCGCTCCCGGTTAACAAAATCAACCAGGATCAGGCTGTCATTCACGACAACCCCGGCAAGCGCGATAATGCCAAAGTAGCTCGTCATACTCACGGGAATGTCAAGAATCAGGTGTCCGGCCAGTGCACCAATCGTACCAAACGGGATCACGGACATGATGATCAGCGGTTGTGCGTAGGACCTTAGCGGAATGGCCATCAGCGCATAAATCAGAAAAACCGCCAGTAACCCACCACGTACGAGGTCCTTCTGGATATCGACCTGTTGCTGGCTCGAACCGCTGAGCTTGGAGCGGACACCGGGGAAATTTGCCAGTACCTGCGGCAACTCCTGGTTCATGATGTCATCCTGGATCTTCGTAGGCTCGTATTTTTCCTTGTCAACTTCCGCTGATACGCGAACCGCCCGCTCGCGGTCAAAACGCCGGATAAAGGCCGGGGTCTTGGTCAATTCGACCTCGGCAACCGAGTGGAAGGGCACCCGTCCGCCATCGGGAGCGCGGATCTTCATATTATCCAGGTAACCGACAGAATCACGTTCCTCGCGCGGAAAACGGACCATGACCTTGACTTCGTCCTGGCCACGCTGAATACGCTGCACCTCGGCGCCGTAAAAACCCGCCCTGACCTGGCTGGCGAGATCCTGAAGCGTGATACCCAGTGCCTCGGCCTGGGGTTTCAGGTTCAGCTTGATCTCCGGCCTGCCGTGTTCAAATGTGTTCCGGATGTCAAATAACCCTTCGTAGGTGTTCATTCTCCGGGTTAGCTCCTGGGAGGCCCGTGCTACCTGGTCGATATTGGCGCCGATCAACTGGATGGATATTGCGGCATCGCCGCCGTGATTCATCGCTGATGAATACGCCAATTGCTTGACTCCGGGCAATTCACCAACCGCCTCGCGCCAGCGACGCAGGACCTCGGTTCCGGAAAGAACAGCCCTTTCGTCCTTGACCAGTTCGGTGATGATCTGACCCCGGATTTCACCCTGGGCAAATGAAAGAATACCGGAAACCACAGCACCCGATTCCATGCCTTGTTCCCTGCTGACTTCGGCATCCACCTTCCACAGGCCATCCTGTATTTGCCGTAACGCATCGTGGGTTCGCGCTGCCGGGGTGCCCTCGTTCATCAACAATTCGACCTGCAGGAAATCTGCGGTGATATCAGGAAAAAATACCGAGCGTAAAATGCCACCAGCAATCAGGCCGATGGACAGTATCAGCATGGAAATAAACACTGAAAATGTCAGGTACCGGCGCTTCAGGCACTTAGCCAGAAAGGGTGAATAATATTTGTCTACTGCGGTGTGCAGGCCCTCGCTGAAAAACCGCTGAAAACGGATAAACCGATTATTGGTGTCCTTGGCGTAGTGCTTGACCTTCATATGCGCCAGGTGAGCCGGCAGGATCAGCTTGGATTCAACAATCGAGAAAACCAGGCAAAGCGTGACCACCCAGCCGATGGCCGAGAAAAATTTGCCCATGATGCCGGAAATCATCAGGATGGGAATGAAGGCTGCTATGGTGGTCAGAACCCCGAATGTGGCAGGCATGGCTACCTTGAATACACCTTCGAGTATGTTGTCCACCGAGTGGCCCTTTGCCCGCATGCTGGTGTAGGCGCTTTCACCGATAACGATGGCGTCATCCACGACGATACCCAGCACCAGGATAAATCCGAACAGGCTGATCAGATTCAGTGTGATATCAAAGGTTGGCATCAGGAAAAAGGTCCCGAGGAATGCTACCGGCAAACCAACCATGACCCAGAACGCCAGCTTTAACCTCAAAAACAATGCCAGTGACAGGAAAACCAGCATGGCGCCGATCAGCAGGTTCTTGACCATCATATCGAGGCGGCCCTGGAGGTAATAGGTTACATCCGCCCAGGTTGCCAGGTTGACGCCGGAGGGCATGGAAGCCTGTTTCGATGCTACGTAATCCCGTACGGCTTGTGATATTTCCAGTTCACTCTGGTCTCCCACGGACAATACCTGGATGGTAAAAGCCGGTTTGCCGTTGAATTCAGAAAAACGGCCGGTTTCTGCGAAATCGTCCTTGATCACCGCTATGTCTTTAAGCAGCACTCGCGATCCATCGGGGTTGGTCCGCACCAGGATGTCTTCGAAATCCAGTCCGGTATAGGCTTGTCCCTTTGTACGCACCTGGATATCACCGGCATCCGAGCGAATGGAACCGGCGGGCAGGTCCAGTGAGCCGCGGCGAATGGCCTGGGCCACTTCAGCCAGCGTCATTTTGTATTGTTCGAGGGTGAATTCTGAAACCTCGATACTGATTTCGTAGGGTCTTGAGCCGAGCATTTCGGCACGTGTTATTCCGGGAAGAGCGACGATCTCGTTTCGGACCTGCTTTGTATATTCCTTCAGGGTCCTTTCGTCGACATCACCATACACCGAAATAAGGTTTACCTGCTGCTGAAAACGCGTTCGCGAGACGATCGGTTTTTCAGTGTTTTCCGGGAAGGTCGATATGGAATCAACACGGTTCTTGATCTCATTCATCACTTCCAGAACGTCATAACCGGTGGCAACCTCGACCTGCACGGTACCATTGCCGCGGCGCCCGGTGGAGATCATTTCCTGGATGCCTTCGATATCCTGGATCGCTTCCTCGATCTTGACCAGTACACCCTCTTCCACATCCTCGGGACTGGCACCGAGGAACGGCAGGGATACCGTGACAAAATTTGTCTCAATGGTTGGTTGGGATTCCTTTTTGATGGTGGCGACTGAGTAAAGACCGCCCGCCAACAGGATGACCATCAACAGGTTGGCAGCAACTGCATTTCTTGCAAACCACTCAATAATAGCGTGGTACCAGCCCTGCCCGGTATTTTGTCCGGACCTCATAACTCACCTCCGTCTGCGACTGCTACCGGGGTTTCATTTCCATGACCCCTGACAGCGAGCCTGGTACCCGGTACCGGTGCATCCAGCGTTGTCGTGATAACCCTCGCACCGTCGGAAATACCTTTGCTCAGATACACCTTTTTCGATTCGGCTCTTAAAACCTCGACGGGCAGAATTTCAAGTTCATTATCCGAGTTTGCAACCAGGATCGTATTGTCAGGCCGCAGCACAAAGCGCGGTAAAACAACTACGTTTTCTGCGGGTACACCCTGTATTTCAGCATTTACGAACGTACCTATCTTAAGTTCCTGCTGATGGCTCTTGCCCAATACACCGTAAGGGTCAATGATTTGCGCAACGGCATAAATGACGCGGCTGACCTCATCAACAACACCCTCGGTGCGGATGATGCGGGCCTGCCATTGGTGGGTTCCTCCGGCCTGTTCGGTACTCAACACGACCGGTGGGAAGGGCTTGTCCTCGTATTTCACCTCTGTCTCTGAGGGTAAATCCAGGTAGTTCAGATCACTGTGGGTCAGGGGTAGGCGAACTTCGGCCGTATCTATGGCAAAGGTGACACCCAGGCGGGTACCCGGTGATACGTACTGACCGATATCAGCAGATTTTTGCCTGACCAGTCCGTCATAGGGCACCGTAATCCGGGTTCGTTCGAGATCACGCCGCGCTTTTTGCACATCCGCTTCGGCCGCACTGACATTGGCCCTGGCGTCCGCCAGCTGCGGTTTGCGCATACCAAGATCGGTGGGTTGACCTTTTTTTCCCATGTTCTGCCAGTCTTTGATCGCCTGTTCGGAACGGGCCGTTTCATCGGCCAGTTTCGCCTTTCTGGAAGCCAATGCTGCCTCGGCGCGTTTAAGGCCGGCTCTATAATCACTCGGATCAATCTGTAACAGGACCTCGCCCTTGCGGAAAAAGCCGCCTGCGACAAATTCCGGCGCCACGGAAACTATTTTTCCGGATACCTCGGAAACCAGCGTGGTCTCGGTGCGCGGGCGAACGGTACCCTGTGAACTGACGGAAAAGTTAAGGGAAACGACCTCGGACCTAATCGTATCGACCAGCACTGCTTTTTCGATATCGGTCTTGCGTTCGGCCCGCTGGGTGTTCTGGAACGCGACCAGGGCGATGACCACGAGTATCGAGGAGGTAATTAAGATCAGTGGTAACGTGAACTTAAAAAATTTATTCATTCCCCTAAAACTCCAGTGAACTTTATTGTGCAAAAATCAGTTTGGCAGCTTGTAGCCGCGTATTATCCACTTTTAGACATGCTTTAGTCACGAGTACTTAGTTGGGCATCCAGTGAAAGAGTTCATTGCACCTTCTGGCATTGACCCAATTGTGGGGCGCTAGCGTCCCACAGCTAATACAAACCGTCCGTCAGTATGTACAATATGTTCCTTTTCACTGCCGCAGAACCAAAGTCACGGAAATTTTTATGGGAATAGTGTTAAAGACCGCCGAAGAAATTGAAGCCATGCGGGTCGCAGGCCATTTGGCGGGTGAAGTTCTTCGAATGATCCGTGAGCATGTGCGCGTGGGTGTCACTACCGGTGAACTTGATGACATCTGTCATTCCTATATAACCAGCGTGCAGAAGGCCATCCCGGCGCCGTTGAATTACAAGGGTTTCCCCAAGTCAATCTGCACTTCCATCAACCAGGTGGTGTGCCATGGTATTCCGGGCGATAGGAAGCTGAAGAACGGCGATATTATGAATATCGACATCACCGTCATCAAGGACGGCTGGCATGGTGATACCAGCAAAATGTTCCTGGTCGGTGAGCCTACAGTGCGCGCGCGGCGTTTGTGCGAGGTTGCGCATGAGGCCATGGTCAGGGGTATCCATGCGGTCAAACCGGGTTCACGTCTTGGTGATATCGGCCACGCGATCCAGGGCTTTGTCGAGGGACTGGGTTACTCGGTCGTGCGTGATTATTGCGGCCATGGGATTGGCAGGGTATTCCACGAGGATCCGCAGGTATTGCATTATGGACGCCCCGGCGTGGGTGAAGTGCTGCGGCCCGGTATGGTGTTTACCATTGAACCGATGGTCAACGTCGGTAAAAAGGACACCCGCCTGTTGGGTGACGGATGGACCGTGCATACCAAGGACCGCAGCCTGTCTGCACAATGGGAACATACCCTCGCTGTCACCGAAGATGGATTTGACGTACTAACCCAGTTACCCGGTGATGATCTCTGAGGTGAACCCGTGAAGATTCGGTTGAGGGGCCGCTTGCCCAAGCCGGCGGCTGCCGAGGGTTGTCTGGATACAGAAGCACTTGCCAGCCACGAGGGTGAGCAGACTCAACCCAAGCTGATCCAGACCCTCAAAAGCACGATGGTGCAGGCGGATGAGTGCCTGGCGAAGAAATTCCACGACAAAGAAGATGTGAACCAGCTGGTCAGGGCCCGGGCATGGGTGGTGGACCAATTGATCGTATACGCCTGGGACAATCTGATCCCGGCCAGCGAAGACGTGTCACTGGTTGCCGTCGGCGGATATGGCCGAGGTGAGTTGCACCCGAACTCCGATGTTGACTTAATGATCCTGCTCGCTGAATCACCACCCGGTGAAGAATTACGCCTTGCGATTGAAGCATTTGTAACACTGCTCTGGGATGCAGGTTTTTACCTGGGCCATAGTGTGCGGACTATCGAAGCCTGTGTTGCGGAAGCACAAAAAGACATAGTAACCGCCACCAACCTGATGGAAAGCCGCCTGCTCACAGGCCGCGATGAGATGCAGCAGGCAATGCTTGATGCGACAGCGGCCAACCAGGTCTGGTCAGCAGCGGAGTTTTTTGACGCCAAGTACGAAGAGCAGGCCAGCCGCCACGAGCAGTACCATGGCACCGCCTACAACCTGGAGCCAAATATCAAGGAAGGGCCGGGTGGTTTACGTGATATCCAGATGATTGGCTGGGTGGCCAAGAGGCATTTCAGCACCCAGTCCCTGCATACCCTCGTCGAGCGGGGGTTTTTGACCGAATCCGAACTGCAGGACTTGAAGGACGGCAGGACTTTTCTTTGGGAGATTCGTTTTGCTTTGCACCTGCTCGCAGGCCGCAGCGAAGACCGTTTGTTATTCGAGTTTCAGCGGCCAATTTCCGAACACTTTGCCGACACGGAGATAGCGCCGGATTCCAACGCGGGCGTTGAACAATTCATGCAGCGCTATTACCGCACGGTGATGCAAAACGAGCGTCTGAACGAAATGCTTTTGCAGTTGTTCAGCGAAGAGTTGCTACCCGAAAAAGCACCGTCGTCAGAGGACCTGGGTGAAGATTTCCGCGTCACGCACGGCTTCCTTGAAGTATCCGACGATGAGCTGTTCGATCGTCGGCCGGTCGCAATGATGGAATTGTTTGTTCTGCTGGCAAAACACGAAAGACTGCTGGGAGTCAGGGCATCCACGATACGCCTGATACGCGACAAGTTACACATTGTCGATGATTCATTCCGCGCTGATGCGCAGGCCCGGAAATATTTTTATGAATTATTTTGCCAGACCAGTGGTGTTTATACACAGTTACAGCGTATGAATCGCTACGGGGTCCTGGCGGCCTTTATCCCGGCATTTGGCCACATTGTTGGCCGAATGCAATTTGACCTGTTCCATGTCTATACGGTGGACCAGCACATCCTTTTCGTGATCAGGAACCTGCGCAGGTTTGCCTACGGTAAGTACCGTACCGATTTCGCACATGCCGCTGACATTTTCCAGCAAATTGACCACCCGGAGGTTCTCTACCTGGCGGCGCTGTTCCACGACATCGCCAAGGGCAGGCAGGGTGATCATTCGACACTGGGCGCCGAGGATGCGCTGGCATTCTGCCAGCACCTGCCAATGAGTGATGAGCACCGCGAGCGTGTTGCCTGGCTGGTGGAGCAGCATCTGGTGATGTCACAGACAGCACAACGGCGGGATATTTCCGACCCTGAAACGATCAAGGGCTTTTATGAGATCGTCGCTAACCAGACACGGCTGGATTATCTCTACCTGATGACGATAGCCGATATCGCGGCCACCAGTTCCAAGTTGTGGAATAGCTGGAAGGACAGCCTGTTATGGGAATTGTACTCGGTAACGTCACTGGCCCTGTCCGAGCGCAATTCGAACATTTTTGATCGCAACCACCGCATCGAAGAATGCAGTGTGGCGGTGCGCGATAAGCTGCTGAGCAAGGGCCTCGCTGCCGAAGCAATCAATGCGCTCTGGGAAAACCTGCCGCAGAGTGTATTCCTGAGCTTTTCAGAGGACCAGCTGGAGTGGACCGCCACTACCGTGCTGAACGCCGGCGCTAAAACTACCGTGCTGGTGGCAATACGTGCGGTTGAAGAACAGGGTGTCAGCGAATTACTTGTCCACGCACCGGATTATGATGGCCTGTTTTCCGCGGTGACAACCATCATTGATGAGATTGGGCTCGACGTGTTGTCGGCGCGTGTTGGCAATACCGTCTCTGGAAAAAGTTTTGACCTGTTCCAGTTGATGGACAGGCATGCACAGGTACTGAATAACATCGATTGTGAGCGTCTGAAATTACGATTGCGGCAGGTTTTGGGCAACGCATCACTGCCAACACCGGTGGTGCGCAGGTTGCCGAGGCGCCTGCGTCCGTTCAAGCGGGAAACACGGATTCATTTCTCGGCAGCACACGGTGGTGAGAAAACCCTGATGGACCTCGCGTGTTCTGATCGCCCGGGCTTGTTGTCGCATATTTCCGCGGCCATGGTTGCTTGTGGCGTGCGTATACACGACGCGAGAATATCAACACTGGGCGACCGCGTGGAAGATGCCTTCATCTTAAGCGACGAGCAAAATGCGCCGTTGAGCCGTACCATAAGGATAGAATTGTTGGAAAAACTGACCGAAACACTCGGTCAGGATCAGGTGAGCAATGAACCAGGCAAATAACATTCAGGAGCACAGGGCACTTATCGAGGCCGCGTTTGAAGAACGCAGGACAATAAGCCCGGAAACCGCCGGTGCGGATTTGGTGGCGGCCATCGAAGCTTCCATATCCGGCCTTGAACAGGGTAGTTTGCGGGTTGCCGGCCCCGGCGCCGGCGGCTGGCATGTCAATGAGTGGCTAAAAAAGGCAGTGTTGCTGTATTTTCGCATCCGCCACAACGAGGTTATCGACAGTTCGGCAAGCCATTACTTCGACAAGGTGCCATTGCGCTGGGCGACGGGCTCAAATGATGACATAAGCACCTGTGGCGCCCGTATTGTTCCACCGGCCACCGTCCGGCGTGGTGCCTTTATCGGGCATGACGCGGTGTTGATGCCGTCCTATGTCAATATCGGAGCATACGTGGGTGAAGCCACCATGGTGGATACATGGGCGACCGTCGGTTCCTGTGCTCAGATCGGCAGCCACGTCCACCTGTCCGGTGGAGTTGGCATCGGCGGGGTCCTTGAGCCATTACAGGCGACACCAACGATCATTGAGGACGATTGCTTTATCGGCGCACGTTCAGAGGTGGTAGAAGGTGTGATCATCGGCAAGGGCAGCGTCTTGTCCATGGGTGTATACATCGGCAAGAGCACACGTATATACGACCGTGAGAGCGGTGAAATCTTGTATGGAAAGGTTCCGCCCGGCTCGGTGGTGGTGCCTGGCAGCCTGCCGGCCAGGGACCACAGCTATACCATGTATGCCGCGATCATTGTCAAGCGAGTGGATGAACAGACGCGCTCGAAAACCAGTGTCAACGAGCTCTTGAGAGCCAGTGTCGAATCCTGAAATGGCAAGTTCCGATAGATCAGAATCTGATATTTTGGCGGTCTACGGGATCAAGCAATGCGATACCTGCCGCAAAGCACTCAAATGGCTGACGGCGCAGGGCATTGAGCACCGCTTCCACGATTTTCGTGTTGACGGATTGCAAGCTGATGTACTTCAGTCGTGGCTGGAGTCGTCCTTTGCGGAAAAGCTCGTCAATCGTCGCAGCACAACCTGGCGGCAACTGTCAGACCAGCAGCGCCAGTCTGAAGGCGGAGCACTATTGGAGTTGCTGCTGGAGAACCCTACACTGATAAAGCGCCCGGTATTTGTCACCGGCGAGGTCGTTGCCATCGGTTTTAACCCGGCCGAACTTGTAGGGCTATAAGCGATGAACAAAACGCTGGAATTGACCTGTAGCCTGATCGAACGTGCTTCACTCACACCCGACGATGCTGGTTGCCAGCAACTGCTGGCCGACAGGTTGGAGCCACTGGGTTTCAATACCGAATGGCTCCCGTTTGGAGATACGAGCAACGTGATCTTTACGCATGGTAAAGCTGGTGACCCGGCCGGGCCGTCTTTGTGGTTCCTCGGCCATACGGACGTGGTGCCCAGCGGCCCGTTGGAGGACTGGACGTCGCCGCCATTCAAGGCCGAAATCAGGAATGGTTTCCTGTATGGACGTGGCACCGCAGACATGAAAGGCGCGGTCGCCGCCATGGTTATCGCGGCTGAAGACCTGGTTCGTGAGCACCCTGATCACGCAGGTCAGGTCGGCATCCTTTTGACCAGTGATGAAGAGGGCGATGCTGGAGACGGCATAACAAAAGTTGCAGATGTTCTGCGGCAACGGGGCACGGCGCCGCAATATTGCCTGGTGGGAGAGCCCAGCAGTCATGCTCACCTGGGTGATATCGTTCGTATCGGACGGCGTGGCTCGGTCAATGCGTTTATTTCGGCCCAAGGTGTACAGGGCCACAGCGCTTTTCCGGAGGCACTGGACAACCCGATACACCGCCTCGCCGCCTTCCTGAATACACTGACTACCATGGAGTGGGACCGCGGGGATGAGAATTTTCCGCCCACACATTGCCAGGTGACCAACATCCATTCCGGCACCGGCGCAGAAAACGTAACCCCCGGCCACGCCGAGGTCATGATCAATTTTCGCAACTCACCCGCGACACCGGCGGAAGAGATCAAGTCAAAAGTTGAAGCCCTGCTGGAGAAATGCGGTTTGCAGCGCTATGAAGTGGCGTGGCGAATCTCAGGTCACCCATTCCGCTCCGAGCCTGGCGCCCTGCGTGCTGCAACGGTTGACGCCATCCGCTCCGAACTGGGTATCCAGCCCGAACTGAACACCGGAGGCGGCACCTCTGATGGGCGTTTTATTGCACCGCTTGGAACGGAGGTGCTTGAACTTGGCCTGCTCAATGAAAGCATTCACAAAATTGATGAAAATACATCCGTGGACGATCTCAACGCCCTGTCCCGTGTGTACCACCGGATAATGACCGGTCTTTTAACCGGCTGATAAAAAAAGAAATACCTGACTGGTCTATGTCGGACCGGGTGAACACACACCCGGCCCGGTAATTCGATCAATCCAACTCTGCCAGTGGCCGGTACTTGAAGCCGTGGAACATGGCGTAGAGCATCGGCACCACGATTAATGTCAACACCGTGGCGAATCCGAGGCCAAACATGATGGTTGCCGCCATGCTTTCAAAGAATGCATCCGCCAACAGCGGCACCATGCCCAGGATGGTCGTCACGGCTGCCATCGAAACCGGGCGTACACGGCTGACACCGGAATCAAATACAGCCTGGTAGGGCTCCTTGCCGGATGCAAGTTCGGTGTTGATCTGGTCCAGCAGCACGATGCCGTTCTTCAACAGCATGCCTGAAAGGCTGAGCAGGCCAAGCATGGCCATAAAGCCAAACGGCTTGTTCAACAGCAGCAGACCGACCGTAACACCAATAATGGCAAGCGGCACACAGGCCCAGATCACCAGCGGAGCCCGTACGGCATTAAATAACACCACCGTAATCAGGAACATCAACAGGAACCCCATTGGCAGTGAAGCAGTCAGCGCTTCGGAAGCCTCGGTGGAGCTTTCATACTCGCCACCCCACTCGAGAAAATACCCATCCGGTAATTCGATCGCCTCTATCTTTGGCCTGAGGCGTTTAAACAGGTCGTTGGCTGTCTCTGTGCCAAACACGCTCGGATCGGTCAACACCGAGAGTGTCCGCTTGCGGTCCCGGCGTTGGATCAGTGCGTCCTCCCACTCTGTTTTGAAGTCGTCTACGACCTCGTCAATTTGTACATAACGCTCATAGGTGGTGCTGAATAATTGCACATCACGAATGCTGTCGATGTTCAGTCGTTCCTCATCTGGCAGGCGCATCAGGATGGGCATCAAATTTGTACCATCGCGATACAGGCCAACCGGGTAGCCTGAAAAGCTCATCAGCAGAGCGCCGTCAAGATCCCGCTTGCTGATGCCCAGGCGTCGTGCGTTGGCTTCGTTTAGCTGTGGCCGCATCATCTTTGAACGTTCACGCCAGTCGTCGCGAATTCCGGTGGCATTGTGATCTTCACGCATGATGTTCTTGGCCTCAAAAGCCAGCTTCCGCAGCACTTCCGGATCCGGACCGATAAATCTCGCCTCGATTTTGGCCGGTGGAGATGGGCCGATTTCCAGCCGGCGGAACTTGATTGAAGCCTGTGGATAATTCTCCGCGAGAAACTTCTCTACATCCTTCATCATTGGAATTACATTTTCAGAATCCTTGATTCGGAATAGCAGTTGCGCATAGCTTGAATAGGCCTGCTCTGGTGTATAGGTCAACATGAATCGTGGCATGCCCCCGCCAATCACGGCATGGGAGAATTCCACCCGTTCATCCCCTGCGAGGCTGTTCTGGATTGCGACCACATTTTCCTCGGTGGCGCGAATATCGGTGCCCTCGGGTAGCCAGAAATCAACCATGAATATCGGCGTGGTAGAAGGCGGGAAGAATGACTGTTGTACCTTACCAAAACCGGCTATTGATGCCGCTAGCATGACAATCAGAGTAATGACGGTTAGCCACCGTCGCCGCATACAGAAATCAAGTAGTTTCTTGTAAGCAACAAATAATGCGCCCTTGTAGGGATCTTCCTGTTCCACGCCGGAGTCCTGCGCGGTCTGGATTTCCTCCTTGAAGAACAAGTCGCAGAAAAACGGTGTCAGCGTCATGGCTGTAAACCAGCTCAGCATTAGTGAAAACAGCAGCACCCAGAACAATGAGCCGGCAAATTCACCGGTGGAATCCGGTGACAGTCCAATCGGCGCAAAAGCAAGTATGGCAATAAAGGTAGCACCGAGCAGTGGCCACATGGTTTGCTGGACAATTGCATTGGCTGCAGCCAGCTTGGTCATGCCACGCTTTAGGCCGATCAGCACACCCTCGGTTATAACGATGGCATTGTCGACCAGCATGCCGAGTGCAATGATCAGTGCCCCGAGGGATATACGTTGCAACTCGATACCCTTGCTCATCATCAGGATAAATGTGCCGGAGCAGGTCAAAAACAGGATCAGACCGATCAGAATTCCACTTTTTATCCCCATAAAAAACAGCAGTACGATGATAACGATCGCTACGGCTGCGATAAGGTTCTTCAGAAAAGAGGCAACCGACTTTTCCACCTCTACCGGTTGGTTATAAATAACATTGAGTTCCATACCCACCGGCCGGGCGAATTCCAGTTCCTCTCCACGTTTTGCCAGGGCTCTGCCGATCTCCACGACATTAACACCTGCTGTGAAAGAAATACCGAGAACCAGGGCTGGTTTCCCGGCAAAGCGCATGATTTTATTCGGGACTTCCGCGTAATCCTGGTACACCCTGGCAACATCGCCAAGATAGATCAGTTCGCTCGCCCCAGGGTCCGAGATCAGCAATTGCTCGAGTTGCCTGACATCGGTGAACTCGCCGGTCGGATTAATACGTACAGCTTCAGAACCAGCGCGGATACTGCCTGCATTTGAGACCTGGTTCTGCGTCTGAAGCAGCGTGAAGATTCGCTGCAGGGAAATTCCCAGGGTGGCTAGTCTTGACTGGGATATTTCGACAAACACCTGCCGCTCACGTGCGCCGGTGATTTCAACCTTGGCAATGCCGGGAACCAGGATCAGTTCACGGCGTAAATAGTCGACATAATCTTCAATTTCACCATAGCTGTAACCGTCACCGGTGACCGCCAGCATCAGCCCGAAAACATCACCAAAATCATCCAGGATCAATGGTTCGGATGTGCCGGGCGGCAATTCACCACGCACACCCATGTCACTGATCTTGCGTCGAAGCGTATCCCATACCTGTTGTAATTCCGCCCCGCCGTAGGTGTTTTGAATGGTGGGGGTTATCTGTGACAGACCGGCGCTGGATGTGGAAACGACCTCGTCCAGTGATGACAATTGTTGCAATGCCTGTTCAACAGGGTAGGTGACTTCCTCTTCGACCTGCCGTGCCGACGCGCCCGGGTAAGCAACCATGATCTTAGCGTCTTTTACTGTAAACGGTGGATCTTCCAGTTGTCCCAAGGCGAAAAAAGCAACCATGCCCCCAACGCCGAAAATCAGCACCAGCATCCAGCTGATGACTTTTTTCTCAATCGCAAATTGCGCAAGAAGCATTACAGTCCCCCCTCACGCTCCATTGGGCGGACCAGCATGTTTTCCTGTACTGCATTAACACCCGCGGAAATAATCAGGTCGCCCTCACTGAGACCCTCAAGGACGGTAATATCGGAGCCACGGAGTTGCCCAACTCTCACGGCCTTTCTCATTGCCCGCATGCTGTCCGGATTGACCAGCCAGACATACTTGTCTTCCGCATCCAACGGCTCTTCCTCGGCGCTGAAAACAGCCTCAATCGGTACAATGACGCCCTCGGTCTCTCTCCTGTACAAGGCGCCGATGTTGGCAATCACGGTGGCGCTCATGCCCGGTAGTATGTTTACGTTTTCGGGATTGGGCAGCGAAACCGTCAGTTTGTAAGTCAGCGTCGCCTCATCAGCCTGCGCTTCATGCTCCTTATAATATGCGTCATAGGTCTCATCCCCGCTTGAATCGAAACGTACCTGGACAGGTTTCAGTTGGCGGTTTGCAACCGTTCTTTCGACCCTGGAAACGATTGATTCGGGAACATCGATCGTCACATCAATCATCTCGCCGGTCTGCAATATCATGACGACCTGGCCAGCGGTGACGCTCTGGTAATTTTCCGATAGGCGGCGGGCAATCACTCCATCGAAAGGTGCATGTATGTTGGTGTAATCAAGGTTATTGCGGGCACGGGTCAGGTCCGATTGCCGTACCTTCATCAAGGCAAAGCGCTGGTCGTACTCAGATTGTGAAACAAGTTGACGTTCGACCAGTTCCGAGACCCGCTCAAATTGCGCTTTTGACAGGTCATACTGTGCCTGCGCCTGGTTCAGGGCCGCCTGGAAGTCTGCGGGGTCCAGCCTGGCCAGCAGTTCACCCTGGGATACTTTCTTGCCCCGCGTGGCCGGGAATTCGATCAGTTCACCCGATACGCGGAAGGCCAATTCGGCCTGGTCCGTGGCGCGGACTTCTCCTGGGAAAGAACGGAAAAGTTCTCCACCAGCCGGGATCACCGTATACAGTTTGGCTGGCCGTGCAACTTCCTGGACAACCGGGGGTGGTGGTTCCGAGCAAGCGGCGACCAGGAAAACAACCAGTGACGTAATTGTAGTTCTTAGTGAGCGAAGCATATTCGAGTTCCTTTTATGGGTTACCTCGGCAGAGCAGTGCAGGATCGAATCCTAAATCAGAGGGTATAGTTACCAGAATTGTTGTCTATCCACTTTGCGTCTTTCTTGAAGCCCGGCCTCTCCCCTGTTTGGCGTGCTATTCACCATGGTAACGCCCTGGCTTGGGTTTGTGAATAGATCGGTCGGTTCCCAATGATATTCTCGAACGTACTAAACGCCTGTAATCTCGAAATATTGTTTTTTTGTACTTCAGACCGCAAATAGTCCTCATCGGAGTCCGTTATTGGGCGGCTCAAACATTTTGAGGAATAGACAATGCGAATGGACAAACTCACCAGTAAGTTCCAACTGGCACTGGCGGACGCACAGAGCCTGGCGGTCGGGCTGGACCATCAGTTAATCGAGCCGGACCATGTCATGGTGGCCTTGCTCGACCAGGGGGGCGGCTCTATCCGTCACCTGTTGACCAAGGCCGGCGTCAAGGTTAATGCACTGCGTTCAAAGCTCGGTGAACGGCTCGATTCACTGCCGAAGGTTTCCGGTGCTGCGGGAGAGGTCAATCTCTCCAATGACACCATCAAGATGTTGACTGTGACCGACAAGCTGGCACAAAAACGTGATGACCAGTACATCGCCAGCGAGTTATTCGTGCTGGCGGCGCTGGATGTCAAAGGCCCGGTTGCCGACATCCTGAAGCAGACCGGCGCCAACCGCGAAGCCATTGAGAAATCCATTGATGAAATACGTGGCGGAGAGCAGGTCAACGACCCCAACGCCGAGGAATCCCGCCAGGCGCTGGAAAAATACACCATTGACCTGACAGAAAAAGCCGAGCAATCGAAACTCGACCCCGTCATTGGCAGGGACGAGGAAATTCGCAGGTGTATCCAGGTTTTACAACGCCGGACCAAGAATAACCCGGTGCTGATGGGCGAGCCCGGTGTGGGCAAGACAGCTATCGTAGAAGGTATGGCGCAGCGGATCGTCAACGGCGAAGTACCCGAAGGACTGAAAGGCAAGCGTGTGCTGTCACTGGATATGGGCGCGCTGATTGCGGGTGCAAAATTCCGTGGTGAGTTCGAAGAACGTCTGAAAGCATTGCTCAATGACCTCAGTAAACAAGAAGGCAATGTCATCCTGTTTATCGATGAAATTCATACCATGGTCGGTGCCGGTAAAGCCGAGGGCTCCATGGACGCCGGCAATATGCTCAAGCCTGCCCTGGCGCGCGGCGAGTTGCACTGCATCGGCGCTACCACGCTGGATGAATACCGGCAGTACATGGAAAAAGATGCCGCACTGGAGCGTCGCTTTCAGAAAGTATTTGTCGGAGAACCATCGGTAGAAGACACAATCGGCATCCTGCGTGGATTGCAGGAACGATACGAAGTTCACCATGGTGTCGATATCAGCGATCCTGCGCTGGTGGCTGCCGCTACCCTGTCGCACCGTTATATTTCCGACCGGCAATTGCCGGACAAAGCCATAGACCTGATGGACGAGGCGGCTTCGCGTATCCGCATGGAAATCGATTCAAAGCCGGAAAAACTGGACCGTCTCGAACGGCGCCTGATCCAGCAGAAAATTCAGCGCGAAGCACTGAAGAAAGAGAAGGACGAGGCATCGATTCAACGCTTGGCAGACCTGGAAGAGACCATCGCTCAACTTGAACGTGAGTTTTCGGATCTGGAGGAAATCTGGAAATCAGAGAAAGCTGCCGTACAGGGCACGACACATATCAAGGAAGAGCTTGAACGCACCCGCGCCGAACTGGAAACAGCCCGCCGCGCCAGCGACCTGGCACGTATGTCAGAGCTGCAGTACGGGCGTATCCCGGAACTGGAAGAGGCGTTGAAACAGGCTGAAAAAGGCGAGCAGGCAGATTTCACATTGCTGCGCACCAGTGTTACCGAAGACGAGATCGCAGAGGTCGTATCACGCTGGACCGGTATCCCTGTATCAAGGATGCTCGAGGGTGAGCGCGACAAGCTGTTGCGTATGGAATCGGCACTTCACAATCGGGTGATTGGCCAGGACGAAGCAGTAATATCGGTTTCAAACGCAATACGCCGCGCGCGTGCGGGCTTATCGGATGCCAACCGCCCGATCGGTTCATTCCTGGTCCTCGGCCCGACCGGTGTCGGTAAAACCGAACTGTGCAAATCATTGGCGGAATTCATGTTTGATACCGAGGAAGCCATGGTGCGTATCGACATGTCGGAGTTCATGGAAAAACACTCCGTGGCCCGCCTGATCGGTGCCCCTCCCGGCTATGTCGGCTACGAAGAAGGTGGTTACCTGACCGAGGCAGTCCGGCGCCGGCCTTATTCCGTCATCCTGCTGGATGAAGTGGAAAAAGCCCATTCAGATGTCTTCAATATCCTGTTACAGGTGCTTGATGACGGCCGTTTAACCGATGGCCATGGCCGCACGGTAGATTTCCGCAACACCGTGATCGTCATGACATCAAATCTCGGCTCCAGCCGTATCCAGGATCTGGCCGGTGGCAGTTACGATGACATGAAGTCGGCAGTGATGGATGTAGTCGGGCATCATTTCCGGCCCGAGTTCATCAACCGCGTAGACGACCTGGTGGTATTCCACCCGCTCGACCAGTCGCAAATCCGCCTGATCGCAGGTATCCAGCTCGAAATGCTCAGAAAGCGTCTCGAGCATACCGGTCTTGAAATGGAGATCACCGACGAAGCCCTAGACCTGCTCGCAGAAGCCGGCTTCGACCCGGTCTATGGTGCAAGACCCCTGAAGCGAGCCATCCAGCAACAAATCGAAAACCCGCTGGCCCAAAGTATCCTGGCCGGTGATTTTGCATCAGGAGACACCGTAAATATCACCGTAGAAGACGGCAAATTTCACTTCACCAGCTAACACAGCATTTGGGAATCCTGTAGGAGCGACGCTCGCGTCGCGATTGACCTACCGAATAGGCCCAAGTATCAAACTCGCACAATACGTGGGGAGGGGGATGTTCCACATGAGACCTTCGCAAACGTCCTGTTCGCGAAGGCTCCTGAACAAAGATACCCACCCCCTGCTGCCGGGGTGTGCTTGGTTGGTAGGTTTGAAGAGCGAAAAATCGCGACGCGAGCGTCGCTCCTACAGCTTCTGCCTGCTGTCAGGAGCGAATTTGCCCCGAACCCCTTACTATCCACTTGTAGCTGGTCAACTCCGGTAAGGCCATTGGGCCCCTGGCGTGGAGTTTCTGGGTGCTGATGCCGATTTCTGCACCCATGCCGAATTGGCCGCCGTCGGTGAAGGCTGTCGAGGTGTTTGCATAGACCGCAGCTGCATCAACAGTGTTCAGAAACTTCTCAATGGTCTGTGGATCCTCGGCGACGATGGCTTCGGAGTGTTTTGAACTGTAGTGGTGAATGTGCTCAAGGGCTTCATCGAGGCCCGAAACGGTTTTAATGGACATTTTCAGCGACAGGAACTCGGTGCCGAAATGTTCTTCGGATGCAGCTTGCAGACCAGCCGCGTATTGGCCGTCCAATACAGCAAAGGAAGCTTCATCCGCAAAAACTTCAACGGCATGATCTTCACCCAGTGAACGCATCAGATCCGGTAACTCCGGCAACAGGTTACGGTGCAAAACCAGCGTATCAAGTGCGTTGCAGACGCTGACACGTCGGGACTTGGCGTTGGTGATGATGATCTTCGCTTTGGCAAGGTCAGCACTGGCATCTACATAGGTATGGACGATGCCGGCGCCGGTCTCGATGACCGGGATTCGTGCATTATCGCGTACGAAATCGATCAGGCCTTTTGAACCGCGCGGGATGGCGAGGTCAATTGTCTCGGTGGCTTGCAGGATCGCCGGCAGGTATTCACGCTGTGGCGGTGCAAGGAGTACGACGGCCGGGTTGATATCGTGTTCGTGCAATACCTGGTGCATGATCTTGACCACCACCCGGTTGGTGTCGTGGGC
>CALBDB010000153.1 GCA_937927755.1 uncultured Lysobacterales bacterium
TCTTCCAGGCCGGTATGCATGGAACCCATCAGCACCCGGTTTTTCAAGCTTGTAAAACCAAGGTCCAATGGTGACAGGAGGTGTGGGAAACGGGTTTCAGATGACATCTTCAAATTCCTCAAAAAAGCTGGCAAGCAGACCGCGTACCTTGACCATTGCAATTGAAAGTGTTTCTTCGATAGCCTCCATGCTGACCGGCTCATTGCCCAGTCCCGCTGCACGGTTTGCATTGACACACAGGCTTGCATAAGCCAGCCCGGCTTCCCGGGCCAACGCCGCTTCCGGCATACTGGTCATCCCGACCATGTCACAACCATCCCGCTTGAATCGCAGGATTTCTGCGGCTGTTTCCAATCTTGGACCCTGCGCGACCGCAATACAACCGCCTTCAATTACGCTAATGCCGGCAGCGTTGGCAGACCTGAGCAGGTCCTTGCGTATACGGCTGTCAAATGGCTCAGCAAATTCAACATGCAGGAGTTCATCACCGTCAACCAGGCTGAAGCTATGCTCCCTGCCCCAGGTATAATCGATCAACTGGTCGGGGATGACAATGCTCCCCGGAACGTGCGCACTGCCGATACCACCCACGGCGTTGACAGCAACGATTCCAGTGACTCCCAGCTGTCTTAAAACATCGATATTGGCGCGGTAATTAACCGCGTGCGGGGGTATCTGATGTTGTCCGCCATGCCGGGGGAGAAAATACAAGCATAGATTACCGACATGAAACTCCGCCACCGTTGCTGACGGTTGGCCATACTTGCTCTGAAGGGCGTGCGAGTGCACCGCGTGTCCCCAGTGATCGAGGCCGGTGCCCCCGATGAGCCCAAGGCGATTCATTCAGCCTGCCTCGAGTACCAGTATCTCATCGAGGTGCCGCCATTCTTCATAGGCATCCATGCCACAGCCGAAAACGTAGACATCCGGCACGTCGAGCCCGGCAAAATCGATATAATCCCTGGGCAGACCACGGTCGTGATCCTTGCGAACCAGGGCCGCCATTTTCACGGAACGTGCCTTTCGCTTTTCGACCGACCCCTTGATGGCGGCCAGCGTGTTGCCCTCATCGAATATGTCATCGACAATCAGGACGTGTTTATCCTCCAGGTCAAGACGGGGTGGCACCCGGTATTCCAGTTCCGCGCCATACAAGCCCCCGCGGTACCGGGTTGCATGGACAAAATCCATTTGCAGGGGCATTTTCAGCCTGGTGGCCAGCCATGCCGCCGGAATGATTGCGCCGGTCAAAACAGAGACCAGGATCAATGGCTCGTCACCGTAAAATTCATTGATCTCATCCGCCATTTTCTGAACGGCAGCTTCGACTTCTTCACGGCTAAAGAGTACCCGGGAATTTTCCAGTAATTTACGCGGGTCCGGGGTGTTCTTCATACCCATAGGGATTGCTCCGATTCCAGTTGTTCGATTGTTTTCTTCCATTGCCGCCATTCCCCGACCCGCTCCACATCCTCCCGACTGGTCGTATTCCGGCCTTTTAGACGCATAAGTGCATCGTCTGCATCGGCAAACGCTAATCCGGTGGTTGCCAGCAGGGTTCTCACGTCAGCCGGGTCGCAGACCAGGACGGCGTCACAGCCTGCTTGCAGGGAGTCCCTGGCCCGCTCGACTAGCCCACCCGCCAATTTTGCAGCGAACATGCCTAGGTCATCAGAAAACACGGTGCCCCTGAAACCCAGTTTCCGCCGCAAAATATCCCTGATCCAGAACGGTGAGTAACCGGCCGGCAGGGCATCTGCCTCCGGGTAGACCACGTGCGCCATCATTACCGCGTCCAGGTTTTCGCTCAGGGCTGCAAACGGTTTCAGGTCGAGGCGTTCAATTTCATCTAACGGGCGCTGGTCACAGACATTGTCCGTATGTGAGTCTGCTTCGACCGAACCGTGGCCGGGGAAGTGTTTGCCGGTGGCCATCATTCCAGCATCATGCATACCGGCGATGTAGGCACTGGACAGGTCGATAATGATATCGGTATCGGCGGAAAACGCACGGTCGCCGATGACAACGCTGCGATCGCCGACGTCCAGCACGGGTGCAAAACTCAGGTCCACACCGCAAAGCAGCAGCTCGGTAGCCATTACGCGGCCGTGCCGGTAAGCGAAATCACGTGCAGTGGACGGTGAGTCAGCATACAGTTTGCCCAGTATGGCCAAAGGCGGCAGACGTGTGAAGCCTTCCCGAAACCTCTGCACGCGGCCGCCCTCGTGGTCAACACAAATCAACAGTTCGCGACCTTCAATTCCAGCGATCGCGGCTGTCAATTCCGTCAGCTGTGACAGGTCGCGGTAATTGCGGGCAAACAAAACGACTCCACCCACCGACGGATGCCGCAGCCAGTCACGCTCTTCAGCCGTGATCCCGGTTCCGGAAAGACCGATCAGCAACGGCCCCAACGATTGGGTTGTCATTTAGTGTCTCCGTCAACTTTACGTTCAAACATGGCTATGGCTTCGCTGTGCGGTGTGTGCGGAAACATGTTGATGATACCGGCACCATTGATGCTAAAGCCATACTGGTTGACCAGCAGAGCAGCGTCCCGTGCAAGTGTTTCAGGGTTACAGGAAATATACAGCACCCTGCTCACTCCGCTCGCGGCAATCCACGGCAATAATTCCAGTGCGCCGGAGCGCGGGGGGTCCAGCAGGACCTTGTTGAAATCCAGCGTTGGCCAGGGAGCTTTCTGACAGGACTGATACAGGTCGGCGGCATGGAACTTCACGTTATCAAGGCCGTTGAGCTTGGCATTGGAACGGCCGCGCTCCACCATCGCCTGCGATCCTTCAACGCCGCATACGTGGCCAGCGCGGCTTGCCAGCGGCAGGGTGAAATTCCCCAGCCCGCAAAACAGGTCCAGGATTCTGTCTTCGGGTTGCGGATCCAGTAATTCCAGTGCCCGCGCAATCATCAGCTGGTTGAGTCCGCCATTGACCTGGATAAAATCCAGCGGCTCAAACTGGAACCGCAAGCCAAGCGCTTCGATGGTGTACTCCAGATGCAGGTCTTCGGGCGCCAACAGGTGAATGCTTTCGGGTCCGCCCGGTTGCAAAAAAATTCCGAGACCCGATTGCTGCGCGAATGAGCGCAGTCTTTCAACGTCTGCGACGGACAATTCCTCGAGATGACGGATAATCAAGGCACTTTTCTGATCACCGCAGGCCACTTCGATCTGCGGAATCGCGGCCCGGCAATCGAGTGACTCTATAAGCTTTGAAAGGTCCGGCAGCGCATCGGCAATTTCCGTTCTCAGGATATGGCACTCGCCCATGTCGGCTACAAACCGGCCATCGCGCTCACGAAAGCCGACAAGCACCCGCCCCTTGGCGGCAACATCCCTGACCGAGAGACGCGCCTTGCGGCGGTAATTCCATAATGGGCCGCTCAGTGGCGCGTAAACACTGGCCGGGTAAAGCTGGCCGGTATTCTCCAGGCTACGAAGAAGTGCAGTCTCTTTTCTCGCCAATTGCGCATCCATGGAAAGATGCTGCAGGTTGCAGGCGCTACAGATGCCAAAATGCGGACAGCGTGGCAATACCCTGTCAGCGGATGGCTGCAAAACCTCGAGTGTCTCAGCCTTACCCCTGTTATGCCTGCCAAACAGGTACCGGGCAAGGACCTTTTCGCCCGCCAGGGCATCAGAAACTTTTAGTTTCTTCCCTTCGTGTTCAGCCAATCCCGCACCTTTTGGATCCAGGGAGCCTATATCCAGTTCAAACGGCGTGTCCGGGAGCCTTTTGCGACTGCGGCCCATCAGCCAGGTTGCCCTGTGTATGGATAAGCCGTCTGCAACGGGCAATTTCTGAAGATCCTGGTCACTTGTTTCATTTATCTACTTCATCAACACAAGCATATCTTTCACCGCCTTTTCCAGGCCGACAAACAGGGCCTGGGCGACGATGGCGTGACCAATATTCAACTCCACCAGCTGTGGAATACGAACAATGGGTTTTACATTCTGGTAGTGCAGACCATGACCGGCGTTCATCTGCAAGCCAATCGAATCCCCATGCTCCGCCGCGCTGACTATACGCCGGTACTCGGACTCAACATCGGCCCCGTCGGCATCCGCATAACTGCCCGTGTGCAATTCAACTACCGGTGCACCACAGGCCACCGCGGCATCGAGTTGATCGATGTCCGGGTCGATAAACAGGGAAACCCGGATACCGGCTTCTCCCAGGCGTTTGCAGGCGTACTTCACAGAATCAAAATGCGCCAGCACATCAAGACCGCCCTCGGTCGTCAGTTCCTCGCGTTTTTCCGGAACCAGGCACACATCTGCCGGACGATTGAACTCGGCTATGGCCAGCATTTCGTCGGTTACCGCCATTTCAAGATTTACCCGCGTACTGACCTGCTTGCACAAGTCCACAACCTCCTGGTCCTGTATATGCCGGCGATCCTCCCGCAGGTGCACCGTGATTGCGTCCGCACCGGCGTTTTCAGCTATGCGGGCGGCTTCCAGCACACTTGGATAATGTGCGCCCCGGGCCTGGCGTATGGTCGCGACGTGATCGATATTGACGCCCAAAAGCAATTTACCGGTTCTCATTAACGTATTCCTCTCAACTACCCTGGCTGGTTATCAGCCGGAAAACAGGGCCAGGCTCGCCAACGGTTTGCTGCCGAGATGATAGCCGATAACAGCACGCATCAACCGCCTCAATTCCGGCAGGTATTCAGCTTGCATGTTTTCTGCATGCAATGCCAGCAACGCAGCCCCTGAAACCCTGCCTTCACCCGGCCCGACGCTCAAAACAGGGCCGCGGTCCGGTTGATATTCATACCAGCTTCGTGGCTGGATTTCTGCACCGCTGCCATATTCCCTGTCCAGCAACATTGCGTAACCTGTCGCGTCGAGAAGGTGCTTTTCAAACACCCTCAAAAGCGGTTGAGGCGGCGCCTCTGCCGCTAACTCCGAAAGGGCTTGGCGGTAGCGCTCAAACACCTCTGCATGCGGATCCCCCCTGTGCAACAGGCGCATCAGGAGTTCGTTCATATACAGCCCGCAGTAAAGCGCCTGCCCCTGCAATACGGGCGGTGAAGCCACCTGGTCAGCGGCTGCCAGTGTGCCCAGGTCGCTTTTCTGGCTCCAACTGATCACCAGGGGGCGGAATGGCTGCAGGACATTTTTCCAGCGTGACCGGGGTGATTTCGCACCACGGGCAACAACCGCTACACGGCCATGCTCGCGTGTGAACGCCTCGACTATAAGGCTGGTTTCACGGAAAGAGCGGCTGTGCAGTACATAGGCCGGCTCCAGTTGCATACGGCTCATAAGGACCCGGACCCGTTAATCTGTATATCCAAACCTTTCGATCAGCCGGTCGCTGTCAGACCAGTCCCGGCTGACCTTTACCCACAGACGCAGGAAAATTTTCTCACCAAAAAGCTCTTCCAGGACCGCGCGTGCCTTGCTGCCGACCTGCTTCAGCACAATACCATTCTTGCCGATTGTAATTTGCTTCTGGCTATCCCGTTCCACCCAGATGATCGCGCCAATTGTCAGCAGATTGCCTTTGCGTTTGAATTCCTCGATCTGCACCGTCAGCGCGTAGGGTAACTCCTGATGCAGCCGCAGGGTCAACTGCTCCCGGATCATTTCCGCCGCGAGGAAGCGTTCACTGCGATCTGTAAACTGGTCCTCGTCATAGAATGGTCTTGAGAATGGCAATTTCTGTAAGACCCTGTTTTCAAGTTCTTCTACACCGCTGCCGTTTTTCGCAGAAATCATCATGATGCTGTCGTAATGACTGTCACGGAAATTTTTATCGACGAACTCCAGCAGGGTCGCCTTGTCCGGCACCAGGTCTACCTTGTTCAATACCAGCATAACCGGCACGTTTACCGTAGCCAGGGCCTTGGCCACGAACTCATCCTGCCGGGTCCAACTGCCGGCTTCTACCAGAAACATCACTATGTCGACATCACGGAAAGAGGCCGGTGCGACGCGGTTCATATAGCGATTCAGTGCACGCTTGGCGGAATGGTGT